>NZ_JAHUBR010000001.1:1816537-2119293 GCF_025376885.1 Pseudoruegeria sp. SHC-113
GCCTCGTAGGCGGCATGGCGGCCCTTGCGCGAGCCGCAGTAGACACAGACGGATTGTGTTGAATTAGCCATGAATTCAATTCTTTCGCTGCCATTGCCTTGGCCCCTGATAGCCGCCTTTGCTAGGTTGGCGCAACGCGCTCCTGCTGCTGGAGTGTCACTTGGGGAATACGGAATATGGCAAGCTCGTCCTTCGCTGGTCTGAGCGGCGGCATCCTCGCTGGTGCTGCCGTGGCCGTGGCTCTGGCCGCCGGCGGATATTTTTTCTATCAATCGCAACAGGATAACCCGGTGGAGCCGGTGACGCTCCCGGTGCAGCCCGAACCGCAACCCGGCGGGGAAACCCCGCAGGAGGCGACGGCGGAGGCATCAGACGCGGCCCCCGAGCAAACGCCGGAACCGGTGTCTGATACCGCCGAAGCCACCGCCGCACCTGCGGCGGAGCCGGCACCCAAGGCTGTGGCCGCAGATGAGGCCGCTGTTGGAGAAGCTGCCACTGAGGCGGCGCAAAGCAGCGTCGAGGCGGAGGCCCCCGCGCAAACCGAGACCGTCGCCACCGCGCCGGAAACCGCGCCGGAAGCCGCTGAGCCCGAAACCGTTGCAAGTGATGCAGAACCCATAGCCGCCCCCGCGCAATCCGACGCGGGTACGCAGGCGCAGGACGGCGCGCAGGTGCAAGCCGAGGCCGATGGACAGGCCGCAACGCGCGCAGAAGCGCCCACTGCTGAAAGCGCCGAAGCCGCGCCTGCGGATACTCCTGACCAGACGCCCGCCCAGACTCCTGCCGCGCAAAACCCGGCCCCGCCCACGTTTGATGTCGTGCGCATCGATGCCGAGGGCAACGCGCTGGTGGCCGGGGCAGGCCAGCCCAACGCCGCGATTGCCGTTCTGCTGGACCGCGCCGAAATCGCCACAACCGCCGCCGACACCTCCGGCAAGTTCGTCGCGCTCTTCTCCGTCGATCCCAGCCCGCAGCCCCGCGTTGTCTCGCTGGTGATGACAACGAACGGGCTGCGCGTGGGCTCCGATGAATCTGTGATCATCGAGCCCGTCTCCCTGCCGCTTGCCGCGGTCGAGGCCGATAAGCCTAAGCCGGAAACGGCCGCCACCGAGGCGCTTGCCAAGGCCGAGGCGCCCCAGCAGGAGGCGGAAACCGCCCCGCAGGCTGCTCCGGCAGAGGCCAGCGCTGCAGCCGATCCAGCCACAGCGCCTTCCACAGAGACACCCGTGCAGGCTGATGTCTCTAGCCAACAGGCGGCGGACACCGAGACCGCCACGGCGGGCGCGCAAACCACGCCTGAAGCGTCGCCCAGTGAGGTGGCCTCGGCAGAGCCTGCCCAGACACAGGCCGCCCCCACTGCCAAACCCGCCCCCCGCGTGCTTCTGGCCGATCAAACCGGCGTGCGCGTGCTGCAGGATGGCGCAGACGCGGGCGTGCTGAGCATCGACACCGTGGGCTATACCGCCACCGGCGACGTGCAGATCGCGGGCCGGGGGCTTTCGGGCCAGACCGTTCGGCTCTACCTGAACGGCGCCGTCATCGCCGATGCGCCGGTGTCGGATGCAGGCGGCTGGAGCACGGTGCTGGCCGGGGTCGCACCGGGCATCTACACCCTGCGCGCCGATGAGATCGGGGCCGACGGCAAGCTCTCTGCCCGCACAGAGATCCCCTTCAAACGCGAAAGCGCCGAAGTGTTGGCCGAAGCCCTTGGCGCGACAGCCGCGCCGGTGGCGGACGCAAGCCAGGAGGGGGCGGACGTCAGCACAGCGCAGGCTCCTGCCACGGATGCATCCACCGAAGCCCCTGCGGAAACGGCCCTAGTGGCCGACGGCGCAGCCGCGCCCTCGACAGAGGCCCCCGCCACGCCGGAGGCGTCCGCGCAGGTGGAAACGCCCACCCCGGCGCAAGCCCCAAGTGGTCCGGTGATCGTCACCGTGCAGCCGGGCTTCACGCTCTGGGGCATCGCTTCTGAAACCTACGGCGACGGCTTCCTTTACGTGAAAGTCTTCGAGGCCAATGCCGATCAGATCCGCGACCCGGACCTGATCTATCCGGGCCAGATCTTCACCGTTCCGGAGTAAAGGCCGGAGGAACCCTGGGACCCGATGCACAGGCCGGGTGCAGAAACCCACAGGGCCACGGGGTGGCGTCTCGCCTCCCGTGGCCTTAAGCTGCGGTGTCCCCTAGCAAAAAGGAGCGCCCATGCGCCGCCTGAGCCCCACGGCCACCGCCCTTGACGACGCGCACCGCGTGAGCGGCTGGCGCACGATCCGCAAGGTTGCGCCCTACCTCTGGCCGGACGGAGAAGCCTGGGTGAAACGTCGCGTGGTGGCCGCGCTGGCAATCCTCTTCGTGGCCAAGCTCATCGCCGTCACCACGCCTTTCTTTTACAAGGCCGCCGTGGACGCGCTGGCGCAGGATGGGGCCACGACCCCGGCCTGGATGCTGGCCACGGGTGCAGTGGGGCTGACGGTGGCCTACGGGCTGGCGCGGCTGATGAACGTCGGCTTTCAGCAACTGCGCGATGTGGTGTTTGCCCGCGTCGGCCAGCGCGCCCTGCGGCAACTGGCGTTGGAAACCTTCACCCACATCCACCGGCTTTCCATGCGCTACCACATCACCCGCAAGACCGGGGGGCTGTCGCGCATCATCGAGCGCGGCGTGAAGGGTGTGGAGTTCCTGCTGCGCTTCCTTCTGTTCTCCATCGGGCCGCTGGTGCTCGAACTCCTGATGATCTCGGTGATCCTCTGGTGGGTCTTTGACGTCTGGTATCTGGTGGTGGTGGCCCTCACCATCGCAGCCTACGTATGGTTCACCTTCACGGTGACCGAATGGCGCGTGCGCATCCGCAAGGAGATGAACGATCAGGACACGGACGCCAACCAGAAGGCGATCGACAGCCTGCTGAATTTCGAAACGGTGAAGTATTTCGGGGCCGAAAGCCGCGAGGCGGCGCGCTACGACGTGGCCATGGCGGGCTATGAGAAGGCCGCGTTGAAAACCAGCTACTCGCTGGCCTTCCTGAACTTCGGCCAGAGCCTGCTGATCACCTCCGGCTTGGTGGCCGTGATGGTCATGGCGGCGCTTGGTGTGCAGAACGGCGATCTGACCGTGGGCGATTTCGTGATGGTCAACGCCTATATGATCCAGATCACCATGCCGCTGAACTTCCTCGGCACGGTCTACCGCGAGATCCGGCAGGCGCTGGTGGACATGGGCGAGATGTTCGACCTGCTCGAACAGCCCGCCGAGGTGAAGGACAAACCCGGCGCGCCCGCGCTCAAGGTGAACGGGGGAGAGATCCGTTTCGATCAGGTGGAATTCGGCTACACGCCGGAGCGCCCGATCCTGAAAGGCGTCTCCCTCACTGTCGGGGCAGGGGAAACGGTGGCCATCGTCGGGCCATCCGGCTCCGGCAAATCCACCATCGGGCGGCTGCTGTTTCGCTTCTACGATGTTTCCGGCGGGGCGCTTTCGATCGACGGTCAGGACCTGCGCGACGTGTCGCAGGACAGCCTGCACAGCCAGATCGGCGTGGTGCCGCAGGACACCGTGCTGTTCAACGACACGATCTATTACAACATCGCCTACGGCCGCCCAGAGGCCAGCCGCGAAGAGGTCATCGCAGCCGCCCGCGCGGCCCGGATCGATACGTTCATCGAAAGCCTGCCGGAAGGCTATGACACCGCTGTCGGCGAGCGCGGTCTGAAGCTTTCGGGCGGCGAGAAGCAGCGCGTCGGCATCGCCCGCACCCTGCTGAAAAACCCGCCGATCCTGCTGCTGGACGAAGCCACCTCCGCGCTCGACACCGACACCGAACGCGACATTCAGGAATCCTTGCGTGAAATGGGGCAGGGGCGCACGGTTATCACCATCGCGCACCGGCTCTCCACCGTGGTGGATGCCGATCGCATCGTGGTGCTGGAAGAAGGGCAGATCGTAGAACAGGGCCGCCACGAAGACCTTCTGGCAACAGAGGGCCGCTACGCGCGCATGTGGCAACGGCAGGCCGCCGAAGCAGAAGACGCCGCCTGAGACGGGCCGGGTAGGGGGGGGCTCTGCCCCCGCCGCCTTCGGCGCCTCCCCCGAGATATTTTCAGAACAAAGTGGGGCAATTTTCTTATGGAAGACCCAAACTGTGATTTCGCGTTGGTGCTTTGTTGATGTCTGGTTGAAACATCTTGCTTTTCTGCGGGTTAAGGTTTTCCTGGGCGCATGGTGAAACTTGTCCTCCTGCATAGGGCTGACTCGATTTACGAGGACGAGCCCGATGTCGTGTACGACTTCCCGCGCCAATACCTGAAATCGGTTCAGGACGGGGTTGGCGACTGGATTGTCTATTACGAGCCTGTGAAAGCCGGCCCGCGCGGCTATTTCGCTGTTGCGAAGATTAGCCGGGTTATCCCGAAGCCTGGGGTAGACGGCCGTTTTCTGGCTGTGATCGATCCGGGCAGTTTCCTTCCATTTGATCGGGAGGTGCCCCGCCTGGTGGAGGGCCGCCCGCTGGAGTCCGCTTTGAGCAAACCGGATGGGTCGCCAGCGGTTGGCGGTGTGGTGCAATCCGCTGTCCGAAGCCTGCCGGACGCGGAGTTTGCCAGTATTGTGAACTTGGGCTTACCTCCGGAATTGGAGCAAATCGAGGCGACGCGATACGATCCGCAAGTGGCAGAACTGGCAGAGGGGGCGCAGCCCTTTGAGCGCCCGGTGCTTGAGCGACTCACGCGGCGTCCCTACCGCGATGTCGCGTTTCGCCGGAAAGTGCGGGACGCTTACGGCTACCGCTGTGCGATGTCTGGCCTGATGCTGCGCAACGGCGGCGGGCGGCCCGAAGTGCAGGCGGCACATATCCGGCCGGTGGAAAATCAGGGCAGTGATTCCGTGCGCAATGGGCTGGCTCTATCCGGCACGCTGCATTGGATGTTTGACCGGGGTTTGATCTCGGTTGCGGATGATTGCGCGACCATCCTCGTCTCACATAACAAAGTGCCAAAAGATGTGGTGGGCAGGTTGCTGCCATCAGATGGCCGGCTGGTGCGGCCAGTAGATTCACGAAACGCGCCGCATCCTGAGAACCTGCGTTGGCATCGGGAAAACGTGTTTGGGCGTTCATTGCAGGGCGAGGCGACGCCCTGGGCGTAGGGTTGTAACCGCCAAAGCTAAGGACGCCACAATGTGGGGCCCGATCATCTTGGTTGAAATATCCCGGGGTGCGGGGCAGAGCCCCGCTCGAACCTGTGTGCGGGGCAGAGCCCCGCGGGCTCTTTTGGGCGGCGCGCAAGCCCTGCATGAAGAAGGGCCGCAAATTGCGGCCCTTTCTTTGATCTATTCCGCTGCGCGCAGGGGCGGCTGGGGGGTGCTGTCTTCATTTGGCGCTTCCGCCTCTTGCTCTTGCGGCGCAGATGCCGGTGCGGTGCCTTGTGGTGCCGGTTTCGCAGGGGCCTCGGTGATCTCGGCATCCTCCCAGATGATCTCCGGGGCCTTGATCTTGCGGCTGGCCTTGTTCAGCGCCAGATCGCGGGCGGCGACGCTGTCGCGGCCCATGGAGAG
The DNA here is from genome assembly GCF_025376885.1 of Pseudoruegeria sp. SHC-113. NCBI lineage: Bacteria > Pseudomonadati > Pseudomonadota > Alphaproteobacteria > Rhodobacterales > Roseobacteraceae > Pseudoruegeria > Pseudoruegeria sp. SHC-113. Next base: position 1,822,085 of record NZ_JAHUBR010000001.1, read on the forward strand.
GGCTTTCAGGCGCACGAAGGAGGAATAGGCCCCTGTGCGTGCCCAGACGCGCAGCGCCAGCAGCGAGGGGGTGAACACCAGCGTCAGCACCGTGGCGATGCCGAGGCCGAAGACCACGGCCGTGGCCAGCTGTTTCCACCAGAGCGCGGTGGGGCTGTCGATCGTGTAGCCGCCATTGGCGAAATCCAGCGACAGGCCAAACATCATCGGAGCAAGGCCGGCCATGGTGGTGATCGTTGTCAGCAGCACGGGCCGGATGCGATCCTGCGCGGTGCGGGCGATGGCCTCCAGTTGCGGCATGTAGCGCGAGTATTCCTGGTAGGTGTCGATCAGCACGATGTTGTTGTTCACCACGATCCCAGCAAGCGCCACGATCCCGGTGCCCGTCATGATGATCGAGAAGGTCTGCCCCATCACCATCATGCCGATGAACACGCCCGTCGTGGAGAGGATCACGGCCAGAAGCACCAGCACGGAATTGTAGAAGCTGTTGAACTGCGCCAACAGGATGATGAACATCAGCGCCAGCGCGCCGGCGAAGGCTTTTGCAAGGAAGGCACCGGATTCGGCCTGATCCTCGTTGTCGCCCGTCCATTCCCATTCCACGCCTTGCGGGAACTCAGCTTCGGTTTCCAGCCATTCGGTGAGCGTCGCGATGCGTTCTGTCGGCGTGATCACCTGACCGGCTTCGTTCTTCATGTCCGAGGCGACACCGGCTTTCACGTCGTAGTAACGTGATTGCTCCACACGGTCGATCTGGGCGAGTTTCGCCACAGGCTCGCGGGTGATGAAGTTCGACAGCGGCACGAGGCCGTCCTGCGTGCGCACACGCAAGCTATCGAGCGTGGAGAGCACGCGGTCTTCTTCCGGGAGACGCACGCGGATCTCGATTTCCTCATCCGAGGAGTCCACCCGCATCGTGTCGAGCAGGATGCCGCGCGTCACGAGCTGCACCATGCCGCCCACGGTGGCCACATCGGCGCCGTAGCGGCCGGCTTTGCGCACGTCCACCTCGATTTCCCAGTCGATGCCGGGCAGGGGCAGCGTGTCTTCGATGTCGGTCAGCGCGGTGGTGTCCTCGAACTTGGCGCGCACCATGAGGGCGGCCTCTTCGATGGCGGCGAGATCGTCACCCTTGATGCGCAGGTGCACAGGCTTTGCCGAGGCCGGGCCGTTGGAGAGCGTGAGGATCTCGGTCTTCACCGCAGGCACCGTCGCGAGCCGGGCTTCGAGCGCGTCCAGCACCCGATCACCGTCCAGCTCGGCGATGTCCTTGCGGTCTTCCCAGGGGATCATCTCGATCTGGATCTGGCCGATCGTGTCGCGCGGGGGCTGGGCGCCGCCGGTGTTGTTGTCCAGCCCGCCGTTGCCGGCAAAGGCAAAGGCGCTCTGGATGCCGGGGGTGCCAAGCACCACGGCCTCGACGCTGCGCAGGGCTTCGTCCTTCTCGATGAGCGAGAGGTTGCCGCGCTGGCGCACGTAGACGATGGCTTGCTCGGGCTCGGTTTCCACGAAGAATTCAACGCCGTTGTTGTTCTCGCCGAAGGTCGTGAACACGGCAACGACGAAACCGATCACGGCGGCGATCGTCAGAAGCGGCATCACCGGGTTGCCCGAGATGAAGCGGATCACCCAGCCAAAGGGCGAGCGGCGGAAGCCGGCCTGCACCTTCTTGGGCTTACGCTGGATCTTGGCGGCATCCAGCGTGATGGAGGAGAGCAGCCCACCCACGAGCATCATCAGCGCGCCGGGCAGCCAGACCATGCCAGCCGGCAGCGGGCTTTCACCGCCGAAAATGTAGCCGGGGTTGATCAGCTGCAGCGCCGCTAGGAAGACGAGGTAGAGCGAGGGCACCACGAAGAGCGCACGCACCAGCCAGGGCAGGGGGCGCAGGGCATTTGCGGCGCGTTCCAGCTGGCGCGAGCTGCGCCCGGCCACACCACCCACCACGGGCAGGTAGATCAGCGCCACCACCAGCGAGGCCGAAAGCACGTAGATCAGCGTCACCGGCAGCATGCCCATGAACTCGCCCGGCACGCCGGGCCAGAAGAGCATCGGCAGGAAGGCACAAAGCGTCGTGGCCGTTGAGGAGACGATGGGCCAGAACATCCGCTTGGCCGCCTCGGTGAAGGCGTGCATCGGGCCGACGCCCTCGGAGATGCGCTTGTCGGCGTATTCCACCACCACGATCGCGCCGTCCACCAGCATCCCCACCGCGAGGATGAGGCCAAACATCACCATGTTGGAAATCGTGATCCCGGTGGCGGCAAGGATGGCGAAGCAGAGCAGGAAGGAGGTCGGGATCGCGAAGCCCACCAGAAGGGCCGAGCGCGTGCCGAGGCTGCCCAGCACCACGATCATCACCAGCGCAACGGCGGTGAGCACCGAGCCTTCAAGCTGGCTCACCATGGAGCCCACCTGCACGGACTGGTCATTGGAGACGCCCACGCGGATCGCGTCCTGCAGCTCCTGCGGCCACTTGGCGCGTTCGGCTTCCACGGTTTCGGTGACCAGCTTGGCGGTGTCGATCACCGGGAAGCCCTTGCGCTTGGTCACCTGCAGGGCAATCGTCGTTTCGCCGTTGAAGCGCGCGGTGCCTTCGCGATCTTCAAAGGTGAGGTTGATTTCCGCCAGATCGCCCAGCGTCACCACGCGGTCGCCATTGGTTTTGACGGGCAGGTTGTAGATGTCCTGCGCCTCGTCAAAAGACGAGGGGATCTTTACCGCGAAAGCGCCGGTCGGGGTTTCGACCTCACCGGCGGCGATCAGCTGGTTGTTGTTGATCACCACGCTGATCAGCTCGGCGGCGGTGACGTTATAGGCTTCAAGGCGCAGCGGATCGATGATCACCTCGACCATCTCGTCGCGCTGGCCCGCGATCCCGGCTTCCAGAACCGGATCAAGGGCTTCCAGCGTTTCCTGAAGATCCTTCGCCACGCGCAGCAGCGTGCGCTCCGGCACGTCGCCGGAGAGGTTCACGATGATGATCGGGAAGGCGGAGAAGTTGATTTCGTTGATCGAGTATTTCTCGGCCCCCGCCGGGAACTCGGCTTCCACCGTGTTCATCCGGTCGCGCACATCGGCGATGATCTTGGTCTTGTCCCAGCCAAATTCGAACTCCAGCGCCACACCGGCATAGCCTTCGGCGGCTGTGGAGGACATCTTGTCGAGCCCGTCCAGATCGGAAAGCTCGGTTTCCATCGGCCGCACGAGCAGCTTCTCGGCGTCCGCGGCGGAGATGCCGGGGAAGGGGACGGAGATGAAGAGGGCCGGGATTTCGATGTCCGGCTCGCCTTCTTTCGGCAGGCCGACATAGGCCGTTGCCCCGGCGACGATCGACAGGACAATGAAGGCCAGGATCATGCGGGCGCGGCTTGCGGCCCAATCGACGATGCCCACCATCTTACATCGCTCCCTTATACGTGACCGCGAGCGGCACGCCGTCGATCACGTATTCCTGCCCCTCGACGATCACTTCAACCGTCTCAGGCAGGCCGGTGAGCCAGACGCCGTCGATGCTGTCGCGCAGCACCTGCACCGGCACGAAACCGGCCTCATTGCCGTTCACCACGGTGCGCACGCCCAGCGTGCCTTCGTTGTCCAGCGTCAGGGCCGATTGCGGCAGCAGGTGCGCAGCGGCCCCATCGGCAGAGACGATGATCTCGGCCGTTTGCCCGTCGCGGATGCGCAGATCGGGGTTGGGCACGGTGACTTCGACACGGAAGGTGCGAGTGGTGGGATCGGCCGAGCGCGACAGGAAGGTGACCTGACCGCCGATCTCAAGGCCGCTCGCAAGGCGGGCCCCGGCCATCGCGCCGACTTCCACCTTGTCCACCTGCGTTTCCGGCACGAAGCCGACGAGCTTGATCGGATCGAGCTGAATCACCGTGGCGCAGAGGCCACCGGCCTGCAGCAGGCTGCCGATTTCGGCGGCATCGGTTTCCAGCAGGCCCTCAAACGGCGCGGTGACACGCAGGCGCTCGATTTCCTTCTTGGCCGCTTTCAGCGCGGCTTCGGCGGATTGCAGCGTGGCGCGGGCAGAGGCGGCGCGGGTTTCGGCGGCATAGCCGCTTTCGGCCAGTTTGGAGGCGGCGGTGTTGTTGATCTGGGCTTCCAGCACGCGGGCTTCGGCCTCGGCGAGGCTGGCTTCGCGGGTGCCGATGTCGATCTCGCAGAGCAGTTGGCCCGCTTCCACGAAGGCACCCTTGCGCAGGGGCTCGCTGATCACCTGGCCGCCGGTCTCGGCGCGCACTTCCACCTGGCGCAGGGCCTCGGTCTGCCCGCGCATCAGAACGGCGTTGTCCACGGTTTCGGCGGTGGAGGAAATGGCCACGACGGAAATCGGCTTGCGGGCCTCTTGCGCGTCCCCGTCAGAACCGGAAGGCGCGTTTTGCGCGGCAATGGTGGCCGGGGCCTCGGGCTGCGCGGCTTCCGCCACAGTTTCCTCAGTGGCTTGCGCCGCAGTTTCTTCTGTGGCTTCCGCCACGGGCGCATCGCCGCCGGAGGCGAAGGCCACAAGCCGGTCGCGCTCAAGAATTGCCATATAAAGAACGCCCATCACAGCCAGGGCCATCAAAATCGAAACCGGTTTCATCTTGTCCTCTTTCGCGCCCCTCAAAATCTCGCGCGCTGTATCTGAGGTCAGGTAGGTGCGGGGGGATCGGAAGTAAACCACCCGGTGCGAATTTTCTGAACTGCCCGGTTCAATTCTATGCGGTGTTGCTTGAAAGGCAAGGTTTTTGCGCATCCCACCGCGCAGGCTTTCCGCGCTCGGGATGGCTTGCAGGCCTTGGCAGCCCGCAGGCTTCGCGCTAAGACACGCCAACACCACCGCAAAGCCGGTGCAAAAGACGTGGAGGCCCGAGTTGAGCAACGTTGACAATTTCATCGACGAGGTGACCGAAGAGGTCCGCCGTGACAACCTGCTGCGCATGATGCGCCGCTACGGCTGGATCGCGATCCTTCTGGCGGTGATGATCGTTGTGGGCGCGGCCACCAACGAGTTTCTCAAGGCGCAGGAGCGCGCCCGGGCCGAGGCGCTTGGCGATGCGATGATCGCTGCCGCGCAATCCTCCGAGGATCCGGCAGAGCGGGCCGCCGCTTTCGCCGCCATCGAAGCGGAAGGCGACGCCAAGGCCGTCACCACGCTGCAGGCCGCTGCCGCCCACCAACGCGCCGAGCAGGCGGGTGAGGCCGCTGCCCTTCTGGAAGGCGTCGCCACCGGCGGCACGGCGGGGCTGATCTACCAGCAGCTGGCCCAGTTCAAGGCGCTGATGAGCGCAACTGACCTTTCTCCCGAAGAGCGCCGCGCGGGTTTTGAAGCCCTCACCACGCCCGGCGCGCCTTTCCGCCTGCTGGCTGAAGAGCAGATCGCCCTGATCGAAGCCGAAACCGGCGAGACGGATGCGGCCATCGCCCGGCTCACCGCCATTCTGGAAGACAATGACACCAGTGCAGGCTTGCGCCGCCGCGCCTCGCAGTTGATTGTGGCGCTGGGGGGCGAGCTTCAGGCCACCTGACGACACTCATCCGGCCCGGCCGCGCGAAACGCTGGCCCTCCGGCATGCAACACGACGACTGACCCGGGAGGGGCGCGCAAGAATGAAACGTCACCTGATCTGCGCTTTCGGCATCACCGCGCTTCTGGCGGCCTGTGCCGAACCCGAAGTGATCCTGCCCGGCGAACGGATTGATCTGCGCGCCGAAGATCCCGCGCTTGCCGCGGCCCAGGCTGAAAACCGCGCGGCGGCGATCTCGCTGCCCGGTGTCACCCAGAACGCCAGCTGGACCCATCGCGGCGGCAACCCGAGCCACAAGATGCCCCATGTCGCCCTGCGCAGCCAGCTGACGCCGGTCTTCTCGGTGTCGATCGGCAAAGGCGACAGCCGCCGCAACCGCATCACGGCGGATCCGGTTGTCTCCAACAACCGCATCTTCACGATGGATTCCGAAAGCCGCGTCTCGGCGCACGGCTCCGGCGGCGCGCAGCTTTGGGCCACCGACCTGACCACCGGCAACGATGGCGCGGGTGAAGTCTCGGGCGGCGGGCTGGCGATCAGCAATAACATCCTCGTGGCCTCCACCGGCTTTGGCCGCCTCGTGGCGCTGGATGCCGCCACCGGCGGGCGGATCTGGGAGCAGCGGATGGAGACCCAGCTTGCCGGGCCTCCGACCATTCACAACAATATCGTCTATGCCGCCACGCGGGATTCCCGTGGCTGGGCGCTGGATCTGGCCAAGGGCAAGATCCTCTGGGAAATCCAGGGCGCGCCCAGCGGCGCGGGCATCGCGGGCGGCGCGGCCCCTGCGGTGAACAACGATGTGGCCGTTTTCCCGCTTGGCGGAATCGAGATCCTCGCAACCTTCCCGAAAGGCGGCGTACGCCTGTGGTCGGCTTCGGTGTCTGGCCAGCGCGCCGGGCAGGTGTTTGCGCTCACGCAGGACATCACCAGCGATCCGGTGCTCGATGGCAGCCGCATCTACGTCGGCAGCCAGTCCGGCCGCCTCGTGGCGCTGGACGCGGCAACGGGCGAGCGGATCTGGACAGCGCGCGAAGGCAGCCTGAGCCCGGTCTGGCCGGTGGGGGGCTCTGTCTTCCTTGTCAGCGATCAGGCCGAACTGGTGCGGCTCGATGCCAGCACCGGGGAGCGGATCTGGGGCGTGGAGCTTCCCTATTTCCAGAACGAACTCGCCGCCAAGCGCCGGGCCGTCTATGCCCATTTCGGCCCCATCCTTGCGGGTGGCCGACTGATCGTGGCCTCTTCTGACGGGGTGATCCGGTCTTTCAGCCCGGAAAGCGGGCAGCTTCTGTCCACGGTCGAGATCCCCGGCGGGGCCACCTCGAACCCCGCGGTGGCCGGGGGCACGCTTTATGTCGTCTCCTCCAAGGGGCAACTTCACGCTTTCCGTTAAGCGGGCTTTGCTGTAGAGGGGCGGCTTGATCTTTCCGGGAGTCGTCTCATGAGTTTCACGCTGGCCATCGTCGGCCGCCCAAATGTCGGCAAATCCACGCTGTTCAACCGGCTGGTCGGCAAACGGCTGGCGCTGGTGGACGATCAGCCCGGTGTCACCCGTGACCTGCGCGAAGGCGAGGCCCGGCTGGGCGATCTGCGCTTCACCGTGATCGATACGGCAGGGCTGGAAGAGGCCACCGACGACAGCCTGCAGGGCCGCATGCGCCGCCTGACCGAGCGCGCGGTGGAGATGGCCGATGTCTGCCTCTTCATGATCGACGCCCGCGCCGGTGTGCTGCCCACCGATGAGGTGTTTGCCGACATCCTGCGCAAGAAGAACGCCCATGTGCTGCTCGCGGCCAATAAGGGTGAGGGTAAAGCCGCGGATTCCGGCGTGATCGAAGCCTATGCGCTGGGGCTCGGCGAGCCGCTGCGGCTTTCGGCGGAGCATGGCGAAGGGATGGGCGATCTGCTCGCCGCCCTGATGCCAATCGCCGATGAGTTTGCCGAGCGCGAGGCCGAGTACACGCCCGAGACGGATGTGACGATCCCCGAAGGCGCGGGCGAGGACGGTGAGGATCTGGATTTCGACGCCCAGATCACCCCGCAAAAGCCGCTGCAGGTGGCCGTGGTGGGCCGGCCCAATGCCGGGAAATCCACGCTGATCAACCGCATCGTCGGCGAGGAGCGCCTGCTCACGGGGCCGGAAGCCGGGATCACGCGGGATTCGATCTCGCTGCGGACCGAGTGGAACGGCACGCCGATGCGGATCTTTGACACCGCCGGCATGCGCAAGAAGGCCAAGGTGCAGGAGAAGCTTGAGAAGCTTTCGGTGTCCGATGGGCTGCGCGCGGTGAAATTCGCCGAGGTCGTGGTGGTGCTGCTGGACGTGGAAATCCCGTTTGAGCAGCAGGATCTGCGCATCGCCGATCTGGCGGAGCGAGAGGGCCGCGCCGTGGTGATCGCCGCCAACAAATGGGATGCGGAGCCTGAGAAGCAGGAAAAGCTGCGCGAGCTGAAGGCCAGTTTCGAAAAGCTCCTGCCGCAGCTGCGCGGTGCGCCGCTGGTGACGGTCTCGGCCAAGACCGGCAAAGGGCTCGACCGCCTGCACGCCGCCATCCTGCGCGCCCATGAGGTCTGGAACCGGCGCGTCTCGACCGCGCGGCTGAACCGCTGGCTCGGCGAAATGGTCGAGGCACACCCGCCGCCCGCCCCCTCGGGCCGCCGCATCAAGCTGCGCTACATGACGCAGGCCAAGACCCGCCCGCCGGGCTTCGTGGTGATGTGTTCGAACCCGGAGAAGATGTCGGACAGCTATACGCGCTACCTTGTTAACGGCTTGCGCGACAGTTTCGACATGCCCGGCACGCCGATCCGGCTCTACATGCGCTCTCAGGCGGATGCGAACCCCTATAAGAACCGCAAGAAATCGACACCCTCGCGGCTGAGAAAACACCTCGGCAAGAAGCCGCACGGGGAGTGATGTGTCGCCTCCCGCTGGCGCGGCAGGCGAGGCCTCCGGCGGGGATATTTGTGGAACAAAGTAAAAGGCCCGGCGCGGGGAAGCGGCGGGCCTTTTCTCATTGGGGGAGGCGGGGCCTCAGTATTCTTCGATGCTGCCAGATTGCCAGGGCTGCACGAGGTTGCCGAAGCGGGTGAAGCGGCCCTCGAACGACAGCCCGACCGAGCCGATGGGCCCGTGGCGCTGCTTGCCGATGATGACCTCGGCCTTGCCGTGCAGGTTCTCCATCTCTTCCTGCCATTTCGCCATGGCTTCGAGATTGTCCTCGCCGGGCTTTTCCCGTTCCTTGTAGTACTCGCCGCGGTAGACGAACATCACGACGTCCGCATCCTGCTCGATCGAGCCGGATTCGCGCAGATCCGAGAGCTGCGGGCGTTTGTCTTCGCGGCTCTCCACCGAGCGCGAGAGCTGCGACAGCGCGATCACCGGGATGTCGAGTTCCTTGGCGATGGCTTTCAGGCCTTGGGTGATTTCTGATACTTCGTTCACCCGGCTGTCTTTGGCGGTGGCGGGGCGCACGAGCTGGAGGTAGTCCACGAAGAGCGCATCAAGCCCGCTGGTGCGCTTCAGGCGGCGGGCACGGGCGGCCAGCTGGGAAATCGGGAGCGCGGGCGTGTCGTCGATGTAGAGCGGGCAGGCCTCAAGCTCCTTGGCGGCCTCCACGAGGCGGCGGAACTCTTCTTCCGTCATGTCGCCGGAGCGCAGCCGGTGGCTGTCCACACTGGCGGCATCGGCGAGGATCCGGGAGGCAAGCTGCTCGGCGCTCATCTCGAGCGAGTAGAAGCCCACCACACCGCCCTGCACGGCCCCTTGGGTGCCGTCGGGCCGCGTGCCCTTCTTGTAGGTGCGCGCGATGTTGAAGGCGATGTTGGTGGCGAGCGAGGTTTTCCCCATCGAGGGGCGCCCTGCGAGGATCAGAAGGTCGGAGCGGTGCAGCCCGCCGAGCTTGCCGTCCATGTCCACGAGCCCGGTGGAAACGCCGGACAGCCCGCCGTCGCGCTGGTAGGCTTCGTTGGCCACATCCACGGCGGTTTTCAGCGCCGAGAGAAAGCTTTGAAAGCCGCTTTCGCTCTGGCCCTGTTCGGCCAGCGCGTAGAGCGCCTGTTCGGCCTCCACGATCTGCTCCTTGGGCTCGCTGGCCACATCCACCCGCTTGGCGCGATCGGCGATGTCCTTGCCGATGTCCATCAACTTCCGGCGTATCGCCAGATCGTAGATCATCTGCGCATAGTCGCGCGCCGCGAAAGAGGAGATGGCCGCACCCGCGAGCCGGACCAGATAGGCCGGGCCGCCAAGCTCCTTCAGGCCCTCGTCATCCTCCATGAACGCCTTGAGCGTCACCGGCGAGGCGAGGTTGTTCTTGGCGATCCGGGCGGCCGCGATCTCGTAGATGCGGGCGTGCACCGGCTCGTAGAAATGGTGCGGTTTGATGATGGAGGCGACCCTGTCGTAGATGTCGTTGTTCGTCAGGATCGCGCCCAGAAGTTGCTGCTCGGCCTCGATGTTATGGGGCAGGGTCTCTTCCGGACCCTCGCCTGCTTGCCCCGGTTGGAACGTGGATATTTCGTTCATTCTGCTCCCCACTTGCCCGTTGGAGGGCTTTGTGGCGCAGCCCGGGGCAGGTTTCAATCTGGATATCTGTGTGGATAGCCTGTGGATGCCGAGCCTACCACAAAATCTGGCGGAACGCGCCCCCGGGCTCACCTGTATTTCGGGGCAGCCTTGCTGACCGAAATGTCGAAAAACTTTTACAGGCCGCGCCCCGCCTGCGCCGGTTTGACGGGCTGGCGGGGGCTGCGGCGGGCGCGCGGCCGTTTAGGCGAGCGCGAATCGTCGCCTCAGCTGCGGGCGTCCTGCCAGGCGCGCGGGGCGTTCAGGAAGGCCTCGACCTCGGCGAGCGTCTCGGCGTCAAAGCTGCCGCGCGCGCGGGCTTCTGCCAGAACGTCCCACCAGGTGCAGAGGTAGTGCAGTTGCACCCCGTGATCGCCGAGCGTCTTCTCGGTTTCCTTGAAGATGTCGTAGTAGAAGATCACCGCCGTGTGTCCGCAGGTCGCGCCGGTTTCGCGGATCGCATCCACGAAGGAGAGCTTGGAGCCGCCATCGGTGGTGAGATCTTCCACCAGCAGCACGCGCTGGCCTTCGGTCATCACGCCCTCGATGCGGGCATTGCGGCCGTAGCCCTTGGGCTTCTTGCGCACATAGGTCATCGGCAGGCCCAGGCGCTCGGCCACGAGAGCAGCAAAGGGGATGCCCGCGGTTTCACCACCGGCCACGTTGTCAAAGGCCTCAAAACCAGCCTCGCGCATCACGGTGCAGGCCATGAAATCCATCATCGCGGCGCGCACGCGCGGGTGCGAGATCGGCGTGCGGCAGTCGATATAGGTGGGCGAGGGCTTGCCGCTGGCCAGCGTGAAGGGCTCGCGGGCATTGAAATGCACGGCCTTGATGTCGAGCAGCATGCCCGCTGTCAGGCGCGCGATGTCTTCTTTGGCGGGGAAGGAGGTCGGGATCATGGGGCAGCTCCGGTCAGAAGAGGTCAGGCGGTGACATGCCAGTGCAGCGGATGGCCCGGGTTAAACAGGGTGACGGGGCCTTCGCCGGTGGCGAGTTTTTCGGGAAAGGCGACGGGATCGCCCTTGGTGAGCGTGATCTCGGCTTCATTGGCGGGCAGCCCATAGAAGGCGGGGCCGTTGAGGGAAGCGAAGGCTTCGAGCCTCTCCAGCGCGCCTTCTTCCTCGAAAACATGGGCGAGGCAACTCATCGTGTTGGTGGCGGAGAACACCCCGGCGCAGCCGCAGGCGCTTTCCTTGTTGGGATCGGTGTGCGGCGCGCTGTCGGTGCCGAGGAAGAAGCGCGCCTCGCCGGAGGTTGCGGCCTCGCGCAGGGCGAGGCGGTGTTCTTCGCGTTTGGCCACGGGCAGGCAGTAGTAATGCGGTTTGATCCCGCCCACGAGGATGTGGTTGCGGTTGATCATCAGGTGGTGCGTGGTGATCGTTGCGCCCAGATCATCGCCCTGGCTGCGGGCATACTCCACACCATCCCGCGTGGTGATATGCTCCATCACCACACGCAGGCCCGGGGTGGCGCGGCGGATCGGATCGAGCACGCGCTCGATGAAGACGGCCTCGCGGTCGAAAATGTCGATCTCGGCATCGGTCACTTCGCCGTGCACACAGAGCGGCATGCCGATCTCGGCCATTTTTTCCAGCACGCCGCGCACCTTGTCGAAATCGCGCACGCCGGAGGCAGAGTTTGTGGTGGCGCCTGCCGGGTAGAGTTTCACGCCCGTCACCAGCCCGCTGGCATGGGCGGCGGCCACATCGGCGGCGTCGGTCTCTTCCGTCAGGTAGAGCATCATCAGTGGGGTGAAATCCATGCCCGCAGGCAGGGCGGCCAGAATGCGCGCCTTGTAGGCTTCCGCATCCGCCCCGGTGACAACCGGCGGCACGAGGTTGGGCATGATGATGCCCCGGCCGAAGTGGCGGGCGGTTTCGGGCAGGACGGCCTTGAGCATTGCGCCATCGCGCAGGTGCAGGTGCCAGTCGTCGGGGCGGCGGATCGTGAGCGTGCTGGTCATGGCGCCTGCGCTACACAAAATCGCCGCCTGTTTCCAGCCGTTTCGCGCAGAGGGCGGCGGCACGGCGCTTATCATTGGCTTCGCGCAGATGCGCCGCGTTGCCCAATATTTCCGCAATGGCGCAGATTTTCCGCATGCTGCGTCGCGGCAGTGTCACATTGGCCTTGTTTCCTGTGCCTCGGCAAGCCTAGCTTGCAGGCGAACCGGGGAGATGAGGCGAAAGCCATGCTCGATAGCAGCCAGATCCGAATGCAGCGCGCGGCGGGCCGTGCGGAGGTGGCGATTGCCGCCAAGGGCGGGCGCAATGCGCTGTGCCGCCTGCATCAGTCCGGCTCGGCCAAGGCGTTTCTGCCCAAGGTCCATGCGCCCGTGCCCGAGGTGGTGTTCCTGAACACGTCCGGCGGCGTCACCGGCGGCGATCGGATCGGCTACCGGCTGGAAGTTGGCGCGGGCGCGCAGGTGATTGCCACCACGCAGACCGCCGAACGCGCCTACCAGAGCAGCGCCGACGTGGGCGAGGTGACGGTGGAGCTTTCCGTCGGCGCAGGCGGCACGCTGGAGTGGCTGCCGCAGGAAACCATCCTGTTTGACCGCTCCGCCATGACCCGCCGCACCACGGTGGATCTGGCCGCGGACGCGCGCTTTTTGATGCTGGAAACCGTGGTGCTGGGCCGTACGGCCATGGGCGAGGTGATCGAGGATTTGAGCTTCTTCGATCTGCGCCACATCCGCCGTGAGGGCCGCCCGGTGCTGGTGGAGCCCGTCCAGATCGATGCCGCAGCCCTGGGGATGCGCAACCACCCGGCAGTGTTTGGCGGCGCGGTGGTACTGGCCTCTCTGATCTATGTCGGCGAAGGTGCCGAGGATATGCTGGGCCGGATCGGCCCCTTGCCCGAAAGTGCGGAAGTTGCGATTGCGGCCTCCGCCTGGGAGGGCAAATGCGTGCTGCGCTTTCTCGCCAGCGACGCCTGGCCCTTGCGCCGGGCGCTGGCGGATGTGCTCAATCGGATCCGGGGCAGGGCGTTGCCGCGGGTCTGGCAAATGTGAAGGAACGGAAATGAACCTGACGCCGAGAGAGAAAGACAAGCTTCTGGTGAGCCTTGCGGCCATGGTGGCGCGCGGGCGGCTCGCGCGCGGCGTGAAGCTGAACCACCCCGAGGCCATCGCGCTGATCACCGACTACGTGGTGGAAGGCGCGCGGGATGGCCGCTCGGTGGCCGATCTCATGGAGGCCGGGGCCGAGGTGGTGCGCGCGGAGCAATGCATGGACGGGATCGCCGAGATGATCCACGACGTACAGGTCGAGGCGACCTTTCCCGACGGCACCAAGCTTGTCACCGTTCACCATCCGATCCGCTAGGAGGCCCCGCATGTTCAAACTTTTCGCCACGGTCCACGCCTTCTTCGCGCCGCTGCCCGCGCTGCACCCGATCCCCGTTGAAACCAAACGGGAGCCGCGCCGATGATCCCCGGAGAAGTCTTCACCGCGCAGGGCGATATCCTCCTGAACGAAGGGGCTGAGGCGATCACGCTGACGGTCGCAAACACCGGCGACCGCCCGGTGCAGGTGGGCAGCCACTACCATTTTGCCGAGACAAACAGCGGGCTGTCGTTTGATCGCGACGCGGCGCGCGGGATGCGGCTTGATATTGCCGCCGGCACCGCGGTGCGGTTTGAGCCCGGCCAGACGCGTGAGGTGCAGTTGGTGCCCTTCGGCGGTGCGCGCAAAGTTTACGGCTTTAATCAGAAGGTTATGGGCGCGCTTTAAAGCGGCGCGGTCCCGGTTTTTGAAGAGGAGAGCAAAATGTCCCGAATGATGACCCCGGTCGAGTTCTGGAAGAACAGCGTGGATCTGTGGTGCATTGCCACCGAAGCCCAGATCGAGATCGCGCGGCAGATGATGCAGGTGACGGGGCTTTGGTCGCCCTCGTTCGGACAGGGCGAAAGCCTTGCCAAGAGCCTCTCGCGCAAGCCCGCACGGGCCAAACCTGCGCCCGTTAAGGCTCCTGCGAAAGCGGCGGTGAAAGCGCCGAAGCCGGTGGTTGCAGCGGCTCCGGTTGTCGCCAAGGCCCCGGCGGCACAGGTCGCGTCGCCTAAGGCCGAAGCCCCTGCGCAATCGCCCAAGGTTGCGCCCTTTCCGGAAGCCGAACTGAAGCCGACGCCCAAGCGCCGCGCCAAGCCCAAGGCAGAGGCCAAACCGGCCGCGCCTGCTCAGGTCGCAACGCCTGTTGAGGCAAAGCCTGCCGCTCCTGCCGCTCCGGCACCTGCCGCGCCCGCGCCCAAAGCCGAGGCGAAACCGGCGGCCAAACCGGCCCCCGTGAGGGCGCGCAAACGCAAGACCCCAGCGAAGGCCGCCAAAGCCCCGGCGAAGCCGGCCCCGAAAGGCTGAACCAGCCGCACCCGGAACGGCGCGCCTTTGGCCCGGCGCGCTTTCTGGCTCTAAAATACCCCGCCGCCCGGCTCGCTCCGGGCGGTGTCATGCAAGAACACAGGTCTAACCATGCCCACCAGAATTTCCCGCGACGCCTATGCCGACATGTATGGCCCCACCACCGGCGACCGCCTGCGCCTTGCGGATACCGATCTGATCATCGAGGTGGAGCGCGATCTGACCACCTATGGCGAAGAGGTGAAATTCGGCGGCGGCAAGGTGATCCGCGACGGCATGGGTCAGGCGCAGACGACACGCGCGGAAGGCGTGGTGGACACCGTCATCACCAACGCGCTGATCCTTGACACAACCGGCATCTACAAGGCCGATGTGGGCCTGAAGGATGGCCGCATCGCCGCCATCGGCAAAGCGGGCAACCCGGATACGCAGCCCGGCGTGGACATCATCGTCGGCCCCGGCACCGAGGCCATTGCGGGCGAAGGGCGGATCCTGACAGCGGGCGGGTTTGACAGCCATATCCATTACATCTGCCCGCAGCAGATCGAGGACGCGCTGCATTCGGGCCTCACCACGATGCTGGGCGGCGGCACCGGCCCGGCCCATGGCACGCTGGCCACCACCTGCACGCCCGGCCCGTGGCACACGATGCGGATGATGCAGGCGGCGGATGCCTTCCCGATGAACCTCGCCTTCGCGGGCAAGGGCAACGCGAGCCTGCCCGCGGCGCTGGAAGAGCAGATCAAGGCCGGGGCCTGTGCGTTGAAGCTGCACGAGGATTGGGGCACCACGCCGGGCGCGATCGATTGCTGCCTGTCGGTGGCCGATGCGATGGATGTGCAGGTGATGATCCACACCGACACGCTCAACGAAAGCGGCTTCGTGGAGAACACCGTGGCCGCCATGAAGGGGCGCACCATCCACGCCTTCCACACCGAAGGGGCAGGGGGCGGCCATGCGCCCGACATCATCAAGGTGGTGGGCGAAAACCACGTGTTGCCGTCGTCCACCAACCCGACGCGCCCCTATACGGTGAACACCATTGAAGAGCATCTGGACATGCTCATGGTTTGCCATCACCTCGACAAGGCGATCCCCGAGGATGTTGCTTTCGCCGAGAGCCGTATCCGGCGCGAGACCATCGCCGCGGAAGACATCCTGCACGACATGGGCGCGTTTTCGATCATCGCATCCGACAGCCAGGCCATGGGCCGGGTCGGCGAGGTGATCATCCGCACCTGGCAGACGGCGCATAAGATGAAGGTGCAGCGGGGCCGGCTTTCGGAGGAGAGCGGCAATAACGACAACGTCCGCGTGAAGCGCTACGTGGCGAAATACACGATCAACCCGGCGATTGCCCACGGGATCAGCCGCCATATCGGCTCCATCGAAGTGGGGAAACGCGCGGATCTGGTGATGTGGAACCCGGCCTTCTTCGGCGTGAAACCCGAGATGGTGCTGCTGGGCGGCACGATTGCTTGCGCCCAGATGGGCGATCCCAACGCCTCGATCCCCACGCCGCAGCCGGTTTACTCGCGGCCCATGTGGGGCGCGTTCGGGCGCTCGGTGGAGCAGTCGGCGGTGATCTTCACCTCGGCGGCGGCTGTGGCAGAAGGGGTGCGTGGGGCCTACGGGCTCGCCAAGCAGACATTGGCGGTGGAGAACACGCGCAACATCGGCAAGGCGGATATGGTGATGAACAGCGCCACGCCGGAGATCGAGGTGAATCCGGAAACCTACGAAGTGCGCGCCAACGGGGAACTGCTGGTCTGTGAACCGGCGAGCGAACTGCCAATGGCGCAGCGGTATTTCATGTTCTGATTTGCGCCCGCGAGGCACGTGCAACCTTAGAACTGGCGTTGCGCCCGCACCGGGGCGGGAAGCGAAGCGCCCGCCCATGGGGCGGGGCGGGCGCTGCCAAAACTTCGTTTTGGCTTTTTATCTTCTTACCCTTCCGGCGCGTACCAGATTGGCGAGGTATAGGCGCGTTCCTGACCGATGGTCACCGCCTCTTCCGGGATCTCCGCGCCAAGGCGCACCTTGTCATAAAGCACCCAGCGCGGGGTCGGGATTTCGAGGATCCGCGCGTAATAGAAGGCGTGCTGGCTGGCATCGAACTCCGGGTCCGTCCAGACTGTTGCCAGCTCCGAAGCGCCGATGGTGTTGGTGTAATTGGCGGCCTCTTCATCTACGGTATTGCCCACGGCGGGCAGCTTGCCATCGGTATCCGGCGCGCGGTCGCCGGACCACGCCACGTCGTACACCTTCTCATGCAACTCGCCTTCGCTGTCCATCCAGCCTTTCACGATCTGGATGCGATCAAGGTTCGCCCCGATGGGATCGCGCAGGGCGTAGACCATGAAGCTCGGCGCGTCCGAGGTCGCGCTGCGCAGATCGGCCCCCATCGGCACGCCCTTCTCATAGCCCGCGAAGGCCGGCGCGCGGGAGCGCAGATCGTTGTCGGTAAACTCCCAGCCGCCGAAGAAGCGCACCGTGATGCGCGGGCCCGTGGTGGCGTAAACCTCTCGCCGCCACATCGCGTCCCAGATCGCCTCACGTGTGTTCTCCGTGGCCCAGACACCGGTATATCCCGATGCCACCAGCGACCAGCCGGGAAACTCGCCCTGATCGGTCTTGGAGAATGGGTGTTCGATCCGCGTCTTGCTGGGCTCAACGGAGGCCGATTTGCTCCAGAAGTTGTCGCTGTCGGCGGTGGTGAGCGAGGTATGGCTGTCCGTCGCGCCGGAGAAGCCGAAGCGGTAAGGGTTGATGCCCAGCTTTTCCTGCAGCTTGAAGCCCACTTTCAACGCCTCGCGGGCATATTCGCGGGGTAGCATCTCTTCGGTTTTTGCGGCTGACAGATCGAGGTTGCCGGCGTCCCATGTCTCGTAGTCGGCGAATTCATCGTCCGGGCTCAGCACCGGGTGGGTCTCACCGTCGCCCTTGATCTGGGTGATTTCGTAGAGCGGCTCCCAGCGGGCGCGCAGCATGGCGTAGTTTTCGTCGACCTTGCCACCGGCGTAGGTGTCCTCCGTGGGGAACATCCAGCCGTTGGAGAGGTTGCCGTTGTGGGCCAGCGCCAGCGCCTTGCCGCCGGTCTTGTCTTCATAATCCTGCATCCACTGGTAGAGATCCAGCGGATCGGTGGAGCCGACGGGCGGCAGGGTGACCATGGGCACCACCTGCTCGGCGCGACGTCCGCTGTCGCGCAGGATGACATTGCGGTGCAGGTTGTTGCCCTGCGGCACGCTTGTCCACTCATAGGCGATGAAGGCGGTGAAGGCGCCGGGCTCATTGTAGCGCTCTGCGGCGTCGATCACCTGCTGCCAGACATTGGCAAAGGCGGTGGAGCCGGGCGAATAGGCGGTCACAAGCTCTTCGTCGATCGTCATCTGGCTGAAGTTTGTGATCAGATCGAGCGCCGCATTTGCGGCCGCCTCGCCACCCTTCTGGAACTCGGTGTACCAGCCGTTGCCCTGTTCGTTCTCCACGATGGCCGGGGCGCCGGCCTGCAGATCGGTGGCGAACCCCATGAAATCGGAGTGATCGGTGAGCGCCATCCAATCCAGCGGACGGCTCAGGCGCACGGGCAGGCCGGTGGAGGAGGTGACTTCCTCGCCGCGCGCAAAGCGCCAGGCCTCATCGGGGCCGAGCGTGTTGCCGAAGAGGCCCGCATCCGGCGAAAGCGCGGTGTGCAGGTGGGTGTCGCCCCAGAACACCTGCGACGGAAAGCTGCGCTGCGCGTAAGGCGAATAGGCTTTGCCGGGATAGAGCCCTTCCAGCGATTCCTTGGTGGGTTTGAACTGCGCCTGCACCGCCGGGGCAAGGGCGAGCAGGATTGCCGCAAGGGCGGTTGTGCGATGGTAATTCATGGCAGGCTCCCGGTTGTTAATATTCACATTTTTGAAGAGCCTAGCGCAGGATTGGCAAATCTCCAAATCTGGTTTCCGGGTCATCTGGTAAGCTGATCTATCCGTTCGGTTAGGGGGTGCCGGTGGTGAAGCCTTGCGTGGCCTGCATGGCGGCCTTGCAAAACTGGCCGTTGCCTCATTTTTAGGCGGAAATATAACCGCCGTAGTTTTGAAAAGTACGCAAGGTGCGCCGCATGGCCTACGCAAACACCACCCAAGCCTCCGTGGGCACCGCGCCCGCCACCGTTTTCGGCGTGATCGCCGATGCCATCTCGGCCTTCTTCCTGCGCGCCGAGGCCTTCGCCGACGAGGCCGATGCAGAGCGCCGGATCCACCTGCTCAACAGCGTGTCCGACGAAACGCTGGGCCGCATGGGCCTGGAGCGCGGCGACATCCGAGCCTACGTGCTGGGCCACTGAGCCCGGTTTAGGCTGACGCCGCGACAGCCTTGCGCGCCGTGCAAGGCAGCCTTGCTGACCTATTCGTTGTGGTGGCGCTAACAGCGTGCCAGAGTGGGGGCAGGGGAGGAAACAACGTATCCTGCGAGGTTTCCAACATGGCACACGCCGCAACACATTCCGACACCGCTTCCTTTGCCGCTGGCCTTTCCGCGCTGTTCAGCCGTCTGGGCGCTGCCCTGATGCGCGCCGCCGAGAACCGCTCCCGCGTGGAGCAGATGGAGCGTCTGAACGCGAAATCCGACGAAGAGCTTGCCGCCCTCGGCCTGCGCCGCGAAGACATCGCCCGCTATGTCTTCCGCGATATGATGTTTATCTGAGCATCTGCACGAAAACGCGCCCCGAGCCGCTGGCTCCGGGCGCTTTACGCTGGCCCTTGGCCGAAAATGCTGCCTAGACTGCGCCCGAATTTAAGGCGCTGGCTCAATTAGGCAGCGCTTGGCACGGCAAGAAGGGGCAGCGGCATGGGCAAATTCGAGACAGGCGCACGCGCGGGGGCGGCACGGCCATGAGCCTTCCGGTTGCCCAGGGCCACAGCCACCCGCCGCTCAAAGCCGCTCCCTTTGCCACGGTCGCGCTGACCTATGAGGGCCGCCTGCTGCGCCGCCGCCGCCTTGAGGCCGATGACGGCACCGCCTTCCTTGTCGATTTCCCCTCCACCGCCAGCCTGAACGCAGGCGATGCTTTCGTGCTGGAGGATGGCCGGATGATCGAGGTGCAGGCCGCGCCGGAATCACTGCTGGAAGTGCGCGGCGATCTTGTGCGGCTGGCCTGGCACATCGGCAACCGCCACACCCCTTGCGAGATCGGCAGCGAATGCTTGTGGATTCAAGACGATCACGTGCTCGCCAAGATGCTGGAGACGCTCGGCGCCGAAGTGAAACCGGTGTCGCGCGCGTTTTGCCCGGAAGGCGGGGCCTATGGCCACGGGCGCACCTTCGGCCACAGCCACGGGCCGGACGGGGCGCATGATCACAGCCACAGTCATTCCCACGGGTAAGCCCGCGCCACCGATGACCCCGGATCTTCTGAAACTCACGCAATGGCTCTCCCCGGCGTTTCCGGTGGGGGGCTTTGCCTATTCTCACGGGCTGGAGCAGGCCATCGAGGCAGGCCATGTACGCGATGCGGCGAGCTTGCAGAGCTGGCTGCTGGCGCTTCTGCGCCTTGGCACCGGGCGGATGGATGCGGCTCTGATCGGGCGCGCCATGGTGGGCGAAGACGTGGCCGATCTGGCCCGCGCACTGGCGGCCTCGAAAGAGCGGCTGGAGGAGGCCGAGGCGCAAGGCACGGCTTTTGCGCAGACGGTCTCGGCGCTTCTTCCCAGTGCCGTCGCGCCCGCGTCCCTGCCGGTAGCCGTGGGCGTGGCCGCGCGCCAGTTGAGCCTGCCGCCCGAGCAGGTCGCCGCGCTTTACCTGCACGCCTTCACGGCCAATCTGGTCAGCGCGGGCGTGCGCTTCATCCCCCTTGGGCAGACGGCCGGCCAGCAGGTGCTGGCGGCGCTCCATGAGGAGATCACGCGCATCGCGACTGAGGCCGTCACGCGCGATCCTTTGAGCTTTGGTAGCGCAGTACAGGGCGCGGACATGGCGGCGATGAAACATGAAACACAAGAGGTGCGGCTGTTCAAATCCTGAACGGCGCGCCCGAAGACGAGAAGAAGGCAGCAGACATGGCCAGCAAGAACGGACCTCTCCGCGTCGGCATCGGCGGCCCCGTGGGCGCGGGAAAGACCACCCTCACCGAGCAGCTCTGCCGGGCGCTGAGCGCGGAGTACTCCGTGGCGGTGATCACCAATGACATCTACACCCGCGAGGACGCCGAATACCTGATGCGCGCACAGGCGCTCCCCTTGGAACGGATCCGGGGCGTGGAAACCGGCGGCTGCCCCCATACGGCGATCCGCGAGGATGCCTCGATCAACCTCGCCGCCGTGGCCGAACTGAGCGCGGAATTTCCCGATCTGGATGTGGTGCTGATCGAGAGCGGCGGCGACAATCTGGCCGCAACCTTCAGCCCCGAGCTGGCCGATCTGACGCTCTACGTGATCGACACCGCCGCCGGGCAGGACATCCCGCGCAAGAAAGGGCCGGGGCTGGCGCGCTCCGATCTGTTGATCATCAACAAGACCGATCTCGCGCCCTATGTGGGCGTGGACGTGGCGCAGCTGGAAAGCGACGCCCGCACCGCGCGCGGGCCACGCCCCTTCGTGATGGGGGCGCTGAAGAGCGGCAAGGGCGTTTCACAGGTGGTGGATTTCCTGAAGGAACAGGGCGGGCTTTAGGCGCTGTTACTAGAGGCCCTACCTCGACTCTGCCTTTTGCCCAACAGGTACTGTTGGGCCGCGCCGTCCCGCCTCGTCAAACCGCAGGTTTGCCTCCGGCAAAACGGGGCGGCGCGATTGCGCCACCCCTCGGGACGGCGCTACCGTTCCAAATCGTTCCAAGCAAATGCTCTTCTGAAGCCCGTTCAAGCCTCTTCGGGCTGCTCCAGCGAGCGGCCAGAGGCGGCCAGCACGTTGCGCGCCCAGCGGTAGTGCTTGCGCACCGCGTCCACGCTGCCGGTGGCCTCCTTCATGGCTTCCGCCGCATAGGCCGTCATCAGGGGCTTGTCGCCCCGGCGTGCGGCCTCGGTGAGCTTTTCGAGGTAAGGCCCATGGGCGCGGCGGGCGCGCAGCAGGCGGTGGATGCTGTCGGCGCTGAAATCGCCTTTCGCGGCGGCGCGGATCATCGGGGTGAGGATCTCCATCGCCTGCAGGCTCTCCTGCACGTCGGGGCCCATGTGGCGGCAACGGATCTGCTGCACATGGGGCCGTGTGAACAGCGCCGCATGCATCGCATCGAAGGGCTGCGCCGGATCATGCATCACGAAGACCTTCCCAGCCCCTTCCACCATATCCGGCGCGTAGCCGTAGCGATCGGTGAAGGAGAGCCGGCGCTGCGCCTTGAAGCGCGTGTCCCAGGCGGTGACCTGCGGATCCAGCGTCGCCTGCGGCTGCAGGCTGATCACCGTGGCCCCCGGCGCTGCCACCGAGAAGGCCGCCGCCGCATAGCCGCAGGCCCCGGCGCCATAAAAGATCACGCGGTCGAAATCCTCGAAGAAGCCATCGTCCACCAGCCGATCAAAATAGCCGTAGACATAGCGATCCCGGAACCATGTTTCCTCATGGGCGAGGATGCAGAGCTGCGACCAGTCGGTGCCTTCCACGAGGTGGAAGCCCAAGGGCTGCGCGTCCGGCGATGTTTTCGCGATCGACTCGATGGTTTCGAACGTCACCAGCAAGGTGGGGGATTCATCGGTAAAAATGGCCGAATGCTTCGGCCCAAGCGGCTGAAAATAGCCGCGCTCCTCGCCGATATCGTCGATGCGTTCGAGCCACGCATCCCGATCGGCGAGCGAAAGGTTTTCGCTCATACTCACAGTTTCATCGTCCATAGGTTCAACGCCCTAAACTCGTAAAATCCCAACAGTCACTAAATTGCACATCCCTATCCTTACCACGTATTGGGGCGAAAATGGGATGGCGTGCGCCCGTTCTCATGTCGGTGTTTCGCCTCGGGAAACAACCGGCGGCGTAGGGGGCGAAAATCACAGGCCTCGGGGGCAATTAACCTTTTGGCAGACCGGCAGCTGCCCAAAGCCTATGCGCTGGCCTCGCCCTGTGCGGCGCGGGCCAGGGCGGCGCGGTGCAGGTTGTAGATCGATTCGGCATCTGCGCGCGGCAGCACGGGCGTGTCGGGCGCGAGCAGCAGACGGGAGAAGAAATAGATCACGTCCTGCGTCTGCAGGTGCGTGGCGATCTTGGCGCGATGGGCCGCCACGCAAGCGGCGTGCGCGGCCTCGACACCGGGCAGGGCGGCCAGTTCGCCCCGCGCCGTGCGCGTTGCCGGGGCCATGCGCTGGATGCGCGTATCTTCCTCGGTGTTGAAATTGCGCTCCACCCAATAGGCGAGGTCGATGTCGCGGTCGGTGTGGTTGGGCAGGCCCCGCGCGCGTTTCACCAGGAAGCTTTCCGCCGAGCGCAGGGAGTAGTGGTTGAGCCGCGCCAGAGCGCCCGTCCCGGTGAGCGGATGCAGCGAAATGCGGGATTCCGCCTTGGCATAGAGCGCGGGCAGGGGCTTTGCTCCGCCGTCGCACCAATTCGCCGCGGCGTGCTGTTTGGATTTGCGGAATTTCGGGCGGTGCACGCCGAGCTTCTGCACCTTGGGCGCGTTGCGCAGCAGGGTTTTGAAATAGGTGGCGTTGAGCGGAAAGGGGCAGGACTCCGGCGCGGCGCGCTGGAATTGCTCGGTGACCGGGCGGTCCTCAAACGCGCGCACGCCGTTGTTGCCGAAAAAGCGCCACGGAAGGGCGATGGCGTCGGTGCTGTCCGGGCAGGCGCGGGTCAGATCGGGCAGGCCGTTGAGCGGCTCGGCAAGACTCACGTATTCGTCGCAGTCGGACACGAGGATCCAGTCGGCGGCCTCCCGCAGCGGGTGATCCCAGGCCGCTTTCAGCGCCTGCCACTGGGGCGTTTTCTTGCCCGTCACCTCTTGCGGCACATGCACCACGCCCGCAGGCGCGAGGCTGTCGAGCAGCGCTTCGGTGCCATCGGAGCAATCGTTGCTGTAGATCAGGAAATCCGTGACCCCGGCAGCGCGGTGATGGGCGATCCAGTCCAGCAGGAAGGGGCCTTCGTCGCGGACGGTGGTGATGATCAGGATGCGCACGGTGGGGAATGATCCGGTTCCTGTTGGCTTTCCATAGGGGTAGCGGCTGGTGTGCCGGCACGCAATGGCGGCCTGCACGCTTGACGTGGGCGGGGCGAAGTGCAGCTATGAGCGGTGAGGAGGCAGTCATGGCGGCAGATATTTCATCCATCGACGCGGTTCAGGCCGCGCTTGGCAGTCAGGAGTACGTCTGCGGGCGGGATCTGGCCACGGTGGCCTTCCTTGCACTCAAGCTGGGGCGGCCCCTGTTTCTGGAAGGCGAGGCGGGCGTGGGCAAGACGGAGATCGCCAAGGCGCTTTCGGCCGCGCTGGGGCGCAAGCTGATCCGGCTGCAATGCTACGAGGGGCTGGATGCGGCGAGCGCGGTTTACGAGTGGAACTTCCCGGCCCAGATGGTGGCGATCCGCACGGCGGAGGCCTCCGGTGGGGCCGAGCGCAACGCGCTGCAGGCCGAGCTGTTTTCTTCCGACTATCTGATCGAACGCCCGCTGCTGCAGGCCATGCGCCCGCAGGAGGGTGGCGCGCCTGTACTGCTGATCGATGAACTGGACCGTACTGATGAGCCTTTCGAGGCCTTCCTGCTCGAAGCGCTTTCCGACTTTCAGGTCACGATCCCCGAGCTTGGCACCATCGCGGCAGCTGAGCCGCCCATCGTCATCCTCACCTCCAACCGCACCCGCGAAGTGCACGACGCGCTCAAGCGCCGCTGCCTCTATCACTGGGTGGATTACCCGGATTTCGAGCGCGAACTCGCGATCCTGAAAGCCCGTGCGCCGGAGGCCACCGAGACCTTAAGCCGTGAGATCGTCGCCTTCGTGCAGCGCCTGCGCACCGAGGATCTGTTCAAGAAGCCCGGCGTGGCCGAAACCATCGACTGGGCCAAATGCCTTCTTGCGCTGGACGTGATCTCGCTCAGCCCCGAGGTGATCGCCGACACGCTAGGCGCGATCCTGAAGTATCAGGACGACATCCAGAAGCTGCAGGGCTCCGAGGCCAAGCGGCTGCTGGAGGAAACCCGCGCCGCGCTGGAGCCCGCGTAAGCCTTGGCCGAGCATATCCCGCTTGAGATCCCCGAGGAGGGGCGGCTGGCGGAAAACATCCTCTGGTTCGCGCGCGCCTTGCGCAAGGCGGGCCTGCCTGTCGGCCCCGGGCGCACGGTGGATGCGGTCCGCGCGGTGGAGGCGGCGGGCTTCACCGACAAACGCGATTTCTACTGGGTGCTGCACGCATGCTTCGTCTCCCGCCCCGAACACCGCGCCACCTTCGCGCAGGTCTTCCGCCTGTTCTGGCGTGATCCGCGCTTCATGGAGCACATGATGGCGATGATGCTGCCCGCCATTCGCGGCGTGCAGGAGGAACGCAGCGCCCGCTCGGCCGAGAAACGCGCCGCCGAGGCGCTTCTGGACGGGATGCAGCCTGAGATCGAGACGCCTGAAAACGAGGGCGGCGAAGAGATCGAAATCGATGCGCGGGTGACGATGTCGGCGCAGGAACGGCTGCGCACGCTGGATTTTGAGCAGATGTCCACCGCCGAGATGGCCGAAGCCAAACGCATGATTGCCCGGCTCAAGCTGCCGGTGCAGCCCATCGCTTCGCGCCGCACGCAGGCTGCGCTGCACGGGCGGCGAGCGGATTGGCGCGGGACCATGCGGCAGGCCATGCGCAAGGGTGGGGAGATCCAGCGGCTTTCGCTGAAAGAGCCGCGCATCCGCTGGCCCAACCTCGTGGTGCTCTGTGATATTTCCGGCAGCATGTCGTCCTACTCCCGCGCGGTGCTGCATTTCCTGCATGCGGTGTCGAACCAGAAGGGCGCGGGCTGGGCGAAGGTTCATGCCTTCACCTTCGGCACGCGGCTCACCAACATCACCCGCCATCTGGCCACGCGCGACGTGGATGCTGGGCTGAAAGCGGCCGGCGCGGAAGCGCAGGATTGGGAAGGCGGCACCCGCATCGGGGCCTGTCTGCATGACTTCAACCGCGATTGGTCCCGCCGGGTGATGGGGCAGGGCGCGGTGGTGCTGCTGATCACCGATGGGCTGGACCGGGACGATCCGGAGGCTTTGGCTAAAGAGATGGAGCGGCTGCAACTTTCGGCGCGGCGGCTGATCTGGCTCAACCCGCTGCTGCGCTGGGAGGGCTTTGCGCCCAAGGCGCGCGGGATCGCCGCCATGCTGCCGCGGGTGGATAGTTTCCGCGCCGGGCACAACATTGCCTCGCTGGAGGCCCTTGGCGAAGCGCTCAGCCGGAGCGATGATACCGGGGAGAAAGCGCGGCTGATGGCCCTGTTGCAGGGCCGCGCGTAAGGAGGGGGCGCCATGAGCAAGACAGAGACATTCGACGATATCCCCGAAACTGCCCTGCGCTGGCATCGGGACGGCCGCCGCGCCGCTTTGGCCACGGTGGTGGAAACATGGGGCAGCGCGCCGCGCCCCGTGGGCAGCCAGCTGGCGATCAGCGGTGAAGGGGAGATCGCGGGATCGGTCTCGGGCGGCTGCGTGGAAGGGGCCGTGGTGGTGGAGGCGCTGGAAGCGCTGGACACCGGCGAGACGCTGCTGCTGGAATACGGCGTGAGCGATGATGAGGCCTTCGCCGTGGGGCTGGCCTGCGGCGGGCGCATCCGGGTGATGGTGGAGCCCATTGGCGCAGCCTTGCCTGAAAGCCTGCTGGCGGATCTGGTCGCCGCCCGCGCCGCGCGCCGACCGGTGGCCTATGCCGTGAACACCGCCGATTGGGGCCGGGGGCTGTCTGATGCCAGCGACGCGAGCTTGGGCGAGGCCATCGCGGCGCGCTTCCGCTCGGATAAATCGGGCTTTGAGGAAGAGGTCTTCCTTGCCATCCACAACCCGCCCCTGCGTATGGTGGTGGTTGGCGCGGTGCATATCGCCCAGCCGCTGATGGTGATGGCGCGGCTTGCGGGCTATGACGCGGTGCTGGTGGATCCGCGCCCCGCCTTCGGAGCGCAAGCCCGCTTCCCCGGCGAGGTGATCCTTGATGACTGGCCCGATGAAGCCCTCACAGCCCACGGGCTCGATGCCCGCACCGCCGTGGTGACGCTGACCCATGATCCCAAGCTCGATGACCCGGCCATCCGCGTGGCGCTGGCCTCAAACGTCTTCTATCTGGGCTGCCTCGGCTCCACCCGCACCCACGCCAAACGCGTGGCGCGGCTGACCGAAGAGGGCTTCACCGAAGCGCAGATCGCCCGTATCCACGCCCCCGTCGGGCTCAACATCGGCGCGAAATCCCCGGCCGAGATTGCCATATCGATCATGGCCGAGATCACCGCCCGCCTGAGGCAGGTGCCATGAAGTTTGGCACGGTTCCTCTGTCCGAGGCCGAGGGCGCGATCCTGTCGCATTCGCTGGCCGGAGCCACCCGCCGTTTGCGAAAAGGGGTGACGCTCACTGCGGACGACATCGCGGAGCTTGCCGGGGCCGGCCACAGCGAGATCACCGTGGCCCGGCTGGAGCCCGGCGATCTGCATGAAGACGCCGCCGCCGAGCGCTTCGCCGCCGCGCTGGTGCCAGACCCGGAGGCAGCGCGTCTGCGGCTGGCCAAGCCATTCACGGGCCGTGTGAACATCTACGCCACGCAGAACGGTGTAGCCGAGATCGATGAGGCTTCTATCCATCGGGCCAACGCGGTGGACCCGATGATTTCCGTGGCCACCGTCGCGCCTTGGGCGCGGATGCGCGAAGGCGGCATGGTGGCGACGGTGAAGATCATCTCCTACGCCGTGCCGGAGAAAGCGCTGCGGCAGGCGGCGCTGCAATCCATCGCCGCCCTGCGCCTGAGGCCTCCGGCTTACACAACGGCGAGCTTGATTGTTACCGAAACCACGCCGGGGCAGGCGGAGGGCGAGCAGAAGGGCGTGGAGGCGATCCGCGCGCGGCTGTCCGCCTTGGACGTGGAATTGATTGAAGTGATCCCGGCCGCCCACGAAACGCAAGCCATTGCCGGGGCTTTGCGGGCAGCGACGGGGGAGAGCCTGTTCATCCTCACGGCCTCCGCCACCTCTGATCCGCGCGATGTGGCCCCGGAAGGGCTGCGGCAGGCGGGCGGGCAGGTGGAGCGCTTCGGGATGCCGGTGGATCCGGGCAACCTGTTGTTTCTTGGGGCACTTTCCGGTCGGCCCGTGGTGGGACTGCCGGGCTGCGTACGCTCTCCGGTGCTGAATGGCGCGGATTGGGTGATGGAGCGGCTGCTGTGCGGTGTGCCGGTGAGCAGCGCCGATATTGCGCGCATGGGCGTGGGTGGCCTGCTGAAGGAAATCCCCAGTCGCCCGCAGCCGCGCGAGCGGAAATAGGCAAAAACGGACCGCCCGGCGGGAACCGCCGGGCATCGCCCGTCCGCCCCGTCAAACCGGAGGTTTGCCTTCGGCAAAACGGACGGGCGATACCCGGCTTGCTGTTCTGCACAGCCTGAAAACCTTCCCATGCTACCACCCTGAATAGAAACGGTTCTCAAACCGCTCTCCCCGTGCTTTACTCGCCGCAGCCAAGTGAATTTTCTGGGAGGATTATTTCATGCCAAAGGTCTCCATGACCGTGAACGGAAAGGCTGTTTCTGCTGAGGCAGAGGGCCGCACGCTTCTTTCAAACTATTTGCGCGAAGGGCTGGGGCTGACCGGCACCCATGTCGGCTGCGACACCTCGCAATGCGGGGCCTGTGTTGTCCATGTGGACGGCAAGGCGGTGAAATCCTGCACCATGTTCGCCGCCGAGGCGGAAGGGTCTGAGGTGACGACCATCGAAGGCATGGCCGCGCCCGACGGCACGCTGAACGCGATCCAGCAGGCGTTTCAGGATCACCACGGCCTGCAATGCGGCTTCTGCACGCCGGGCATGGTGATGAGCGCCGCCGCCCTTCTGGAAGAGAACCCGACGCCCACAGAGGCCGAGGTGCGCCACTATCTGGAAGGCAATATCTGCCGCTGCACCGGCTACCACAACATCGTGAAAGCCATTCTGGCCGCGTCCGGTCAGGACGTCTCCACGATCGCCGCCGAATAAGTTTCAACCGTTTCGCGCGTCGGCCTGGCGGTACGGGGAGGAGGAGCCCCAAGCCGCATAAAGAGCCAGCCGCGCACCATCTGGGAGGATTGAAGATGCCGAAAGACGGAGGCATTGGCGCCAGCACCAAGCGGCGCGAAGACGTCCGGTTCCTGACCGGTCAAGGCAATTACACCGACGACATCAACGTGAACGGCCAGGCCTACGTGCATTTCCTGCGCGCCGACATGGCCCATGGCACGATCAACAGCATCGACACCGCCGCCGCCGCCGCGATGCCGGGCGTTGTACGCATCTTTACCGGTGCCGATTTCGAAGGCGTCGGAAGCATCCCCTGCGGCTGGCAGGTGACGGACCGCCATGGCGAACCGATGCAGGAGCCAGCCCACCCGGTGCTCGCCCAAGGCAAGGTGCGCCACGTGGGCGATCCCATTGCCGCCGTGGTGGCGGAAACACCCGAGCAGGCGCGCGACGCCGCCGAGGCCATCGTAGCCGACATCACCGAGCTTCCGGCCGTGGTGGACATGCGCGCGGCGCTGGCCGAGGGCGCGACCAAGGTCCATGACGATCTGACAAGCAACCTCTGCTATGATTGGGGCTTCGTGGAGGACAACCGCGAGGCGGTCGATGCCGCGATCAAGGGCGCCCATCACGTCACCACGCTGGAACTGGTCAACAACCGGCTGGTGGCCAACCCGATGGAGCCGCGTGTGGCGGTGGGCGATTACAACCGTGGTACCGATGAGCACACGCTCTACACCACGAGCCAGAACCCCCATGTGATCCGCCTGCTGATGGGCGCTTTCGTGCTGGGCATCCCCGAGCACAAGCTGCGCGTTGTCGCGCCGGATGTCGGCGGGGGCTTCGGCTCCAAGATCTTCCACTACGCCGAGGAAGCCTTCTGCACCTTCGCCGCCAAGGCGGTGAACCGCCCGGTGAAATGGACGGCCAGCCGCTCGGAAGCCTTCATCACCGACGCCCATGGGCGCGACCATGTGACGAAAATCGAGCTGGCGCTCGACGCAGAAGGCAATTTCCTGGCTCTGCGGACCGAAACCCTTGCGAATATGGGGGCTTACCTCTCGACCTTCGCGCCCTCGGTGCCGACCTGGCTGCACGGCACGCTGATGGCGGGCAACTACAAGACGCCGCTGATCTATGTGAACGTGAAGGCGGTGTTCACCAACACCGTGCCGGTGGACGCCTATCGCGGCGCCGGCCGGCCCGAGGCGACCTACCAGTTGGAGCGCGTGATCGACAAGGCCGCGCGCGAGCTGGGCATGGACCCGATCGCCCTGCGCCGGAAGAACTTCGTCACCGAGTTCCCCTATGCCACGCCTGTGGCGGTGGAATATGACACCGGCGACTACGTGGCCACGATGGACAAGCTCGAAGAGATTGCCGACATCGCGGGCTTCGCCGATCGCTGGGAGAAGAGCCAGGACGACGGCAAGCTGCGCGGGCTCGGCGTGAACTGCTACATCGAGGCCTGCGGCATCGCGCCCTCCAACCTCGTGGGCCAGCTTGGCGCGCGGGCGGGGCTCTATGATGCTGCCACGGTGCGGGTGAACGCCACCGGCTCGATTTCGGTGATGGTGGGTGCCCACAGCCACGGGCAGGGACATGAAACCGCCTTCCCGCAGGTGGTGGCCGAGATGATCGGCATCGATGCCTCGCAAGTGGACATCGTGCATGGCGACACCTCCAAAATCCCCTTCGGCATGGGCACCTATGGCTCCCGGTCGCTGGCGGTCTGCGGCTCCGCCATGGTACGGGCCACGGAGAAGATCATCAACAAGGCCAAGAAGATCGCCGCGCACCTGATGGAAGCGAGCGAGGCGGATATCGAGCTGAAGGACGGGCAGTTCACCGTCGCCGGCACCGATAAATCCGTGGCCTGGGGGGATGTGACGCTGGCCGCCTATGTGCCGCACAACTATCCGCTGGAGGACATCGAACCGGGGCTTGAGGAGACCGCCTTCTACGATCCGGCCAACTTCACCTACCCGGCGGGCGCCTATGCCTGCGAAGTGGAGGTGGACCCGGAGACGGGCAAGGTCACCATCTGCTCTTTCGCCGCGGCGGATGACTTTGGCAATATCATCAACCCGATGATCGTGGACGGGCAGGTGCATGGCGGCATCGGTCAGGGCATCGGCCAGGCGCTACTGGAAAACGCTGTTTACGACAGCAACGGCCAGCTCCTGAGCGGCAGCTACATGGATTACGCCATGCCGCGTGCCGATGATGTGCCCTTCTACGTGGTGGATCACTCCTGCCAGACGCCCTGTACCCACAACCCGCTCGGGGTGAAGGGCTGCGGCGAGGCCGGGGCTATTGGCTCGCCGCCTGCGGTGGTGAACGCGGTGATCGACGCGCTGCAGCGCGCCGGCAAGGACGTGACGCATATCGATATGCCGCTCTCGCCCGCGCGGGTCTGGGCGGCGATGAACGGATAGGCTTGACGGAAATGGAGAGGCCGGGGGGCCAGCCCCCCGGACCCCCCCGAGGTATTTGGAGCGAGAGGAAAGCAGGGCTTCCTCAAGCTTTGAGGAGAAAAGAGAATGTATAGTTTCGATATCGAGAGACCTTCGACGATTGCCGACGCCGTGGCGGCGCTTGGCAGCGATGAGGCCCAGGCGCTTGGGGGCGGGCAGACGCTGATTCCGACGCTCAAGCAGCGGCTGGCCTCGCCGGATAAGCTGGTGAGCCTGACGGGTATTACCGAGATGCAAGGGGTTTGCGTGGCCGATGATGGCGCACTCTGCATCGGTGGCGCGACGCCCCATGCGGTGGTGGCGCGCGAGGCAGCGGCCACCTATCCGGCGCTGGCGGCGCTGGCCGGGCAGATCGGCGATCCGGCGGTGCGCAACCGCGGCACCATCGGGGGCTCGCTGGCTAACAATGATCCGGCCGCCTGCTACCCGGCGGCGGTGCTGGCTTCTGGCGCGACCATCGTGACCAACAGCCGCTCCATCGCGGCGGATGACTATTTTGACGGCATGTTCGGCACCGCGCTGGACGAGGGCGAAATCATCGTGGAAGTGCGCTTCCCGGTGCCGGAAGCGGCGAGCTATCAGAAGTTCCTGCAGCCGGCTTCGCGCTTTGCGCTCACGGGTGCCTTCGTGGCAAAATACGCAGATGGCGTGCGCGTGGCCATCACCGGCGCCGGCGAGGAAGGCGTGTTCCGCTGGAGCGAGGCCGAAGCGGCGCTGAGCCATGAGTTCCGCCCGGATGCCTTGATGGATCTGACCATTCTGGCCGACAACATGATTGAGGATCTGCACGGCAGCCGCGCCTACCGCGCGCATCTGGTGAAGGTGATGACGGGCCGGGCCATCGCGGCGGCGATGGGCTGAGCGAGACGATCCGCTATGAGAACGAAAAACCCCGCCGGATGGCGGGGTTTTTGTTGGCCCGATGGGCGGCGGATTACTTGGTGATGGGGCCGATCATCATGATCATCTGGCGGCCTTCCATCTTCGGCATGTTCTCGACCTTGCCGATTTCCTTCACGTCCTCGGCGACGCGTTCCAGCAGATCGCGGCCCAGGTTCTGGTGCGCCATCTCGCGGCCGCGGAAGCGCAGGGAGACTTTCACCTTGTCGCCGTTGCCCAGGAATTTCAGCACGTTACGCATCTTGACGTCATAGTCATGCGTATCGGTGTTGGGCCGGAATTTGACTTCCTTGACCTCGATGATCTTCTGCTTCTTGCGCGCTTCGCTCTCGCGCTTCTGCTGTTCGTATTTGAACTTGCCGAAATCCATGATCTTGCAGACCGGCGGGGTCGCATTGGGGGAGATTTCGACCAGGTCCAGACCGGCTTCCGCGGCGAGGTCCATGGCCTTCGCGGGATGAATGACACCGATGTTTTCGCCGTCCGCACCGATCAGGCGAATCTCAGGCGCGCGGATGCGTTCATTGACGCGGGGGCCTGTGTCGCGTGTGGGCGGGGCATTGTGAGGTCTGCGGGCTATGGTCGTGTTCCTTGCATGGTGGATGGTTCGCGGTGAAAATATAGAGGGAGCGCGCGGCTTTCAACCGGATTCCCGATTGTTTCAGGGGGCGAGGGGTGTGGATTTTCCCCCTTGCGTGTTGTCCGCCACGCACCGATGTAACGCCTGCCGTCTCATGTATGGGCTCAGTGGGAGCCCGCATTTGAACATGAGACCCAACAAGGGAATTTGAGATGAACAAGAGCGTACTCGTATTGCTGCTGGTGATTGTCGCCGGTGCGGGGGGTTACCTCGTCTGGCAGAACCAGCAGCAGGATCCGACCGAAGCGGCCATCGAGGATGCCCGCGACGCGGCTTCTGACGCAAAAGAAGCTGTTCAGGAAGCTGTCGAGAAGGCTGCCGAGGCCGCCGCTGCCGCGACGGAAGATGCCAAGGCTGAAGCCGAGGCCGCCGTGGAACAGGCCGGCGAGGCCGTGCAGCAGGCCGCCGAAGACGTGAAGGCCGCCGCGGAAGAGGTGGCCGATCAGGCCACGGGCGCGGCTGCGGAAGCCGTGCAATCGGCCAGCGAAGCTGTGAAAGAGATGGCCGAAGAGGTCAGCACCCAGATCGATGCCGCGACTGAGGGCGCCAGCGCGGCCGCCACGGAGGCAAGCGAGGCTGCGACGGAAGCCGCCTCTGAGGCCACCGAGGCTGCCAGTGAGGCTGCCGACGCCGCATCCCAAGCGGGCTCCGATGCCATGGCCACGATGGGGGAGATCTTCACCGCAGACGGGTTTGACCAGGCCAAGGTGATCGAGCTGATCGAGGGCTCCTCGCTGGAGCAGGGCCAGAAAGACGTGCTGAAGACCACTGTCGAAAGCGCCGCTAACAACCCGGCGCTCTTGCAGGCCGCCCTGGATCAGGTGAAAGCCGCGCTCGGCCAGTAAGCCGGCCGTGCTCGAACCTGGTTTGGAAATGGCAAACGCCGCCCCGGGAGACCAGGGCGGCGTTTACAGTATTGTAGGGGGAGGGGGCGCTGCCCCCATCGCGCTTTCGCGCGATCCCCCCGAGGTATTTGGGGCGAGAGGAAGGGGGCCTTAGTCGAGGAAGGCTTTTTCCACCACGTATTGCGCTGGTTTGGAATTGGCGCCTTCTTCGAGCCCGTAGCCTTCGAGCAGCTCCTTGATGTCGAGGTTGAAGGCGAGGTTGCCGCAGACCATGGCGCGGTCGCTTTCCGGGTTGATCGGATCGACGCCCAGATCGGCAAAGACATCGCCGGAGCGCATCAGATCAGTGATGCGGCCCATCTTGGGGCTCTCTTCGCGGGTCGTTGTGGGGTAGTAGCGGATCTTGTCGGCGAAACCTTCGCCCATCAGCTCGGCGAGCAACTCGTCGTTGCGGATGTCCTCGATCAGCTGTTTGCCATATTCCAGCTCGCCCACCTCGCGGCAGGTATGGGTTATGATGACCTCGTCGTAGTCCTCGTAGGTCTGCGGTTCGCGCAGCAGCGAGGCGAAGGGGGCAAAGCCCGTGCCGGTGGCGAAGAACCAGATGCGCTTGCCGGGCAGCAGCGCGTCATGCACCAGCGTGCCGACGGGCTTGGGGCGCAGGATGATCTCATCGCCCGGCTTGATGTGCTGCAGGCGGGAGGTCAGCGGGCCGTCGGGCACCTTGATCGAGTAGAATTCCATTTCCTCGTCCCAGCTGGGCGAGGCGATGGAATAGGCGCGCAGGAGCGGCTTCTGCTTGCCGGTTTTCGGATCGGGATCGCCCATCAGGCCGATCATCACGAATTCACCGGAGCGGAACCGCAGCGAAGCGGGCCGGGTGCAGCGGAAGGAGAACAGCCGATCCGTCCAGTGTTTGACCTCGGTCACTGTCTGGGCGTCGGGCAGGGCGGGAACGGCTTTTGCGGGGGCGTCTTTCACGGGGGTCTGATCTGTCATGGCTTCAGCGGGGGACACTCCCCCGCCCTTCTGTTGATGTCTGTCTAAGGAAGGTTTTCGCGAAACGCGATGCGGCCTAGGCCCGCAGGCGCGTTTGGTAATCGTTGGCTTGCCAATCGGCGCGGAACTGCCATTCGCCTTCGGGCTGGCGAGTGGCGAGATCCTCGCTGATCTCCACCTCGTCAAAGCCCACGCGGCGGGCCATGGCGTATTGATCGGAGATCACATGGCCCTTGGCGCGCAGGCGGCCCTGAAAACCCATCTGGCGCAGGCGCTTGGCGATGGTGAAGCCGCGGCCATCGGCGAAAGAGGGGAAATCAATGCGGATCATGTCGATATCATCGAGCCGGCCAGCAAGGGCAGCGGGATCGGAAACGGAGGCGAGATCCACCGCCAGTGCGGGGCTGGCGTCATTGGCGGCGAGATCGGTCAGCGGGGTGAAGCCCGCCGTCCAATCCTCAGAGGTGAAGCCCGTATCGGTTACGATGACACTCATTGCGTTGCTCCTTGCGGCAGCGGGCCGCGCACCATGCGCCCATCCACGAAATGGATGCCGCATTCGGTTTTCTCGGTGTTGCGCCAGCGACCGGCGCGCTCGTCTTCGCCCGCTTCCACGGGCGAGGTGCAGGGGGCACAGCCGATGGAGGGGTAGCCCTTCGACACCAGCGGGTGGCGCGGCAGGCGGTTTTCTTCCATGTACTCGCGCACGGCGTCCTTCGTCCAGTGGGCCAGCGGATTGACCTTGATGCGTTTGTTTTCCTCGTTCTCGAAGAAATCGAGCGCGGCGCGCTGGCCGGACTGGAAGCGCTTGCGGCCGGTGATCCAGGCGTCGAAATCCGCCAGCGCGGCGTTCAGAGGCGCGGTTTTGCGCAGGGCGCAGCAGGCGTTGTTGTCGGACTGGTGCAGCAGGCCTTCATTATCCTTCAGGAAGACTTCCTCACGGTTGGGGCGGATCACCCGCACATCCGTCAGCCGCAGGCGCTCGGCAACCTCTTCCTGATAGGAGAGCGTCTCGGGGAAAAGCATCTCGGTATCGAGAAACAGCACGGGCGTCTTGCGATCCATCAGCGAGATCATGTGCAGAAGCACGACCGATTCCGCGCCGAAGGAGGAGACAAGGGCGACCTTGCCGACCTGGCTGTCGTTCAATGCGCGTTCCAGCACAGCCGTAGCGCTGTGGTGGCGGTAGCGATCATTGAGGGCGTTGACCCGGGTTTGCACCGGGCCCAAGGGGGTATCAAGCGGCATTTTTCGTCTTTGCCTCCGGATAAAGGACCGCCTTGAAGGGCTCAGCACCCAGGCGGCGGTAGGCTTGCAGGAAAGTCTCGTCGGCGCTTTCGCGCAGATCGAGATAGCCGAGCACGAGGCGCTCGATGGCCGGGACGATTTCGTCATAGGCGAAGCCGGGGCCTGCGCGCTCGCCGATAGCGGCGTTCTCAGAGCCGTCGCCGCCCAGCGTGATCTGGTAGTTCTCCACGCCAGCGCGATCGAGCCCGAGGATGCCGATATGGCCCACATGGTGGTGGCCACAGGCGTTGATGCAGCCGGAGATCTTGATCTTCAGCTCACCGATCTCGTGCTCGAGCTTCAGTTCGTCAAAGCGCAGTGCGATCTGCTGGGCCACGGGGATGGAGCGGGCCGTGGCCAGCGCGCAGTAGTCCATGCCGGGGCAGGCGATGATATCCGAGACCAGCCCGATGTTCGCCGTGGCCAGCCCCACCGCTTTCAGACGGGCGTGGATGGCCGGGAGGTGGCTCTTGTGCACATGGGGCAGGATCACGTTCTGCTCATGGCTGATGCGCAGCTCGTCATGGGCGAATTCCTCGGCCAGATCGGCCATCACGCGCATCTGCTCGCTGGTGGCATCGCCCGGCGTGTCACCATGCTTCTTGATCGAGATCGTGGCGATGGCGTAGCTCGGGTTCTTGTGCTCTGCGAGGTTGGTGTCGGCCCAGCTACGGAAGACGGGATCGTTTTCGTAAGCCGTTTCAAAGGCATCAAGCGGCGCGTTCACGTAGGCCGGTGCCGGGAAATGGGCGCGGATCTCTTCGAGGAATGCCTGATCGTAGCCCGAGAAGGTGGGGCGAATGAGGGCGAATTGTTCGTCAACGAGGCTGCGGATTTCGTCGATCCCGTTCTCATGCACGGTGATCTTGATGCGCGCCTTGTACTTGTTATCGCGGCGGCCGAGCGTGTTGTAGACGGTCAGCACGGCCTCGACGTAGGGCAGCAGATCTTCGCGCGGCAGGAAGGGGTGCAGCACCTTGCCGATCATTGGCGTGCGGCCAAGGCCACCGCCCACGAGGATTTCGTAGCCCACTTCACCGGCTTCGTTTTTCACGATGCGCACGGCCAGATCATGGGCTTTCAGCACTGCGCGGTCATGTTCGGACGCGCCCACGGCGATCTTGAACTTGCGGCCCAGGAACTGGAATTCCGGGTGATCGGTGGACCATTGACGCAGCAGCTCGGCCACGGGGCGCGGATCCTCGATCTCGTCCACGGCGGCACCGGCAAAGTGATCGGACGTCACGTTGCGGATGGTGTTGCCCGAGGTCTGGTTGGCGTGCATTTCCACATCGGCCAGCGCATCGAGGATGTCCGGCACATCCGTCAGCTTGGGCCAGTTGTACTGGATGTTCTGACGGGTTGTGAAATGGCCATACCCGCGATCCCACTTATCGGCGATATAGGCAAGCTGGCGCATTTGGCCAGCGTTGAGCGTGCCGTAGGGGATGGCGACGCGCAGCATATAGGCGTGCAGCTGCAGGTAGAGCCCGTTCATCAGGCGCAGCGGGCGGAATTCCTCTTCCGTCAGGTTGCCGGCCACGCGGCGCTCCACCTGCTTGCGGAACTGCGCGGTGCGGGCGCGGATGAAGGCTTCGTCGAAGTCGTTATACTTGTACATCAGGCTTGCTCCGCTGCTTCTTGCTTGCCGTGGAAGTAGTTGGAGGGGCCGATGGCGCGGAACTCCTCGCGGAAATGGGTGGGGACGGGGCCCGCGTCACCGGCCACGGCATCGGCGAGATAGGCGCCGACGGTTTTGTGGGTTTGCGCGGCCGCGTAGGAGAGGCGCTCGTCGGCCTCTTCGGGGATGGTGAAGAGCGCGGCCTCGGCGTGCTTGCGGGTCCAGCCGCCGTCTTCGGTCAGGTAGATGACATCGCCTTCGATCAGGTCATTGGCGGTCACGATTTTGGGCGTGAACTTGCGGGCCATCAGGCGAATTCCTTCTTCTTCAGTGTGTTGGTTGCGGCCAGGGCTGCGCGGGGCGCGAGGCCGTAAAAGGTGAGGGCCGGGCCGGTCATGTCGGCGGCGGCCAGATCCTGAGGCAGGGCGGCGAGCGTGGTGGCGATCACCCGCTGGTTGGCCTGCGAAATGTTCTCGATCACGGTGACGGGCGTTTCACCGGCGGCGCCATGCATCAGCAGGCGGCCCTGCAGGAAGCGCGCGGCACGTTTGCCCATGTAGATGGCAGCCACTTCACCGGCGCGGGCCAGCGCGGCCCAGTCCTGCTCGGCGAAGCCTTCCATATCGTGGCCCGTCAGCAGGCGCACCGAGGCGTTGCGGCCCCGTTGCGTCAGGCTCTGGCCGATGGCGGCGACGCCGGCAGAGGCGGCGGTGATGCCGGGCACGATGCGGTAGGAGAGGCCGGCCTTGGTGACGGCTTCAAGCTCTTCATCCAGACGGCCAAAGACGGTGGCATCGCCGGATTTCAGCCGCACCACCTGCGCGCCAGCTGCGGCGTGGGCCACGATCAGCGCGTTGATCTCGGCCTGCGGCATGGAATCGCCGAAGCCGGTTTTGCCCGTCTCGATGATGGTCGCTTCGCGGCGGGCCAGTTCGAGGATTTCCACTGGCACAAGACGGTCGTGCAGCACCACGTCGGCGGCGTCCAGCGCCTTGCGGGCCTTCAGCGTGAGCAATTCGGGATCGCCGGGGCCAGCGCCCACGAAATCCACATGGCCCTTGCGGGGCGTGGCGGAGAGGTGCTTTTCCAAGAGGCCCTCAAGCGCGGCCTGCGCGCCATCTTCTCCGGCGTCTTCCAGCGCAGACGGGCCCGCGCCGAAGTAATAATCGGCCCAGAAATCGCGGCGCTTGCGGCCAAAGGGCAGGCTTTCCACTTGCGCGCGGAAGGCCTTGCCGATGCGGGCCAGCGTGCCGAGGCGGGCGGGCAGCGCGGCTTCCAGATCGCGCTTGATGGCGCGGGCCAGCACGGGGGCAGCGCCTTCGGTGCCGATGGCCACGGTGACAGGGTCACGGTCCACTATGGCGGGCGTGATGAAGGCGCTCTCTTCCAGATTGTCCACAATGTTGACGAGCGCGCCATCGGCCTGCGCCAGCTTCGCCGCGCGGGCGTCCTCGGCGTCATCCTCGTTGGCGGCGTAAAACAGCGCGGCGCAGAGCGCATCGCCGGCTTCCAGCGGGCGGCGGATCAGGGTAAGGCGGCCCTCGGCGGCCCAGCCTTCGATCTCCGGCGCTGCGTCTTGCGCGAATACGCTGAGGCGAGCTTCGGTTTTGAGCAGCAGGCGCAGCTTGGCCAGCGCAGCCGCGCCACCGCCCGAAAGGACGATGCGGCGGCCCGAGACGGCCAGGAAGATCGGAAAATGCTGCACAGCTTTGCTCACATGATGGGTTTCTACAGCTCAATATAGGATATTTTCCCATGTTTGCGCCATTAGGGCTTGTGAATAAGGATGATTGTTCCGATATTGCGCGGCGAGAAAGCACATATTCCAAAATATCGGGGAAAAAGGGATGTCCGTCCGGCTGGATGAAATAGACAGGAAAATTCTCGGCGAGCTGCAGCGTGATGCGAGCCAGTCGTTGGATGAAATCGCCAAGAAAGTCGGCTCCTCCAAGACGCCGGTCTGGAACCGGATCCGCAAGCTGAAAGAGGGCGGAATCATCCGTCAGCAAACGGTTTTTCTGGACGCGGAGGCGCTTGGCTTCGAGGCCTGTTTCTTCGTGCTGATCCGAACCAGCGAGCATGAGGCGGAGTGGCAGCAGAAGTTCCTGAAGGCGCTGAAGGAGCGCCCCGAGGTGCAGGAAGCGCATCGGCTGGCGGGCGACATCGATTACATCCTGAAAGTGCGGGTGAAAAACGCGCGCGCCTACGATGAGTTCTATCAGGCGCTGATCAGCGAGGTGCGGATCTACAACGTCACCGCGCTGCTATCGATGGAAGAGCTGAAATCGACGACGATGCTGCCGTTGTAGCTAAGCGGTGAGGGCAGCATAGACCCGCGGGGTGGCGCGAAAGCGCCGCCCCATGGGGGCGGGTCGGCGCTGCCCGGCGTGCCGCCGGGCACTAGTTCAGGTTTTGACCCGCAGCGCTTTTAGCCCATGGAAGTGATACACATTCGCGTATTCGGGCGCAGCCGCCAGCCGCAGGTTGGGGCAGCGCTCCCAGAGGATCGGCAGGGCGATCTGCAGCTCCAGCCGCGCCAAGGGCGCGCCGACGCAGAAATGCGCGCCTGCGCCGAAGCTCGTGTTGGCCACCAGCGGGCGGCCCGGGTTGAACCTGGCGGGATCCTGATACGCGGCAGGATCGCGATTGGCCGCCGCCAGCAGGCAGGCGACCTGATCGCCGGGCTCGATCACATGGCCCGAAATCTCCACCGGCTCATAGGCCCAGCGGGTGAACATATGCAGCGGCGGATCATAGCGCAGGATCTCTTCAGTGAGCGCCTCAACACTTTCGGAAGTCGGCGCAATCCCTTCTTCCAGAAGCGTTTTCACGCCATTGCCCAGGCTGTGCACCGTGGCCTCGTGGCCGGCGTTCAGAAGCAGGATGCAGGTGGTGATCAGCTCGTCGGTGGTGAGCGTTTCCCCGTCTTCCTCTGCCGCGATCAGGTGGCTGATCAGATCATCCGCAGGCCGCCCGCGCCGCGCCTCCACATAGCCGCGCATGAAGGCCACGAAGGCCTCCGTGGCAGCCACGGCCACGGCCTCATCCTCCGCCGTGCGTCCCGCCT
Source organism: Pseudoruegeria sp. SHC-113 (assembly GCF_025376885.1). Classification (NCBI taxonomy): domain Bacteria; kingdom Pseudomonadati; phylum Pseudomonadota; class Alphaproteobacteria; order Rhodobacterales; family Roseobacteraceae; genus Pseudoruegeria; species Pseudoruegeria sp. SHC-113. The sequence continues at coordinate 1,862,473 of NZ_JAHUBR010000001.1, forward strand.
GATACATCTTCACCATGGCGTTGGACCAGACCAGAAGATCCTCCTTGCGCTCTTCCGGCACCCCCAGAAGCCGCGCGATGATGATCACCGGCACCTGCGTCGCATAGGCCGACAGAAGCTCCACCTCACCGGCGGGAAAATCGTCGATCAACTGATGGCAGAGCGCGGCAATCTCCGGCCCCAGCGCCTTGATCCGGCGCGAGGTGAAGGCGCGCAGCACGAGGCGGCGCAGGCGGGTGTGGCGCGGGGCCTCAAGCTCCAGCATGGAGTGGGCCTCCACGTCGTAGAAGGGCTGCAGATGCGCCGGGATCGGGTTCCGCTGGCCTTCCGGCACCTCGCGCCCCAGCCGCCGATCGCGCAGCAGCATGTTCACCGCGGCGTGGCCGGTGGCGCAGACCATGCGGTACTCTTCCCAGTAAAACAGATCCCCCCCGGCGCGGGCGCGCTCATAGAAGGGGTAGGGGTTCTGGACGAAGGCGGGATCGGTGGGGGATTGGTGCAGCTTTTCCATCGCGGGCACGTAAGCCCAAAGACGCTTCCCAATGCAAGCGGCGATCCTTACGCTAGCCTGCCAAGAGGGGGGGAATTCCATGGTTCGGCGGCCTTTCGCCATACTGATGTTCGTGATCGCCGTGGCGCTGCTGTCGGGCGGCGTCTGGTGGTTCAGCTTCACCTCCGCGCTGCAGCCCATCGCCGATCGGGGCCGGGCGGACCTCTCGCTCGCCGCCGACAGGCTGGCGGGCGCGCTGCAGCGCTACCGTCAGGTGGGCGTGCTGCTGGCCGATCATCTGGATCTTGCCCTTCTGCTCACCGAAGGCGAGGGGCGCCAGCGCGCGCAGGAACTGCTGCTGGCCACCTCTGACAAGGTCGGCACGCTGGAGATCGCCGTGGTGGACATCGACGGGGCCGTGCTGGCCTCCTCACGGGGGGCAGAGGCCGCAAGCCGCACCGGACAGCCGCATTTTCATCGGGCGATGCAGGGGGCCATCGGCAGCTACCACACCTCGCTGCCCGAGACAGGCCAGCGGATCTTCTACTTCGCGGTGCCCGTCTTCGTTGAGGGCGCGGTTGAGGGGGCCGTGGTGGTGGAAGTGGATATGGAAGAGGTGGAGGAAAGCGATTGGCACGGCGATCCTCAGGCGATCTATTTCACCGATGAGGCGGGCGTTGTCTTCGTGTCCAACCGCTCCGAGCTGCTCTTGCGCCGCCGCGCGGAGGAGGGGGCCTTGCCGCCTGCCTCTCTGGGCTATCTGCCCGCAACGCTTCAGCCCTTCTTCGCCTACCGCGCCTTCATGGTGAGCGGGCTTGAACTGTGGTTCGTGGATGCGGGCAAGTATATCCCCGCCCGCGCGCTGCATTTCACCCAGCCGATGCCGGTGATCGGCATGACGGGCGAGGTACTGATCGGCACCGCGCTGGCCGAGCGCATCGCCTGGCTGCAGGCGGCCTTTGCCGCCGCGCTGAGCCTTGCCTTTGGGGCCTTCCTCTTCCTCGCCGCCGAGCGCCGCCGGGCGCTCTCTGACAAGCTCACCATCGAGGCCCGCGCCAATGCAGTGCTGGAGGCCCGCGTCGAGGCCCGCACGCGGGAGCTTTCGGGCGTCAACCGCTCCCTGCGCCGCGAAATCGCGGAGCGCGAGGAGGCCGAGGCGGCGCTCAAGAAAGCGCAGGCCGATTTGGTGCAGGCGGGCAAGCTTTCGGCCCTTGGCAAGATGAGCGCAGGGATCAGCCACGAGCTGAACCAGCCGTTGATGGCGATCCAGAATTTTGCCGCCAATGCCGAGACGTTTCTGGAACGCGGCAAGGTGGATGTGGCGGCCGGGAACCTTGCCCGCATTTCCGATCTGGCCCGGCGCATGGGGCGCATCATCAAGAACCTGCGCGCCTTTGCGCGGCAGGAAAGCGAACCGATCACCGATGTGGATATCGTCGCCGTTGTGGAGGCCGCGCTGGAGGTGGCCGACGCGCGGCTGCATCAGGCCAGCGTACAGGTGGATTGGGCCCCGCCGGAGGCGCCCGTGATGGTGCGCGGGGGCGAGGTGCGGTTGCAGCAGGTGGTGCTGAACCTCGTGACCAATGCCGCCGATGCAATGGAGCGGGCGCAGGAGAAGCGGCTCTCCATCGGGCTCACGTCCGAAGCGGGCCGCGTGCGCCTGTCGGTGCGCGATACCGGCCCCGGCATCGACGATCCGGGCAAGATCTTCGATCCGTTCTACTCCACCAAGGAGGTTGGCCATTCCGAAGGCATGGGGCTGGGGCTTTCCATCTCTTACGGGTTGGTCCAAAGCTTCGGCGGGGAGATCCGGGGCCGCAACCACGAAGAGGGCGGCGCGATCTTCACGGTGGATCTGACAGCAAGCGGGATGGAGCAGGCGGCATGATCGAGCGGGTGTTGCTGGTGGATGATGACGCCTCGGTGCGCGAAGCCTTGGGCCAGACGCTGGAACTGGCGGATCTGCGCCCGACGCTGGCGGGCAGCTATATCGAGGCCAAGGACCATTTGGTGCCCGGGTTTGAGGGCATCGTGATTTCCGATATCCGCATGCCCGGAAAGGACGGGTTCGCCCTGCTGGAACAGGCCCGCAAGGTGGATCCCGATCTGCCGGTGATCCTGCTCACAGGCGAAGGCGATATTCCCATGGCCGTGCGCGGCATGAGCGCGGGGGCGTTCGGGTTTCTGGAAAAACCCTGCGCGCCCAAGGAGCTGCTGGCCGTTGTCGAGAAGGCGCTGAAAACCCGCGCGCTCGTTTTGGAGAACCGCCGCTTGCGCCAACAGCTGCAGGCGGGCGATGCCGCCTCGCGCATGCTCTTTGGCGAGTCGCCTCAGGCCGAGGATCTGCGCGCGCGGGTGCGGGCGGCGGCGTCTGCCCATGCGGCCGTGCTGGTGACAGGCGAGCATGGCGCGGGCACGTCGAAAGTGGCCGAGGTCGTCCACCTGCTGTCGCGCCGGGCCACGGGGCCGTTTCGCAAGCACGCCGCCGCCTCGCTGGGCCCCAAGGCCCTGCAGGAGGCGTTCTCGGCCGCCGATGCGGGCTCTGTCTTTCTTGATGAGGTGGCCGCGCTGCCGCCGGAAAGCCAGTTTGCCCTGCTGGAACTGCTGGAAGAGCCCGAGGCTCCGCGCCTGATCGCGGGCACCTACAAGGATCTGGCCGAGGAAGTGCGGGCAGGGCGGTTCAACCCGGATCTCTTCTACCGGCTCGATCTGCTGAAAGTGCGCATCCCGGCCCTGCGGGAGCGGCCCGAGGATATTCCGGTGATCTTCCGCCATTACGTGGCCATTGCCTGCGAACAGGCCGCGCTGCCGCATCCCGAGGTCCCGCAAGAGCTGCTCTCACGCCTCATGGCGCAGGATTGGCCCGGCAATGCGCGCGCGCTGATGAACGCGGCGATGCGCTTTGCCATGGGGCTGGGCGATGAGGAGGCCGAGGCCGATCTGGGCCTGTCGGACCGCATGGCGAAGGTGGAGCGCTCCTTCCTGATCGACGCGCTGAGGCGCGCCGAAGGCAATGCCTCGGGCGCGGCCAAGGCGCTGAAACTGCCGCGCAAGACCTTCTACGACAAGCTCACCAAACACGGGATTCGCCCGGAAGAGTATCGCTAGCGCTAACAGTGCGAATCGCGATTCGAGCCATCTGTGCGGAAATCCGCACAGTGGGCGATTGCGCCTGTGTGGATTTTCGCCACTCCGGTCTGCGCACCGCTTGGGCAGCTTGCCGTAATTTCAAGCAAGCATATGAAAATATGCATTTATTCAGCCCGATCCTCGCGGGGTGAAGTTTTTCTTGAGCGGTGCCGCCCGCCGCCGCTTGATGGCGTCAGCGCCCCGGACCCAACGGAAAGGGGCCGCCATCAAATTGATCCTTGGGAGGAAAACCGATGAAATTTCTGACTGCTGCCGCCGCCGCCGTGGCGCTGAGCTTCTCCGCCGGTGCCGTTGCCGCGTCCGACGCCTGTGACGACGGCGAAATCGTCATCAAGTTCAGCCACGTGACCAACACCGACAAGCACCCCAAGGGCATCGCTGCCACCCTGCTTGCCGAGCGCGTGAACGAAGAGATGAACGGCAAGGCCTGCATGGAAGTTTTCCCGAACTCCACGCTCTACACGGACGAGAAAGTGCTCGAAGCCATGCTGCAGGGCGACGTGCAACTCGCCGCGCCGTCGCTGTCGCTCTTTGAGCCGATCACCAAGCAGTTCCGCCTGTTCGACCTGCCGTTCATGTTCAAGAACATCGCCGCCGTGGACGAGTTCCAGACGTCTGAAATCGGCGAGAAGATGAAGCAGTCCATGACCCGCCGCGGCGTGCTGGGCCTTGGCTTCTGGCACAACGGCATGAAGCAGATCTCCGCCAACAAGCCGCTGCTGGATCCCTCTGACGCCAACGGCCTGAAGTTCCGCGTGCAGCCCTCCGACGTGCTCGTCGCCCAGATGAACGCCCTTGGTGCCACCGCCCAGCCGATGGCCTTCGCCGAGGTCTACGGCGCGCTGCAGACCGGCGTTGTGGACGGTCAGGAAAACACCTGGTCCAACATCTACGGCCAGAAGTTCTTCGAGGTGCAGGACGGCATCACCGAAACCAACCACGGCATCATCGACTACCTGCTGGTGACCAGCGTCGACTTCTGGGACTCGCTTCCGGATGACGTGCGCGATCAGCTGAAAACGATCATCGATGAGGTGACGGCCACCCGGAACGCGGAATCCACCCGCGTGAACGAAGAAGCCAAGAACGCCATCATCGCCGCCGGCGGCACCGTGCGCCAGCTCGACGACGCGCAGCGCGCCGCCTGGGTGGAAGCGATGAAGCCGGTCTGGTCGCAGTTCGAAGAAGAAGTGGGCGCCGACAACATCGCCGCCGCTCAAGACGTGAACACCCGCCACTAAGCGCGGATAAAGCGAGGGGCGGCGCGGGCCAGACGCCAAGCGCCGCCCTTTTTGTATCAACGCCATGCCAAGAGGGGAGGAGGCCATGTCCGGTCATTCCACCTACCAGCCCAAAGGGCCGATCGGGCGGATCGTGAATTCCTTCGAGGAAAACGTGATCGCCATCCTGCTGGGGCTGATGACGCTGCTGACGTTCGTCAACGTCGTGCTGCGCTATGTGTTCAATTCAATGGTGATCTGGGGCCTTGAGGTGGTGCTGATCCTCTTCGCCTGGCTTGTGCTGTTCGGCATCGCCTACGGGTTCAAGATCACCGCCCACCTTGGCGTGGACGCGATCACCAACATGTGCAGTGCGAAATCGCGCCGCGTGCTGGCGCTGATCTCCTGCGCCGCCTGCCTGATCTATGCCTTCCTGCTGCTCAAGGGCGCGTGGGACTACTGGGCCCCCTTCGCCGGGATGATGGAAACGACGGGCCGCTGGTTCCCGACGGGTTTCAACGACGCCACCCGCGACCGCGCCTTCTTTGAGACCGATCAGGTGCCGATGCTCTCGATGTTTCGCTTCCTTGAGGATGCGATCAACCAGGGCGAAACCTACTCCAAGCTGCCGCGCGTGGTGCCCTACACCATGCTGCCGGTGGCTGCGCTCCTGATCCTGTACCGGCTGATCCAGGCCACCATCGCCATCGTCCGTGGCGAGCGTGAAAGCCTGATCGTGAGCCACGAAGCCGAAGACGCCGTGGCCGACGCGCGCGTGAATTACGAGGAATAACCCATGGAAGTCGTTGTCCTTTTCTCGCTCGTTATCGGGCTGCTTCTGATCGGCGTTCCCATTGCCGTATCGCTGGGCCTGTCCTCCATGGTCGTGCTTCTGGCCTTCTCGGACACCTCGCTCGCCTCTATCGCGGCGCAGCTTTATAACGCCATGGCGGGCCACTACACGCTTCTGGCCATTCCCTTCTTCGTGCTGGCCTCAAGCTTCATGAGCACCGGCGGTGTGGCCAAGCGGATCATCCGCTTCTCTATAGCCTGCGTGGGCCACCTGCGCGGCGGCCTCGCCATCGCTGGCGTGTTTGCCTGTATGCTCTTTGCCGCCCTCTCGGGTTCGTCGCCGGCCACGGTTGTGGCCATCGGCTCGATCGTGATCGCGGCCATGGTGAAGGCGGGCTACACGAAGGAATTCGCCGCAGGCGTGATCTGTAACGCCGGCACGCTCGGCATCCTGATCCCGCCCTCGATCGTGATGGTGGTCTACGCCTCCGCCACCGATGTGTCGGTGGGCCGGATGTTCCTTGCGGGCGTCATTCCGGGCATCATGGCCGGCCTGATGCTGATGATCACCATCTACATCATGGCCCGTATCCGCAACATGCCCGCTGGCGAATGGCAGGGCTGGGGCGAGATCGGCTCAAGCTTCGCCGACGCCTTCTGGGGGCTGATGCTGATCGTGATCATCATGGTCGGGATCTACGGCATCCCCGGTGTCACCGGCGCGATCTTCACGCCGACCGAAGCCGCCGCCGTGGCCGCCGTCTACGCCTGCCTCATCGCACTCTTCGTCTACCGCGACATGGGCCCGCTGAAGGGCGAGAACGGCGCCGCACCCCAAAGCCTGCTGCGCAAACCCTATGTGCTGGTGACGGCCTTCTTCCACCGCGACACCCGCAACACGCTGCTGGAAGCGGGCAAGCTGACGATCATGCTGATGTTCATCATCGCCAACGCGCTGATCCTGAAGCACGTGCTGACCGACGAGCAGATCCCGCAGAAGATCGCGGCCTTCATGCTCGATCAGGGCTTCGGCAAGATCATGTTCCTCGTGATCGTGAACGTCATCCTGCTGATCGGTGGGCAGTTCATGGAGCCCTCGGGCCTCATCGTGATCGTCGCGCCGCTGGTGTTCCCGATTGCCATCGAACTGGGCGTCGATCCGATCCACCTCGGCATCATCATGGTGGTGAACATGGAGATCGGGATGATCACGCCGCCGGTGGGGCTCAACCTCTTCGTCACCTCCGGCGTGGCCGGGATGCCGATGATGAAAGTGGTGCGCGCCGCACTGCCCTTCCTCGCCGTGCTCTTCGTGTTCCTGATCATGGTGACGTACATCCCGGCGCTTTCGACCTTCCTGCCAACATCCCTGATGGGGCCGGAGATCATAACCAACTAGCGCCACTCCAGCGCTTTTGGGACAGGCGGGCCTTCGGGCTCGCCTTTTTCATTTGTTGCGTGGGGGTGCGGTTTGCGGAAATAAACCGTTGCCGCTCGCCTGCGTGCCCACCTAGGATCAAGGCAGGGAAGAGGAGGGGCAGCAATGGAGCCGGTGGCGCTGACGACGGAGATGATCGTGGTGCTGGCCATGCTCGGCCTTACCGTTCTGCTCTTCGTGACGGAAATCTTCCGCATCGATTTCTCCGCCATCCTGATCATGGTGCTGCTGGGCCTTCTGGCGCAGATCCCCGGGTTGGGCGGGCTGGCCGATGCCAGCCATCTGTTTGACGGGTTTGCCTCCAACGCGGTGATTTCCATCATCGCGGTGATGGTGATCGGCGCGGGGCTCGATCGCACCGGGCTGATGAGCAAGGTCGCCGCAACGATCCTGAAATACGGCGGCAGCACGGAAAAGCGCATCATCCCGATCATCTCCGGGACCGTGGGCGTGATTTCCTCCTTCATGCAGAACGTCGGCGCGGCGGCGCTGTTTCTGCCCGTCGTCAGCCGTATCTCGGTGCGCACCGAGATCCCGATGAGCCGCCTTCTGATGCCCATGGGCTTCTGCGCGATCCTTGGCGGCACGATGACGATGGTCGGCTCCTCGCCGCTGATCCTGCTCAACGATCTGATCCTGACTGCCAACCGCCAGCTGCCCGCAGAGCAGAAGATGCAGACCTATGATCTGTTCTCCGTCACACCCGTGGGCGTCTGCCTCGTGGTGACGGGGATCCTTTATTTCATGCTGTTCGGCCGTTGGGTGCTGCCCAGCACCGCCCAGCGGGACGAAGGCGCGAGCGGGCAATCGGTGAAGGAATATCTCAAGCGGCTCTACGGGCTGAAAACCGATCTGGTGGAGGTCATCATCCCCGCCGGCAGCCCGCTGCAGGGGGTCGAATTCGCCGATCTGATGTTTGAGGCCAACCTCACGGTGATCGGCTCCTATCACAAGGGGCAAAAGTGGTTCTCGCCGCTGGTGACGACCGAGATCGAAACGCCGTGCCGGCTGGCGCTGATCGGGCGGCGCAAGGTGATCTGCGCTTGGGCCGAGGCCAATGGGGTGAAGGTGCTGCCCGCGCTCGATCTTTTCGCCGAGGATTACGCCGCCACCAATGCGGGCATAAGCGAGATCGTGGTGCCGCCGGATTCAGAGCTGATCGGCCAATGCGCCCGCGAGATCCGGATGCGCGGTACCTATGGGATCAACCTCCTAGCCATCCATCGGGGCGGCGAGACCCTGAGCCTTGTGAAAACCGACGAGCACGAGGCCACCGCCATCGGCCTTGAGCCCTTCCGCGCAGGCGATACGCTGGTGTCCTTTTCCAAATGGGACGCGCTGGCCCGCCTGACGCGGGATCGCAATTTCGTGGTGGTCACCAGCAATTTCCCCATGCAGGAGCTGCGCCCGGAAAAGCTGCTCTGGGCGCTTTTCTTCTTCGTCATCTCGGTGGGGATGATCCTGTTCACCGACGTGAAGCTCTCGCTTTGCCTCTTCACCGGCGCGGCCGGGATGATCCTGACGCAGGTGGTGCGCATCGACGAAGCCTATGAGGCTGTGAGTTGGAGCACAGTGTTTTTGCTGGCAAGCCTCATTCCCCTTGGGCTTGCGGTGCAGAACACCGGCACGGCGAACTGGATCGCGCAGCAGATCCTGACCCTGCTGGACGGCTGGCCGATCTGGGCGCTGCAGGCCGGGGTGGCGGTGCTTGCGACGGTCTTTACGCTGGTGATGTCCAACGTCGGGGCCACGGTGTTGCTGGTGCCGCTGGCGGTCTCCATCGCGGTGGCGGCGGGGGCCGATCCGGCGATCTTTGCGCTTACGGTGGCGATTTCCACCTCCAACTCCTTCCTGATCCCGACGCATCAGGTCAACGCGCTGATCATGGGGCCGGGGGGCTACAAGGTGGTGGATTTCGTCAAAAGCGGCGGCGTGATGACGCTGCTGTTCCTCGTGGTTTCACTGGTGATGATGAATGTGGTGTTTGGGTAAGGGGCTTGCACGAACACGAACGCATGACGTGCCTAACCAAATCCCAACGGCTGAGCAAAGCGCAAGCGCCAGCCCGGGCGGGCGCGTCGCCACCGCTTGCGCGGCGGCGGATCTTAGTGACGAAGTACCTACTTGGGATCAGGCCGCAGCCAGCGCGGTGATGATCGCGCCGAAGTCGGCGGCCTTCAGAGAGGCCCCACCCACGAGTGCGCCGTCCACGTTCTCCACGGCGAAAATCTCTTGCGCGTTGGAGGGTTTCACGGAGCCGCCATAAAGGATGCGGACCGCGCCCCCGGCGGTTTCGCCAAAGCGCTGCACAAGGGCGTCACGCAGGAAATCATGCACTTCCGCGATTTGTTCAATGGTGGGCACCTTGCCGGTGCCGATGGCCCAGACGGGCTCATAGGCCACCACGAGCCGATGGCCCGTGGCCCCATTGGGCACGGAGCCCTCTAGCTGGCCGCCGATGACGGCAAGCGTGGTGCCGGCATCGCGTTCGGCTTCGGTTTCACCGATGCAGACAACCGCAGTCAGCCCGGCCGCCCAGGCGGCGGAGGTTTTGGCGCGCACGTCGGCGTCGCTCTCGCCATGGTCGGTGCGGCGCTCGGAGTGGCCAAGGATCACGTGGCTCGCGCCCGCGTCCGCCAGCATGGCGGCGGAGACATCGCCCGTATGCGCGCCGGTTTCAGCCGCGTGGCAATCCTGCCCGCCGGTGGCAATCGCGCTGCCGTCACAGGCGGAGCTCATCCGGTGCAGAAGCGTGGCCGGGGGGCAGAGCAGCACATCCACCGCTTCACCGGGCAGGGCGGCTTTCAACGCCTCCACCTCGGCCAGCGCGCCGCCGGTGCCGTTCATCTTCCAATTGCCTGCTGCCAGTTTGCGCCGCATGGGCTGCCCTCCGCTGATGCTGAAATGCGTTGGCGGGGACAATGGCGATCAGCGCCGTAACGTCAAGCCGAACCTGCGCCGCGCTCGGCTTCCAGCTCGCTCACATCCTTGAACTTGATCGATTCCCCGCAACCGCAGGCGTCTGTCACATTGGGGTTACGGAACTTGAAGCCCGCTTCCAGCAGCGAGATTTCATAGTCGATCTCGGTGCCGAAAAGGAACATCTGCGCCATCGGGGCAATCATCACCCGCGCGCCGTCCTGTTCCACCACCTCGTCCATCGGATCCACGGAATTCACATATTCCATCGTGTACTCCATCCCCGCACAGCCGCCCTTCTTGATGCCGATGCGCAGCCCTTGCGAGCCGTCCTTCGCCATCAGTTTCGAGATCTGCTTGATGGCCGCCGGGGTCATGGTGACGGCCTGTTTGCCGGGAATGCCGAACATGGAAATATCCACCTGTTTCGCTCTGTCTTTCCTATCTAGGGCAGGATGGGGCCGATCTCAAGCGGTGGCATGTGGTCAAGCAGCGCCTGCATGGCCAGGGAAAGCACCAGCGCCCAGCCGAAACTGGCCAATGTGCCGATGATCACATATTCGCTGGCCTTGCGGTCTGCGGCCACGGTGGAGAAGCGCAGGATGGATTTCGCTCCGATCAGCAGCGCGATGGAACCGAGTTGCCCGGCCATTACCAGCGCGAAGATCAGGCTGCGCTCAAGGTTGCCGATCACCCTTCCTGCGCCGGGCAGGCCATCTTCGGGTACATGGGCCAGATAGGGCGCGCAGAGCAGCCCCACAGCGTAACCGCCCACCACGATGGTCAGGATCAGCCCGCAGGCCAGCGCCATCCATGTGAGCGCCTGCGGCGGCGCATCGGCCCAGATCCCCGTGGCCCAGAGATCGGGCGCAAGCCGCGTGGCGATCACCAGCGTGGCCAGATGCAGGGCCTGATCCAGCGTGAAGGCGCGCAGGCCCTGCCGGGGCAGGCGGACCTTGACGAAATCGATCACCAGATGCGCCAGCGCCACGGCAATCACTGCGGGGTGCGCGAGGTGCCCCGTGGTGGCCAGCATGCAGATCAGCACCAGCGCGGCATGCATCATCAGCACGTCGATACGGCGCTTGTTCTTCACCATCCAGCCCGATTGCAGCAGGAAATCCGCGATCAGATGGCCAAGCAGCAGGGCGAGGAAGGTGGCAGTCATCTGCTTTGGCCCTTGGCTGGATGTGGTGAGCAACCTGAAACAGTTGCATTGATAAATAGCAACTGAAATTGGTTGCTTTTTGGGGCGATGCAAACAACCATTTTGGGTAGTAATTCTGAATTACACCGAAATTTGGTTGTCATTCAGGGGCCTCCCGGGCCTCGACGGCCTCCAGCGCGGCAAGCAAGCTGTCTGTATGCGTGGCGCTCAGGGTCTTTTGAACATTCTGACGGGATTGCCCGAGGGCCTGGGCCAGCTCATCCTGCGTGGGCGCTTCAGGCTGCAAGGCGTCTTTCAGCACGCGCGCCTGCGCTGCTGTCCAACCCCGCGCCAGCGCATCGGCTAGTAGGAAGGCAGCTTGCGCGCCGGGGTGCACGTCACCAGACAACCCGAAGGCCTGCCGCCGCCCGAAGGCCTCAAGCCCACGGCCTGAGGCAATGAACGCGGGGCCGGACGCTGCGCCAAGATCGCCCGAGGCGGGCAGGCTGCCCGCGCCGATCCCCGCGGCGATCCGCGTGGCAAGCCCAAGATCGGCGGCGCGCAGGGCCGCACGCAAGGCGAGGCTGGCACGCAAGGCAAGGGTAGGGCGCATCAGCACCAGCTGCCAACCGTCGCCGCGCGCGCGGGTGAAACGGGTCGAGGCCCCTTGCCAGCCGCCGATGGCCTCAGCGGCCCCGGCCAACACGCCCATGGCGGCATCCACCACGTCTGGCGGATGCTCCGTGGAGCGGATCAAATCGCCCGTTAGGACGGCAATCGGCGTGGTGGGCGGTGTCAAGGCGCAGGCCTCCTGCTTTTGCGTCAGTCTCGCAAAAACAGGGGCTTACAGGCAAGCCTTACATGAAGCCAAGCTCAAGCCGGGCTTCGTCGCTCATCATTTCCATGCCCCAAGGCGGCTCCCATGTGAGCGCGACGTTCACATGCTTCACACCGGGCAGCGGCTCCACGGCCTCGGCGACCCACCCCGGCATCTCACCAGCCACGGGGCAGCCCGGCGCGGTGAGCGTCATAATGATGTCCACCTCGTTCTCGGCGTTGATTTCCACCGTGTAGACGAGGCCCAGATCGTAGATGTTGACCGGGATCTCCGGGTCGTAAACGGACCGGCAGGCCTCAACAACCGCCTCATGCAGCGGGTGATCCGTGGAGGAGGGTTTGATCAGAGGGGTGCCCTCAAGCTGTTCGCCGGTCTGGTTCATGTCTGTCTCACTGGCAATATCCGACCAAAGATATAGGGAATGGTGCGGCGAAGGTAAAGGCGCGCCCCGCGTACAACCTGACGCAGGCCGTTCTTGCACACTCTTGCACAGGGCAAGGCGCAGGAGTATCCGAGGCAAATGACCAAGTTTTCCTTTGCCCTGCACAAAACCGACGGCGCTGCGCGCACCGGCTTGATCTCCACCCCGCGCGGCGAGATCCGCACGCCGGCCTTCATGCCCGTGGGCACGGCGGCGACGGTGAAGGCGATGATGCCCGAAAGCGTGCGTGCCACCGGGGCCGACATCCTGCTGGGCAACACCTACCACCTCATGCTGCGCCCCACGGCGGAGCGGATCGACCGCCTCGGGGGCCTGCACAAGTTCATGAACTGGGAGCGCCCGATCCTCACCGATTCCGGCGGTTTTCAGGTGATGAGCCTGTCGGATCTGCGCAATCTCACCGAAGACGGCGTGACCTTCCGCTCCCATATCGACGGCAGCAAGCATTTCCTCTCGCCCGAACGCTCGATGGAAATCCAGCGCCTTCTGGGCAGCGACATCGTGATGTGTTTTGACGAATGCCCCGCACTGCCCGCCGACCGCAAACGCATCGAGGAGTCCATGCGGCTGTCCATGCGGTGGGCGCAGCGCTCGCGCGACGCTTTCGGCGATCGCCCGGGCCACGCGCTCTTCGGCATCCAGCAGGGCGGGCTGGAGGAAGACCTGCGCGGCGAAAGCGCCGAAGCACTGAAAGGCATCGGCTTTGACGGCTACGCCATCGGCGGGCTTGCGGTGGGCGAGGGGCAGGAGGCGATGTTCTCCGTGCTCGATTTCGCGCCCGGCCAGCTGCCGGTGGACAAGCCGCGCTACCTGATGGGGGTGGGCAAACCCGATGACATCCTTGGCGCGGTGAAGCGCGGGGTGGACATGATGGATTGCGTGCTGCCCTCACGCTCGGGCCGCACCGGGCAAGCCTGGACCCGGCGCGGGCAGATCAACATCAAGAACGTCCGCCACCAGGACGACCCGCGCCCGCTGGATGAAGACTGCACCTGCCCGACCTGCCAGAACTACTCCCGCGCCTACTTGCACCACGTCTACCGCGCGAAGGAGATGATCTCGGGCATGCTGCTGACATGGCACAATCTGCACTACTTTCAGGAGCTAATGCAGGGCATGCGCGAGGCCATCATGGCCGGGGAGTTCGCCAGTTTTGAGGCGGCCTTCCATGCCAAGCGGGCCGAGGGCGATATCCCTCCGCTGTAGCGGATGCTCACGCGATAGCCGACGGACGGCCCCGGTTTCAGGCGCAGATGGCGACGTCTTCCTTGAAGGCCGGCGCGGTCATATGGGCAACGCATGCTGCTTCGAAACCACGCAGCGTGGCGTGGGAATCGGGGCGGGTGCAGAGCGTGTTCTGGGTGTCCGGGCAGAAGATCTGGGAGAAGTCCGCCCGCGCGGTCTCCGACAGCCAGGCCAGGTTGCGACGGCTCGGTTGGAAGGATTCCGCTGCGAGCCCCTCCGCGACGAGCACGGCATGGGAATCGCACAGCACGTGGAAATATTCGACCCTGTCCCGTTTTTCCCTGTATCCGCAGTGATCGGCGAGGATATGGGCGGGCACGAAGGCGGCAGACACGCCTGCAAACAGTTCGACGGCAGACCCTTCGAGCAGAATCTTGTGCGGCGGTGACACGCGCAGGTCGCGGTGTGGCAGGCCCGCGCCCAAGGCGTGGGCGGGAATGACGACGGGTTGAACCGACGGATGCAGCGCGGTGTCGTTTCCACCGTGCACGGAACACCCGACCCAGAGCACGGTCGCCGTTTTGCCGTCCGCCGTGGACACGAGGGTTCCGGGTGTCAGGGCTTCGATCGCGACCTCGCCTGATGGTGTCTGTATCATCGTGCCGCGGCCGAAGCAGACACTCGCGGTCGTCGTGACATCCACGCCCTCGATGGCATGGGCCCCGTTGGGGAAAGCATCCATCGTGGCAAAACTGGCGGAACCGTCGAGCAGGAAGAAGAAGCGCTGCCCCGTCTCTGTGGTGATCACCATGATAGGTTCACCGCGCAGATCCTCGCCGTTCACATTCGAAAGCTTGTTGGTGCTGGGCAAAAGGCCGGAGAACTCGACCGTGAAGGTCATTTCCACACCATCCACGAGCACCACCGTGTCCGGGTCCGGCTGGCCACTGTTGTAATCGAGGCTGAGGTCGCCGCCATCCGTGGGCTGGAACTCAAGCTGCACGACAGGCTGTTTCGACGTGCCTTGTGCGTTGAGCTCGGAATTGTTGGCCGAACTGCTGTCCCCGCGGGCATAGAAAACGTTGTTGGTCATGTCGGGTGCGCTGCCTCGGAGCCAAGTGTTTCATTTTGCTTTGGATCCCTCGTTAGCGGGACACTGTGGCGAATCTTGGGCTTTCGTTTCTTGCCCGGGGTGAAACGCATTCAGCCCTTGCTCCTGTGAAACCCAAAGGGCATTGTGAACGCCAAGCCGGAGCCGCGTGCCTTGAAACGCGCGCGTTTACTCCCAGTTAAATAAGCCTGACAGGAGAGGGCATCGGTTGCCGCCATGCGGGGCCTCGCCCTCTTGCCAAAAAAGGAAAATACATGCCCGAGCAATCGATTCAGACCTTCCCCGTTCTGCCGCTGCGCGACATCGTGGTCTTTCCCCACATGATCGTTCCGCTCTTCGTTGGGCGCGAGAAAAGCGTGCGGGCGCTGGAAGAGGTCATGCAGGATGACAAACAGATCCTGCTTTCCAGCCAGATTGACCCGGCGGAGGATGATCCGGCCGCCGATGGCATCTACAAGGTCGGCGTGCTGGCCAATGTGCTGCAGCTGCTGAAGCTGCCCGATGGCACCGTGAAGGTGCTTGTGGAGGGCCGTTCGCGCGTGCAGATCACCGGCTTCGTGGAAAACCCCGATTTCTTCGAGGCCAGCGCCGAAGTGCTGCCCGAGGAACTGGGCGACGAGACCACGATCACCGCGCTGCTGCGTTCGGTGGCCGAGGAATTCGAACGCTACGCCAAGGTGCGGAAGAATATCCCCGAAGAGGCGCTCGCCGCCGTGGCCGAGACCCGCGAGGCTGACAAGCTGGCCGATCTGGTGTCGGGCCATCTCGGGATCGAGGTGGACCAGAAGCAGGAGCTGCTGGAGACGCTTTCCGTGGCCGAGCGGCTGGAGAAGGTCTTTGGCCTGATGCAGGGCGAAATGAGCGTTCTGCAGGTCGAGAAAAAGATCAAGACGCGCGTCAAATCTCAGATGGAGCGCACCCAGCGCGAATATTACCTGAATGAGCAGATGAAGGCCATTCAGAAGGAGCTGGGCGATGGCGAGGACGGCGAAGGCGAGATTGCCGAGCTGGAAGCCAAGATCGCCGAAACCAAGCTCTCCAAGGAAGCGCGCGAGAAGGTCGAGGGCGAGCTGAAGAAGCTCAAGAACATGTCCCCGATGAGCGCCGAGGCCACCGTGGTGCGCAACTATCTGGATTGGATCCTCTCCATCCCGTGGGGCGACAAATCGCGGGTGAAGAAGGATCTCGGCCGCGCGCAGGAAATCCTCGATACCGATCACTACGGGCTTGAGAAGGTCAAGGAACGCATCGTCGAATATCTCGCCGTGCAGCAGCGCTCCAAGAAGCTGAAGGGGCCGATCCTCTGCCTCGTCGGCCCTCCGGGTGTGGGTAAAACCTCGCTCGGCAAGAGTGTGGCCAAGGCGACGGGGCGTGAGTTCATCCGTATTTCGCTGGGCGGCGTGCGCGATGAGAGCGAGATCCGTGGCCACCGCCGCACCTATATCGGCTCCATGCCCGGCAAGATCATCCAGGCGCTGAAGAAAGCCAAAACGACGAACCCGCTGATCCTGCTCGATGAAATCGACAAGATGGGCCAGGATTTCCGCGGCGATCCCGCCTCGGCGATGCTGGAAGTGCTCGACCCGGAACAGAACGGCACCTTCGTGGACCACTACCTTGAGGTGGAATACGATCTCTCCAACGTCATGTTCCTGACGACGGCGAACTCCTACAACATGCCCGGCCCGCTGCTGGACCGGATGGAGATCATTTCGCTGGCCGGGTACACCGAGGACGAAAAGCGCGAGATCGCCAAGCAGCACCTGATCGACAAACAGGTCAAGAACCACGGGTTGCGCAAGTCCGAGTTCGCGATTTCCGATGAGGCCCTGCAGGAGATCATCCGCACCTACACCCGCGAGGCGGGCGTGCGGAATCTTGAGCGCGAGCTCGCGAAGCTCACGCGCAAGGCGGTGACGAAGATCGTCAAGAAGGAAGTCGATCAGGTGGAAGTCTCCGAGGACAATCTGGAAGATTTCCTCGGTGTGAAGAAGTTCCGCTATGGGCTTGCTGAGAAGGACGATCAGGTCGGCGTGGTGACGGGCCTTGCCTGGACCTCCGTGGGCGGTGATCTGCTCTCGATCGAGGCGCTGAAGCTGCCCGGCAAGGGGCGGATGAAGACCACCGGCAAGCTGGGCGAAGTGATGAAGGAATCCATCGATGCCGCGGCAAGCTACGTGCGTTCCATCAGCCCGGAGATCGGGGTGAAGCCGCCGGAGTTCGAAAAAATCGACATCCACGTGCACGTGCCGGATGGCGCAACGCCCAAGGATGGCCCCTCTGCCGGCCTTGCCATGGTGACCTCCATCGTCTCCGTGCTCACCGGCATCCCGGTGCGCAAGGATATCGCGATGACGGGTGAGGTCTCGCTGCGCGGCAACGCGATGCCCATCGGCGGGCTGAAAGAGAAGCTTCTGGCGGCCCTGCGTGGCGGCATCAAGACGGTGCTGATCCCGGAAGAAAACGCCAAGGATCTGGCCGAGATCCCGGACAATGTGAAGGACGGGCTCGAGATCGTGCCGGTCACGCATGTTTCGGAAGTTCTCAAGCGCGCGCTGGTACGGATGCCGGAAGCCGTGGAATGGGATGAGGCCGCCGAGGCCGCCAAGGCGGCGGCGCTCTCGGAGGCCGGCAAGGCCGGTGCGGCAACCGCCCATTGAGCTGATCCCTGTAAGACTGGTGAGAATGGCGCCTTCGGGCGCCATTTTCTTTGGCACCGGCGCCCTGATTGGCGCTGCCTCCCATGACATTTCGTGACCTGCTCCGTGGCCTGTGGTATCCAAGGCCCGAAGGGAAGTTCCCTTTGCAAACAGGAGACAAAACATGTCTGACGAGGAAGAGCAGGGCGCGGCACAGGCAGGGGCCGTTCTGAACCGCAAGGAGCTGCTGGAGCGCGTGGCCGCAGAGGCTGACACCCGCAAGCAGATCGCGCGCCCCATCGTAGAAGCGATGCTCACGGTGCTCGGCAAGGCGCTGGCCAATGGCGAGGAGATCAACCTTCCGCCGATGGGTAATATCAAGGTCAAACGCACCGACGACAACGAGAAAGCCCTCGTGGTTCACGCCCGAATCCGGCAATCGAAATCTTCCGAAGAAAATGTGGATTCGGAGGTTGCAGAAGCTTCCGAGTAGCGCTAAATAGCGCGTCACCGGGTGATTAGCTCAGTGGTAGAGCGCTTCGTTCACATCGAAGATGTCAGGAGTTCAAATCTCTTATCACCCACCACTATTCGGTAAAAAAGGCGCTCCCCCAACGGGTTGAGCGCCTTTTTTCATGTGTGTTTGGGCCATGGTTGCAGGCGCAGCCTCAGGAGGCGGCCACCTGCCGTCGGTCGGCTTCCACACCCATCGCGTAGAGAACGGGCGCTTTGCCCTGCCGGGCTTTGAAGCTCGCCTTGTCGCCCATCCCGCGCCAGGTCAGCCCGCAGAGGCTTTGACCGATGGCCCCTCCCAGCGTGGTGCCGGGGCCGAGCAGGATGAAGCAATCGGGCATGACCTCCCGCGCGCCCGTGCGCAGGGCGTTGGTGAGGCTGTAGGGCTCCAGCACCTGCGTGCCGAGTGTGTAGCGGCGCAGGGCGTCCAGATCGCAATGGGGCGGCTGCCAGAGCGCGCCGCGCCCGTCGATCAGAGGCAGGGCAGGCTGCTGGTAGGGCAGATCGGCGAGCGCCTGCTGGCCTTCCTGCGCCACGGGGGCCTGTAGAGGGCTGTGAAAGGCGGCGTGGTTGGGCAGGCGCATCGGGAACTTGCCCTGCCGGGGCGGGGCTTCGGCTTCAAACCGGGCAAGGCCATCCTCATTGCCTGCGACAACGAGCATCCCGCCCAGATCGATCGACACGCAGAGCCGCGCGCCGCCGCGCCCGTCAACCGCCGCGATCAGATCCAGAAGCCGCGCTTTCTCGCCGGGAATCGCCTGCCAGTCCTCGTCAACGAAAGGGGTGATCAGCTGCCCGCCGATCAAGTGGCGCTGCATCAGGCGGCCCATGGTGTCGGCGAGCCGGAAGCCCTCAGGGGCGGGCAGCGCGCCGGCGCAGGTGAGCGCGATGTACCAACCCATGGAATTGCCGGTGACGGCTAGGATCTCTGTCTGGCGCTGGTCGATGTCGAGGAAATCGAGGTAGGCGCAGGCGTGGATCAGCGCGGAGGCGTGATCGCCGCGCGTGTGCAGGTTTGCGGAGAATCCGGTGCCGGAATCAAGTTCGGTGAGTGTGGGCAGGCCCGCCGCCCGGCGCTGCGCGTCAAAGCCTGCGATGATCCCGGCCTTGTCCGCGTGGTGGCGGGCCAAATAGCCGTGTTCGGGCCGGTTGTAGGTGCCGCGCCCCGGCGCGATGACGATGGCGCTCCGCATCTCACGCGCCCTCCCAGAGCTTGCGCGCTGCCGCCACGATGGAGGCGCGCGACGGCATGGTGGCGGCATAGGCCGGGCCGGTGGCGATGAAACTGTCCTCCGCGGCGATGCGGGCGTGGGGCAGGGCGCTGTGTTCGGACAGCAAGGCCATCAGCGCTTCCGACAGGCTACCTATCTGGCGGCACTCATCCACGATCAGCACCTTCTCGGCCCCTTCCAGTGCGGCGAGGATGCCCTCCACGGGCAGGGGCGCGAGCCAGCGCAGATCGATCACGCGGGCCGCGATGCCCTGCTCTCGCAGATCCACCTGCGCCTGACGGCTCAGGTAGCGCCCGTTGCCATAGGTGAGGATCGCCAGCGGTCCGTCGCCCTCCACACCTACCTCGCCAAGCGCGATGCGCTGATCCGGCGCGGGGGAGGGGCGCAGCCAGCCGCCGTCTTTCTCGGCCAGCAGATCGCGCATCGGGTAGAGAGCGATGGGCTCCAGAAACACCACCACGCGCTGCTCTTCGCGCGCCAGCCGCAGGCATTCGCGCAGCATCATCGCGGCGTCATCCCCTGCCGAGGGGCAGGCGATGATCACGCCGGGAATGTCGCGCAGCACGGCGAATGAATTGTCGTTGTGGAAATGGCCGCCAAAGCCCTTCTGATAGCCCAACCCCGCGATGCGCAGCACCATCGGGTTGGTGAACTGCCCATTGGAGAAGAAGGGCAGCGTGGCGGCCTCGCCCCGGATCTGATCCTCGGCGTTGTGCAGATAGGCGAGGAACTGGATTTCCGGCACCGGGATAAACCCGTTGTGCGCCATGCCGATGGCAAGGCCGAGGATGGACTGCTCATCCAGCAGCGTGTCGATCACGCGGTCGGGGCCGAAGCGCTCAGTGAGCTTCTGGCTCACGCCGTAGACACCGCCCTTCCGGCCCACATCCTCCCCCATCATTACGATCTCATCGTGGCTGAGCATGGCATCGGTGAGCGCCCAGTTGATCAGCTTGGCCATCGGCTGCGGGCTGTCCATCGCCTTGAGATCACTGCCAAAAGTCTGCGCGCGAGCTTCGGGCGTGGGGCCGTTTCCAGGCGGGCAGACACGCCCCGCCGGGATCAGGCTCGCCATCACTTGCTCTGCGGTTTGCAGACGGGGGCGGGTGATCACCTCGGCGGCGACGCGGGCGCATTGGGCCTCGGTGTTCTCGTAGATCGCCAGTACGCCCGCCGCATCCAGCGCGCCGCTTTCGATCAGGTGGCGGGCGGAGTGCAGCAGGGGATCGTCGGCCTCCCAGCCCTCAAACACCTCCTTGGGCAGGTAGGCCTGCTGCAGATCGCTGCCGGCATGGCCGTAGAGGCGTACGGTGGAGAGATGCAGGAAGGCGGGCTTGCGCCGCGCGCGCACATAGGCGGCGGCTTCTCTTGCGGCGGCATGGGCCTCGGCCATGTCGAGCCCTGAAGCCGCGAAATACTTCAGGCCCGGGCGCTGCGCGAAATTCGCCTTGATCCAGCCTGCGGGCGTGCGGGTCGAAATGCCGATGCCGTTGTCTTCGCAAACAAAAAGCAGGGGCAGGGGGATCGACTGGTAGCTCGTCCAGGCGGCGGTATTGAAGGCCCCTTGCGCGGTGGAGTGGTTGGCCGAGGCATCCCCGAAGGAGCACACCACCAGCCCGTCGTCGGCCAGCACGCGGTGGGCGGGCGCGTGGCGGCGGGCAAGGCCAATGGAATAGGCCGCGCCCACGGCCTTGGGCAGGTGGCTGGCGATCGTAGAGGTCTGCGGCGGGATCATCAGCGCCTTGGAGCCCAGCACCTTGTGCCGCCCGCCGGAGATCGGATCCTCCACGGAGGTGGCAAAGCTCAGAAGCATATCCCAGGCCGGGGTGCTGCCCGGCACCTGACTCGCGCGCATCGTCTGGAAGGCGCCGTCGCGGTAGTGCAGGAAGGCCATGTCGTCGGGGCGCAGGGCGGCGGCCACGGCGGCCATGCCCTCGTGGCCGGACGAGCCGATGGTGTAATAGCCTTGCCCTTCCGCCTGCATCTTGCGGGAGCGGCGATCGAGGTTGCGCGACAGGCATTGCGCGCGGAAGATCGCCACCGCCTGCTGCGGCGACAGCTTGGCCGTGCCCGCGGCTTGAGGGAAATCGCCCGCCATCACCCGCCTGCGAAAGGTGGCATCCACCACGTCTGCCCGGTCCATCCCGATCCTGCCTGTTCCCGCGCTGAAACTTGTCCTGTCAGGCTAGGGCAGGGCCGTGGCCCGCGCCATCGCTATTGCGGAATGGCACCATGACAAAGCGGCAGAGCCCCGCCGCGCGACGGGGCATTTTTTCGGTTGCACAGGCTTTCGCGCCGCACTAAACAGCGGCGCATCGGGTCGTTAGCTCAGTTGGTAGAGCGCTTCGTTTACACCGAAGATGTCGGGAGTTCGAGCCTCTCACGACCCACCATTCCCCCTTCGATATCTTGCCGAACGCGCCCTATTCGCCAGGGCTGATGTGCCTGTCAGGGCAGCAGCAGATCCGCGCCTGCGGGGCCGAGGTTGGGCTGGGCCGCCGCGACATTCGGGGCCACGTAGCGCGCGGGCTGGGCCGGGGCGTTCTGCACGGCGCTCTGCCCGGCAAACATGGTGGCTGCCCCTTGCGAGGAGGGCACCGTGAGCGTCGTCGTCGGCCCGCCGCAAGCGGCCAGCAGGCAGGTGGTGGCAAGTGCAATCCGGATCTTCATGGTGAAATTCCCCAACTCAAACAACAGGGTCCAGTATCGCGCTTGTCGAAATTCAGTCAATGAAATGCCACGAAATCGCCCCAATTCGAGGCGCTCGGGGCCTGTAAGGTGGACAAAGCCGCTCAACGGGCCGGATTGTTTCCTGCGCCAAGCGCCCGCCCATGAGTCTGCACTGTGCAGGGCCACACAGCGCCTGTGTCTGCATCGGGCTTTCAACGCAGCGCCCGCGCCGTACATGATAAAGTACGAAAAGCAGATAGGAGCACGCCATGAGCTGGAACCCGGCCCTTGATCCAGATTGCCCCACAGGCGATGCGGTGGATGCCATCGACACGCTGATCGTGCCCCGCGCGCGTGATCTAGGCGGCTTTGAAGTGCGCCGGGCGCTGCCCGCGCCGGAGCGCCAGATGGTGGGGCCTTTCATTTTCTTCGACCAGATGGGCCCGGCGGAGTTTCTGTCGGGGCAGGGGATCGACGTGCGCCCGCATCCCCATATTGGGCTAGCGACGGTCACCTATCTGTTCTCCGGCAAGATCCACCACCGGGATTCGCTGGGCACCAACCAGTGGATCGAGGAGGGTGCGGTGAACTGGATGGTGGCCGGAAACGGCATCACCCATTCCGAGCGCATCGACGAGGAGGTGCGCAAGCAGCCGCAGCTGCTCTCCGGCATTCAGACATGGGTGGCGCTGCCTGAAGATCGCGAGGATGATCCAGCCGCCTTCGTTCATGCGCCGAAGGCCGAACTTCCGGAACTCGAAGGCGAAGGCAAGCAGGTGCGGCTGATCCTAGGCACCGCCTGGGGCGAAACCGCGCCTGTGCCGGTGGCGAGCGAGATGTTCTATGCCGACGCGGTGCTGGCCGCCGGGGCCTCCATTCCTCTGCCCGATGATCACGAGGATCGCGGCGTTTACGTGCTTGAAGGCGAGGTCGAGGTGGCCGGAGCCCGCTATGCGGCGGGGAGGATGATGATCTTCCGCCCCGGAGATCGCATTTCCTTGCGGGCTGGCGCGCAAGGGGCGCGGGTGATGTTGCTGGGCGGTGAAACCTTGAACGGGCCGCGCTATATCTGGTGGAATTTCGTCTCATCTTCGAAGGAGAAGATCGAAGCCGCCAAGGAGGCCTGGCGCGCGGGCGATTGGCAAAATGGCCGCTTCCAGCTGCCCCCCGACGACGCCGGAGAGTTCATTCCCCTGCCCGAACAGGTGGGCCGGATTCGAGGCTAGCGCCGCCCGCCCCGGTGGTGCTGCCGGGGCCTTGCCGCAGGGGCAGGGAAAAAACCGCGAGAGCGGCGATTTTTTTGCCAATAGGCCGCTTGACGCCGCCCAGCACCACGCATAAAACCCCCCTCACGCCGGGCGATGCCCGGGGCACAGAGGAGCGGTTGTAGCTCAGTTGGTTAGAGTACCGGCCTGTCACGCCGGGGGTCGCGGGTTCGAGCCCCGTCAACCGCGCCACCTCTGATTTGCCCCGAATTGCCCATGCGAGATGCGCGGTTGTAGCTCAGTTGGTTAGAGTACCGGCCTGTCACGCCGGGGGTCGCGGGTTCGAGCCCCGTCAACCGCGCCACTTCGCAAAGGCGGATCAAGAAGCGCTCCCTCGGGGGCGCTTTTTTGTTTTGATACGGGCGTTTGGGGGCTATTCTGAAGCCGTCCAGCCCGGAGAACACCGTGACCCAGCCCAGCCTGCCGCCCGACACCCAGCCCACGATCCGCGTGATTGCCATGCCCACCGACACCAACCCGGCGGGCGATATTTTCGGCGGCTGGCTGATGAGCCAGATGGACCTTGCCGCCGGCACCGTTGCGGCGCGCGTCTCCAAGGGGCGGGCCTCGACGGTGAGCGTGGAGGAGATCCAGTTTCACCGCCCGGTTCTGGTGGGCGACGAGGTGAGCCTCTATGCCGAGCTTGAAAAGGTGGGCCGTACCTCGATGCGCATCAAAGTGCGCGCGTGGCGCCGCGCGCGACATCAGGAGGAAAGCCAGCAGGTGACTCAGGCCGTCTTTACCTTCGTGGCGCTCGATGAGCACGCTCGGCCTCGGGCAGTCTATCGCGATTGATCGCCGGCGCAGGTCATTCCTACGTATCGCGCTGCCATCTTCGCGTCGTTTGGCTTGATCTAGCGAATGTGTGCATGTTTGCCGCAAGATGTGGTAGGCTTTTGCCGTGCAACAAAGGGAGGCACATATGGGACTTTTGGTTTCACTGTTTATCGGCGCAGTTGCGGGCTGGTTGGCCGGTTTGATCGTGAAGGGGGACGGCAACGGGCTTTTGATGAACATCATTGTCGGCATCATCGGCGGCGCGATCGCGGGATGGTTGTTTCCGACGCTTGGGATCAGCATCGGCGGCGCAACGATAGGCGCGATCATCAATGCCACCGTTGGCGCGATTCTGCTTCTGCTGGTGGTCAATCTGGTCCGGCGTTGAGCGGAGCATTGGGCAAAAAGAAACGGCGCCTTTGCGGGGCGCCGTTCTCGTTTTTCGCGGGTAAAGGGCTCAGCCCTGCAGGGCGGCGAGCACGCGGGCCCAGCTGCGGATGCCCTTGTGGAAGCTCTGCACGTCGTATTTCTCGTTCGGGGAATGGATGGCGTCATCTTCATTGGCAAAGCCGATCAGCATCGATTCCATGCCGAGGATTTCCTTGAAGAAGCCCGCGATCGGGATCGAGCCGCCCATGCCGCAGAACACCGCCTCGCGCTGCCATTCATCGGTGAGCGCGCCGCGGGCCTTTTCGAACTCGGGCCGGGTGATGTCCATCACGGACGCCGGCGAGCCGTCCAGATCCTGATCCCAGACCACTTTGGCGTCCGGCGAGAGGCGCTCTTCCACGTGTTTGCGGATCTTCTGGCGCAGGGCGGCCGGATCCATGTCGCCGACGAGGCGGCAGGTGATCTTGCAATGGGCTTCCGACGGGATCACCGTTTTGGTGCCCGCGCCCATATAGCCACCCCAGAGGCCGTTGACCTCCAGCGTGGGGCGCGCCCATTGCTGCTCCAGCGTGGAATAGCCCGCTTCGCCGCTGGACTGCGTGTAGCCCGCGTTTTCCAGATAGGCATTCTCGTCAAAGCCCGAGGCCTCCCATTGGCGGCGCAGCTCGTCGGAGATCTCATGCACGCCTTCATAGAAGCCTTCCACGGCCACGCGGCCCTCATCGTCGTGGAACGAGGCGATGAGGCGGGAGATTTCCTTGAGCGGGTTCAGGCCGGGGCCGCCGTAATGGCCGGAGTGAAGATCGATCTTGGGGCCGATGATCGTGAATTCGTCCTTCAACATGCCGCGCAGTTGGCTGGCAATCGAGGGCACGCCGGGGGCGACCATGGAAGTGTCGCAGATCAGCGCGATCTCGCTTTTCAGCTCGGCGGCGTTTTCTTCCATGAAGGGGATCAGCGAGGGGGAGCCCGACTCCTCTTCGCCTTCGAAGAACAGGGTGAGGCCCGCCGGCAGGCTGCCGTGCACCGCATTCCAGGCGCGGCAGGCCTCCACGAAAGTCATCAGCTGGCCCTTGTCATCCGACGCCCCGCGCGCGCGGATCACTTGCCCGTTGGGGGTGTCCTGCAGTTCGGGTTCAAAGGGCGGCGTCTTCCAAAGTTCAAGCGGATCAACCGGTTGCACGTCGTAATGGCCATAAAACAGCAGCCCGTTTGCGCCGCCGCTTTTCGCCACCACCATCGGGTGGCCCTTGGTGGGGCGTTTGGCGGCGTCAAAGCCGAGGGCGGTGAGATCCGCCACCAGCCAGTCGGCGGCCTTGTCGCAGTCCGCTTTGTAGGCCGGATCTGTGGAGATCGAAGGGATGCGCAGGAAGGCCATCAGGCGCTCCAGGCTTTCAGGCAGGTCTGCGTCGATACGGTTCAGGACGGCGTCCAGCGACATTTGGGCCTCACGGGTTGGTAATGCGGGATTGACGATTTCGCGGCGAGCCTATCAGGCCGCGCGGAAGTGTCCAGACGGTGCGCGCGCTTCCACCCTTTGCAGGGGCGGCCGCAGGCGATACTCTGCCCGGCAAACGCCCTCAGGAGGATCCCCATGCGCAAGACGCTTTCGCTCGTTCTCGGCCTTTGTGGCCTGGCCGCCGGTGCCGCTTCGGCCCAGGTGTTTTCCGAGAAGGAAGCGCGCTCGATGCTGTTTGACGAGAAAGGGATCGGGGTGGCGATCTCGCAGGCGTCCTTCCTGTCGGAGACGGATCGCGCGCTGCTGCAGGAAGTCGCCAAGACGCAGAATTATTACGCCGCCGTCGCCGTGCCGCCGGAAGAGGGGATGTTTTCCAACGCGGCCTCCTCCGCGGCCAATTTCCACAAGATGGAAGCCGCCGAGGCGGCGGCCTTGAGCACTTGCAACAGCCGCAAGATCAGCGGTGCTGGGTGTCAGATCGTACTGCGCGTTTACCCGAAAAGCTGGAAGGCCATGCCCCTGCAGCTGAGCCGCGACGCCACGGAAGGCTTTCGCAAGGAATACCGCCGTGCCAGAGCGCCCAAGGTGATGGCGATTTCCCCCTCCACGGGCGAATGGGCCGTGGGCAGTGGCGGCAGCGCCCAGACCTCGGCCATCTCCGCCTGCAACGGCAAGGCCAAACGCCGTGGGGTGACGGATTGTTTGATCGTGATCAAAGATGACTGAGGCAAAGAGCGGCAAATTGTAACCTGTCAGAGCTCAGGCTGACGCATTAGAACTTTCATCAGGAAACGCCCGCCAGGCACCGAGAAGACCAAAAAGGACGCCAAGCGAATGGACTACACCGCGAAGCTGGATGCAGCGCTCAGCACGCTGCATGAGGAAGGCCGCTACCGCACCTTTATCGATATCGAGCGCCGCAAGGGGCATTTCCCCCATGCGATCTGGCGGCACCCTTCGGGTGAGGAACGCCCCGTAACCGTATGGTGCGGCAACGATTACCTCGGCATGGGGCAGCACCCGGCCGTTCTGGAGGCCATGCACGAGGCCGTTGATGCGGCCGGGGCGGGCTCCGGCGGGACGCGCAACATTTCCGGCACCACCGTTTACCACAACCGCCTTGAGGCGGAGCTTGCTGATCTGCACGGCAAGGAAGCGGCGCTGCTGTTCACCTCGGCCTATATCGCCAATGACGCCACGCTTTCCACGCTGCCCAAGCTGTTTCCCGGCCTGATCATCTATTCGGACGCGCTCAACCACGCCTCCATGATCGAGGGCGTGCGCCGCAATGGCGGGGCCAAACGCATCTTCCGCCACAACGACGTGGCCCATCTGCGCGAACTTCTGGAGGCCGACGATCCCGCCGCGCCCAAGCTGATTGCGTTTGAGTCCGTCTATTCGATGGATGGCGATTTCGGCCCCATCGAGGCGATCTGCGATCTGGCCGATGAATTCGGCGCGCTCACCTATATCGACGAGGTGCATGCCGTCGGCATGTATGGCCCTCGGGGCGCGGGCGTGGCCGAGCGCGATCACCTGATGCACCGGCTCGACATCATCAACGGCACGCTGGCCAAGGCCTATGGCGTGATGGGCGGCTATATCGCGGCGTCGGCCAAGATGGTGGATGCGATCCGCTCCTATGCGCCGGGTTTCATCTTCACCACCTCGCTGCCGCCGGCGGTGGCCGCAGGGGCGGCGGCCTCGGTAAAACACCTAAAATCCGATCAATCCCTGCGCGAAAAACACCAGACGCAGGCGAAGATCCTCAAGACCCGCCTCAAAGGGCTGGGCCTGCCGCTGATCGACCACGGCAGCCACATCGTTCCGGTCATCGTGGGCAACCCGGTGCACTGCAAGATGATGTCGGACATGTTGTTGGAAGATCACGGGATTTACGTGCAACCGATCAACTTCCCCACCGTGCCGCGCGGTACCGAGCGGCTGCGCTTCACACCCTCGCCGGTGCATGGGCCGAAGGAGATGGACGCGCTTGTGCATGCGTTGGACGCGCTCTGGTCCCATTGTGCGCTGAATCGTGCCGACATGGCGGGCTGACGCGAGGAATCCTGTCGAATCGATTGTCCTGTGCTATCGTTGAGGTAATAGGGTGGCGCGGGAAGAATCGCTGCCCAAGGGGCAAAGCGTAGGCATGGGGACAGCTGAATGATCGGGCGGAGAGATCTCCGAAAGGGTGACGCACAGCCGGAGGAAACTCCGCAGGGCTTCGATTCTTACGATCTGAGGCTCGGGGATGTCATGCGCGGCGAACGCGCAACGCTCGGCAAATCCCTGCTGGATGTGCAGCGCGAGCTGAAGATCAAGGCCGCCTATATTTCCGCCATCGAAAACTGCGATCCGTCGGGTTTTGAAACGCCGGGCTTCGTGGCCGGTTACGTGCGCTCCTATGCGCGCTACCTCGGGCTCGATCCCGATTGGGCCTACACCACCTTCTGCCGCGAAAGCGATTTCCAGATCGTGGACGGGCTGGCCTCCAAGGGCGGCTACAAGCCCGTGGCCAAGCGCAAAGCGCCTGCCGAGAAGGGCAAGCGCGACACGAACGATCTCTTTGCCAACCCCAACACGCCCTTCGTGCCGCGCAATCAGGCGGTGTTTTCCGGTGTCGAGCCGGGGGCCGTGGGCTCCATCCTCGTGCTGCTGAGCCTCGTGGCCGCCATCGGCTATGGCGGCTGGTTCGTGCTGCAGGAAGTGCAGAAAGTGCAATTCGCCCCAGTGGAGCAATCGCCGGGGCTGGTGTCGGAAGTGGATCCGCTGGCGGAATCCCCGATCGACGTGGCCGAGATCGGCGCGGCACCCGGCTTCACGCCGCCCTCCGCCGAAGCGCTGGATCGCCTCTATCGCCCGCAGGCGCTGGATGTGCCGGTGCTGGAAGCGCGCGACGGGCCGATTGCCGCCGTGGATCCGGCGAATTTCGGCGTGCTCGCGCCGATGACGCTCCCCGTGGAAGCGCCCGTTGCCGTGGCAGAGGCCGCAAATCAGGCGGACGCCATCGAAGACGCGCTGATCAAGGTCGTGGAAGACGAAGCGCCGGAAGTGGTGATGTTTGCCGTGCGCCCGGCTTGGGTGCGCGTGCGCGCCGCCGATGGCACCGTGCTCTTTGAGAAAATCCTCGACGCCGGTGAAGAATACGTGCTGCCCACCACGGAAGAAGCGCCGCGCCTGCGGGCAGGCAACTCCGGCTCCGTTTATTTCCGCGTCAACGGCGAAACCTATGGCCCCGCTGGCCCGGGCACCTCGGTGGCCAAGCAGGTGGCGCTCTCCTCTGAAGCGCTGAAAGAGGCTTATCAGGTGGCCGATCTGGAGCAGGATCGCGATCTGGCCCGCATCGTGGCTGAACTGGCCGCCGCGCCCGTCACGCCTGCGGCACCGGCGTCGGAATAGTCCAGTCTGAATAGCTCGGCCTGAATAACCTGCGCCCCGTTGCCTCTGGCCGGGGGCTTCTCTATCTAGTCAGGTAACCGAAGCCGATTGCAGGGGGTGGGCATGTCGCTCAACCACGTGCGCCCGTGGCGCAACATCTACCGCCGGAAATCCCGTCAGATCCACGTGGGCACTGTGCCCGTGGGTGGCGATGCGCCCATCGCGGTGCAGACGATGACGAACACCGACACCTCCGATGCCGCCGCCACCATCAAACAGGTGCTGGCCTGTGCCGAGGTGGGGGCCGACATCGTGCGTGTCTCCACGCCGGATCAGGCCTCCACGCAGGCGCTGCGCGAGATCGTGAAGGAAAGCCCGGTTCCGATCGTGGCCGATATCCACTTCCACTACAAACGCGCCATCGAAGCCGCGGAAGCGGGCGCGGCCTGCCTGCGGATCAACCCGGGCAACATCGGCGATGAGAGCCGCGTGAAGGAAGTGATCAAGGCCGCCAAGGATCACGGCTGCTCAATCCGCATCGGCGTGAACGCCGGATCGCTGGAAAAGCACCTTCTGGAAAAATACGCCGAGCCCTGCCCGGAAGCCATGGTCGAAAGCGGGCTTGAGCATATCAAGATATTGGAAGACAACGATTTTCACGAGTTCAAGATCTCGGTGAAAGCCTCCGACGTCTTCCTCTCCGCCGCCGCCTATCAAGCGCTGGCGGAGGCCACCGACGCGCCGATCCACCTTGGTATCACCGAGGCCGGGGGCCTGATGTCGGGCACGATCAAATCCGCGATTGGCCTTGGCAACCTCCTGTGGATGGGCATCGGCGACACGCTGCGCGTTTCGCTTTCGGCCGATCCGGTGGAAGAGGTGAAGGTCGGCTACGACATCCTGAAATCGCTGGGCCTGCGCCATCGCGGCGTCAACATCATCTCTTGCCCCTCTTGCGCGCGGCAGGGGTTTGACGTGATCAAAACCGTGGAAACACTGGAAAAACGCCTTGAACACATCAAGACACCGATGAGCCTTTCGATCATCGGCTGCGTGGTCAACGGCCCCGGCGAGGCGCTGATGACGGATATCGGCTTCACCGGCGGTGGGGCTGGCTCGGGCATGGTCTATCTGGCGGGCAAGCAGAGCCACAAGCTGAGCAACGATCAGATGGTGGATCACATCGTCGAGCAGGTGGAAAAGAAAGCCGCTGAGATCGAGGCAGTTGAAGCTGCCGCAAGCGAACAAGCCGCCGAGTAACCCAACCCGGCGTTTTGCCTTTGGCCCGGGCGTGCTATGCAGGCGTTAACCTGCAATCCCCCACGCCCGGAGCCGTGACGTGCCATCCTCCAGACGCGCCGATTTCCCGCCCCCGCGCTACCGTTTCCACCCGCTGCCGCTCTTGCTGGCCACGGCCTGCTTCTGCGCCGCGCTCACCCCCTCCATGGTGCCGCGCGATGCGATGCTTCTGGGGCTGCTGGCCGGGCTGGTGGCGGGCATCGGCTATGAAATCGGAAATCAGATCAGGCGCTTGTGGAACGGTTTTGAACTGCCGCACCTGCCCGCAACACCCGCGCGACTGCTGCGCCGTGGTGCCTATGGGATCAGCCTTGCGGCCATCGTCTATTGCCTGTTTCGCGCCGCCG
Source organism: Pseudoruegeria sp. SHC-113 (assembly GCF_025376885.1). NCBI lineage: Bacteria > Pseudomonadati > Pseudomonadota > Alphaproteobacteria > Rhodobacterales > Roseobacteraceae > Pseudoruegeria > Pseudoruegeria sp. SHC-113. The sequence continues at coordinate 1,893,177 of NZ_JAHUBR010000001.1, forward strand.
ATTGGCAAAACGCAACCCGTGCCGTGATGAGCCTTGCGCCGGTGGATGAAACCCACCCCCTGACGGTGGCCACTTACGGCGCGGTGGCCTTTCTTGGGCTCTGGCTGCTCTGCCGCCTTCTGGGCACGGCCTTTGACGTGGTGGAGCGCCTGTTGCGCCCCATCGTGCCGGCGCGCGTTGGCGTGGTGCTGGCGCTCATTGCGGTGGGCTGGCTGGCGTGGTCACTGGCCTCGGGCGTGCTGATCACCCGCGCGTTTCAAGCGGCAGACGCCACGTTCGAGGCCGCCGACCTGCTGATTGAACCGGCCTTTCCCCGGCCTGACGATCCGCAGAAAACCGGCAGCGATGCCTCGCTTCTGCGGTGGGAAGAGCTGGGCCGCCGCGGGCGGGAGTTCGTGGCCTCAGCACCCAGCCCGCAGGAGATTTCCGCCTTTTCGGGAAGCCCCGCGGTTGCGCCCTTGCGCGTCTACGTGGGCCGCCGCGCCGCCGAGACGCCACAGGAACGCGCCGACATCGCGCTGCAGGAGCTGATCCGGCAGGGCGGGTTTGAGCGCGGCACGCTTGTTGTCATGGTTCCCACCGGCACCGGCTGGATGGACCCCGGCAGCCATGATGCGCTGGATTTCATGCTTGGCGGCGATGTGGCGACGGTCTCGGTGCAGTATTCCTACCTCTCCAGCGTGCTCTCGCTTCTGAGCAATGCGGACTACGGGCTGGATCAGGCCGAGGCGCTGTTTCACACGATCTATGAACATTGGACGCAGCTACCTAAGGAGTCCCGCCCGCGCCTTTACGTGCATGGGCTCAGCCAGGGGGCCTTCAATTCGCAATCCACGCTGCCGATCCTCGATCTGCTGGCCGATCCGATCGACGGCGCGCTCTGGGTGGGCTCGCCCTTCCTGAGCCCCTTCTGGCAATATGTGCGCAACGAGCGGGTGGCCGAAAGCCCGGCCTGGCGGCCCACTTTGGGGAACTCCTCGCTTGTGCGGGTGATGACGCAGAACGGCGCGATGAACGAGATCGACGCGCCCTGGGGCCCGATGCGCCTTGTGTTCCTGCACTATGGCTCTGATCCCATTGTCTTCTTCAGTTTCCGCACCGCCTTTGAGCGGCCCGACTGGATGGAGGCCCCCCGCGCGCCGGATGTGGCGCCGGAATTTCGCTGGTATCCGCTGGTGACGCTGTTCCAGTTGGCGCTGGACATGGGCATCTCGCTGGATGTGGAGGGCTATGGCCACCTCTACATTGCGCGCGATTACGTGGATGGCTGGGCCGAAGTGCTGGCCCCGGAGGGCTGGACGGCAGGTCGTTCGGAAGCGCTGAAAGCCACTTTGGCCGCGCGCGGGTCGGCCTACTAAGACCCCCCCGCCGCAAGGTGCGACGGGGGCGTTCGGGTGCCTGGTTTTGAAGCGCGTTACTGGGTGCGGATCTCGTCCACGACCTCGCGCATCGCGTCCAGCGGCAGGTAGCCGCGCAGCATCACGTCGCCCATCACGAAGCCCGGCGTGCCGGAAATGTTGAGCCGCGCAGCCAGCGCGCGGTTCTCGGCAATCACGGCGGTGACGTCATCATTGCTCATGTGATCCAGCACAGCCTGCACATCCTCAATCCCGGCCTTCACGCCGATCTTGGCAAGGTTGCCCTCGCTGACCTGCCCACGCATCGTCATCAGCTGATCATGCACCGATTTATAAGCGTCTGGGCCCGCCAGTTGCAGCGTGGCGATGGCGAAACGGGCGGCCAACTCGCTCTCCTCGCCAAGGATTGGGAATTCCTTCAGCACGAAGCGGATGTTGCCATCGCTCTCCACCAGCGCCTCGACCTCTTCAAAGGCCTTTTTGCAATAGCCGCAGCGGTAATCCATGAACTCCACGAGGGTCACATCGCCCTCCGGGTTACCGCCCACCCAGCTGTTGGCATCGGCAAAAAGCGCCTCGGCGTTCGTGGCCACGAGCTGCTGATCGCCGCTGGCCTGCGCCTCGGCCTGCTGCGCTTCGAGCTTGGCGATGACCTCCAGCAGAAGCTCGGGGTTTTCGAGCAGGTAGCTGCGGACTTCTTCACGGAAGGCGCTGCGCTCCGCTTCGGTCATGGCCGAGAGATCAAGGGCAGAGGCGGGGGCGGCGGCGAGCGCCATGGCGGAGGTGGCGGCCAGAAGGCCAGCCTTGAGGAGACGGTTCATCGGATCAGTTCCTTTTCGCTTTCGCTGCGAGCTCGCTGGCTCGTATCACATCCTGTGCGCGGTTCCAGCCGGAAGTACCGCGCGGCAATTGCCCGGCGGCGCGGTTGGCGTGGACACCGGCGTCTTTCAGCCGGCCCACGAGCGCGTAGCGCTCTGCGGTCGCCAGCGAGGCCTGCCCGTTGTTGCCCGCCCGTGCATAGGCCACGGCCAGATCGCGCAGCATGCGCGGATCCTGGCTGTCGCGGCTGCGGGCTTTCTCCAGCACCTGCAGGGCCTTGCGGTTGCTCTCGGCGGTGTCCTGCGCCAAGAGGGCGCGGCCGTAGCCCGCAAGGATCAGGGGCTGATCCGGGGCGAGGTTCACCGCCTGCGCATAGGCCTGCGCGGCGGCCGGGGCATTGCCGTTTTCCAGCAGGATCTGGCCCCGCAGTTCGCGGTAATAGGGATCATTGGGCCGCTTGGCCACCAGCGCATCGATATTGGCGTAGGCCTGTTTCTGGTTCGGCTGCCGGTGGTAGGCAATGGATTTGGTGAGCAGGGCGATTTCAGAGGTGTCGCCCTTCTTCACCCGCCGCAGCACGCTCGCGGGGTTGCGCAGGAAGCCCTGCATCTTGGCCTGTGTGCGCGCAAACCAATAGGCGGAGGCCGCATCGTCGCCGTCTCGGGGCTTGGCCCCGGCGGCATAGCCGCGCACGGCCCGCAGGCGGTCATTGGTGAGCGGGTGCGAAGACGCCCAGGGATCGCGCCGCCCGGCGGAGATCGCCTCCTGCCCGCGGAAGATGTTGAGCACATCGACCATGGCGTTCGGATCCACCCCGGCGGCCACCATGAAGCGCAGGGCGCTCTGATCGGCAGAGGCCTCCTCGGCGCGGGTGTGCTTGAGGAAGACGCGCAGCGCGCTTTGCTGGCTGCCTAGCGCGATCCCCGTCGCGGCTTCTGGCGAACCGGCGGCGGCGGCGGCGGCGGAGAGCAGCAGGCCCATCATTCCGGCGGTGCGGGCATTGCCGATGTTCAGCGCGCGGCTGGTGAGATGGCCGTTGGCGATATGGGCCAGCTCATGGGCGATCACCGCCTGCAGCTCCGCGGGCTTTTGCATGCGCATGATCAGGCCCGAATGCAGGAACACGTGCTGCGTGTCGATCACGAAGGCGTTGAGCGAGGAATCATTGATCACCATGATCTTGATCCGCCCCGGCGAGAGCCCTGCGGCGGTGATCAGCGGGCGGGCAAGCTCTTTCAGCGAGCGCTCGATCTCGGCATCCCGGATCAGCGACTGCGCGCGGGCGGGCAGCGGCGCGAAGGCCAGCGCGCAGACAAGAAGCGCCGCCGTAAAGCGGAGGAGTTGAACGCTCGATCTCATGCCTGCCATTGACCTCCCGCGCGGGCGCTGTGAAAACCCGTGCAACGGGCAGTATGGAGGGAAAGATGAAGAGTTCAACCCGAAGCCAGGTCGATCCCTTCATTGTGATGGACGTGATGGAACAGGCGCGCCGGGCCGAGGAAGCGGGCCGCCATGTGATCCATATGGAGGTGGGCCAGCCGGGCACGCCCGCGCCCGAAGGCGCACGTGCGGCGCTGTCCAAGGGCATGGACGCAGGCGCGCTTGGCTACACGGTGGCGCTAGGCCTGCCGGAACTGCGCGCGGGCATCGCGCGGCTTTACGGCGAATGGTATGGCGTGGATCTGGATCCGGCGCGCGTTGTTGTCACCTCCGGCTCTTCGGGGGCCTTCCTGCTGGCCTTCACCGCGCTTTTTGATGCGGGCGATCGCGTCGGGCTCGGCCTGCCGGGCTATCCGAGCTACCGGCAGATCCTCAAGGCGCTCTCGCTTGAGGCTATTGGCCTGCAGACCGCACCGGAGAACCGCTTCCAGCCGGTGGCGGGTGATCTGGCGGGGCAGGGGCTTGATGGGCTGATCGTGGCCTCGCCCGCCAACCCGTCCGGCACGATGCTGGGCAAGCAGGCGCTTGGCGATCTGATCGGGGCTTGCGCTGATCAGGGCATCTCCTTCGTCTCAGATGAGATTTACCACGGTATCCAGTACGGCGAACGCGCCGTCTCGGCGCTTGAGATCAGCGACGATGTTTACGTGATCAATTCCTTCTCCAAGTATTTCTCAATGACGGGCTGGCGCGTGGGCTGGATGGTGGTGCCCGAGGATCACGTGCGCACGGTGGAGCGGCTGGCGCAGAACATGTTCATCTGCGCGCCGCACGCCTCGCAGGTGGCCGCCCTTGGCGCGCTTGAAAGCCGGGCGGAGCTTGAGGCCAACATGGGCGTCTACACCGCCAACCGCGCGCTTATGGTGGAAGGCCTGAAGGCGGCGGGATTCACCCGGTTCGCGCCGCCGGACGGGGCCTTCTATATCTATGCCGACGTGAGCGCCTACACAAATGACAGCCTCGCCTTCTGCGAAGAGATTCTGCAGGAAGCAGGCGTGGCGGTGACTCCGGGGCTCGATTTCGACCCCGCACGCGGCGGGCAGTGGATCCGCTTCTCCTATGCGCGCGCCACCGCCGACATCGAAGAGGGGCTTTCGCGCCTTGCCGCTTACATGGCGCGGCGCGGAGCGGTATAAGGGGCGCAAAGCACCTAAGAAGCACGGGCAGGGCAGATGCATCGGGCACTCACACGGATAAGCGCGGTGGCTTTGGCCGCTATGCTCTGGATCGCAGCAGCGCCTCTGGCCGCACAGGCGCAGGATTTCAGCGCGCTGGCGCGGCTGGAGTCGGCGCGCAGCGGGCTTACCGATGCGGGCAAGGGCGGCATCGAGCTGCGCCTGCTGCTGAGCCAGCCCGTGCCCTACCGCGTGTTCACGCTGGATGATCCGCGCCGGGTGGTGTTGGATTTCCGCGAGGTGGATTTCACCGGGGCGACGCCGGAAAGCCTTCTGAAGGGCGAAAACGCAACCGGTTTGCGCTTTGGCGTTTTCCGGCCTGGCTGGTCGCGCATGGTGATCGATCTGGCCGGGCCGCAGGCCGTGGTGGAGGCGGGCATGCGCACCGATCCGGCCACGGGCCGCGCTGCCATCATCCTGCGCACGCAAGCCAGCGATGCCGAAAGCTACGCCGCCAAGGCCGGCGCGCCTGAAGGGGCCGGCTGGGAGCGCCCCGAGGCCGCCGACGTGCCGCCGCGCGTGTCTCGTCAGGACGGCAGCCGGCCTCTGCGCGTGGTGCTCGATCCCGGCCATGGCGGCATCGATCCGGGCGCGGAACGTGACGGCCACCGCGAGGCGGACCTGATGCTGACTTTCGCGCTTGAGTTGAAGGAAAAACTCCTGCGGTCAGGTGGTTACGAGGTGATGCTCACGCGGGAGGCCGATGTCTTTGTGCCGCTGGAAACCCGCGTCGCCGTGGCGCGGGCCTTTGGGGCGGATGTGTTCCTGTCGCTCCATGCCGACGCTCTGGCGGAAGGGCGCGCCACTGGCACCACCCTCTACACGCTCTCTGACAGCGCCACGGATCGCGCCTCCGCCTTGCTGGCAGAACGCCACGACCGCGACCAGCTTCTGGCGGGCGTCGATCTGACCGAACAGGACGATGTGATCGCCACCGTGCTGATGGACATGGTGCGCCGCGATACCATGCCGCGCTCCGACAAGCTCGCCACCGCCTTGCTCGACGGCTTCCGCGCCAATGACGTGACGCTCTACAAGAAACCCAAGCTCTCGGCGGGCTTCTCGGTGCTGAAATCGCCCGACATCCCTTCGGTTCTGATCGAACTGGGCTTTCTGTCGAGCCCCAGCGATCTGGATCGGCTGAAAGACCCGGAGTGGCGGGAAAAAGCCGCCTCGGCCATCGCGGAAGGGCTGCAGGGTTGGGCCAAGGCGGATGCAGCAGAGGCGCGGCTTCTGCGCAAGTAAGGCGGCTGGCTGCATCGTGATCAGCACGGCGTGCATTTGCCATGGGCGGGCCTGCCTGCCTTTGGTAGGATGGCCGAAAGGTGCGAAGGGATCAGGCAAGAAACAGCCGAAAGGCCGCAACGGCGGTTTTGACGCTGCGCCAAGGCTCCCATATATACGCGCCACGCAATGAACTTCGGGAGCAGCGCCGTGATCCGGGCTATTCTATCCTTCTTCGGTGGCATCTTTTCGGTGATCACCATTGGCGCGGTGGCCGTGGCCCTGACGATCGGCGCGATCTTCTGGATCTATGGCCGCGATCTGCCCAACCACGAGCAGCTGGCGCAATACACCCCGAAGACGATCTCCCGCATCTATTCCGGCGAGGGGCGCATCATCGACGAATTCGCCCGCGAACGCCGCCTGTTTGCGCCGTCCGAGGAAATCCCCGATCTGGTGAAACAGGCGTTTATCTCGGCGGAAGACAAGAATTTCTACAGCCACAAGGGCTATGATCCGCTCGGCATGGTCAAGGCCGGGCTGGACGCGCTGCAGGGCGGCCGCCTGCGCGGGGCCTCCACGATCACCCAGCAGGTGATGAAGAACTTCCTGCTTTCCTCGGATCGCTCCGCCGAACGCAAGATCAAGGAATTGATCCTCGCCGCCCGTCTGGAAGAAACCCTGAGCAAGGACAAGATCCTTGAGCTGTACCTGAACGAGATCTTCCTTGGCCAGAACAGCTTCGGCGTGGCTGCCGCCTCGCAGACCTATTTCAACAAGCCGCTGGAGCAGCTGAACGCGCAGGAGGCGGCCTATCTGGCGGCCCTGCCCAAGGCGCCCTCCAACTATCACCCCGTGCGCGACACTGAGGCCGCCCTTGAGCGGCGCAATTTCGTGCTGCGGGAGATGAATGAAAACGGCTACCTGACGGAGGCCGAATACGAAGAAGCCCGCGCCGCGCCGCTCGATACGGTGCAGGGTGGCCAGATCGCCAGCTTCCGCTCGGCCCTGCCGCCGCGGGACTATTTCACCGACGAGATCCGCCGCCAGCTGAGCCGCGATTTCGGCGAGGAGGAGTTCTTCTCCGGCGGGCTCGCCATCCGCGCCACCATCGATCGCGAGATGCAGAACGAAGCGGCCGCCGCGCTGCGGGGCGGGCTTGAGAAATACGACCGTGGCCTTGGCATCTGGCGCGGCACCGGCAAAGAGGTGGACGCAGCGCTTCTCGGCAGCGAGGAAAGCTGGCGCGAGGCGCTCGCGGGCGTCGACGTGGCCCGCGACATCGAGGGCTGGTTCCCGGCCGTGGTGCTGGAAGTGGGCAGCACCCATGCGCGCATCGGTATCGAGGGCGTCGAGGAAGACAGCGACGGCCACTGGATCGCCCCGGAAGACGTGACATGGGCCCGCAAGCGGCTTGGGAACGGCTCGCTCGGGCCATCCGCCAAGAAAGCCGGGGATCTGCTCGCGGTGGGCGAGGTTGTCCATGTGCGCGCCATGACGCGCGACGAGGACGGCTCCTTCATCCGCTGGACGCTGCGGCAGGTGCCGGAGGTCGAGGGCGGCTTCATGGCGATGGACGTGAACACCGGCCGCGTGATCGCGATGCAGGGCGGCTTCTCCTACCAGCATTCGGTGTTCAACCGCGCCACGCAGGCCACGCGCCAGCCGGGCTCTTCCTTCAAACCTTTCGTCTATGCCGCGGCGCTGGATTCGGGCTACTCGCCCGCCACCATCGTGATCGACGCGCCGATCGAGATCTATTCCGGCAACGAGGTCTGGCGCCCCAAGAACGCCTCCAACAAATTCTACGGCCCGACGCCGCTGCGCACCGGGATCGAACGCTCGCGGAACCTGATGACGGTCCGGCTTGCGCAGGAGGTGGGTATGGAAACCGTCGCCGCCTATGCGGAGCGCTTCGGCGTCTATGACAACATGGGCACCTACCTGCCCAACTCGCTCGGCTCCGAGGAAACCACACTTTACAAGATGGTCGCGGCCTATGCGATGTTTGCCAATGGCGGCGAGCGCGTGGAGCCGACGCTGGTGGACCGGGTGCAGGACCGCTGGGGGCAGACAGTTTACCGCCACGATCAGCGCAAATGTGAGGATTGCCAGCTGGCGTCGCTGGATCCCGGCTTCGCCCCGCGCATCACCTCCAACCGCGAGCGCGTGATGAATGCCGTCACCGCCTACCAGCTCACCTCGATGATGACGGGCGTTGTGCAGCGCGGCACAGCTGCGGGCCGCGTGGATGTGGGCGTGCCAGTGGCCGGCAAGACGGGCACCACCAACGAAGCGAAAGACGTGTGGTTCGTGGGCTTCACCTCCAATATCGTCGCGGGCTGCTACATCGGCTACGACCAGCCCAAGCCGCTGGGCCGTGGTGCCGGTGGTGGCACGATGTGTGCGCCCGTGTTCAACGAATTCATGCAGGAAGCCGTCAAGAAATACGGTGGCGGCCAGTTCCGCATTCCGCCGGGCGGCCATTTCATCAAGATCGACCGCTACACCGGCGCGCGCCTGCCGGATAACGCCGTGGGCGAGCATGTGGTGGCCGAATACTTCCGCGATGGCTTTGAGCCGATGTTCGGCGTGGCCTTCGACGGAGGCTTCGCGATGGGCTCCAACCTGCCGCTCTATTCGCGCGGCGAGCAGGAGGTGGAGCAGGAGATCACCACCTCGACCGGCGAGAAGCGCACCATTGGCGGCAAGGCCAGTTTCGGCACCCTCTCTTCGGGCGGGCTCTACTGATCTTGCCCGCCCCTTCGCGGGTTGCTATCACCCCGGCCTGAAGCACCTATCGCCCCACCCATCGCCAAGGAATCCCTATGCGCGCCGAAACGCAGAACATCATCGAGGCCATCGAGAAATCGCTGGAGCTGCTGCGCCAGCGCATGGATTGGGAAACCGCCGCGCATCGGCTTGAGGAATTCAACGCCCGCACCGAAGATCCGGACCTCTGGAACGATCCGGCCAAGGCGCAAGGGCTGATGCGCGAACGCCAGATGCTGGTGGACAAGATCGAGACGGTGAAAAGCATCCAGCAGGATCTTTCTGACAACGTCGAGCTGATCGAACTGGGCGAGATGGAAGACGACGCCGAAGTCGTCGCCGAAGCCGAGAAGGCGCTGGCCGCCCTGGAAGAGAGCGCCGCCAAGAAAGAGCTCGAAGCGTTGCTGAACGGCGAGACGGACCCCAACGATGCCTTCCTTGAGATCAAGGCCGGGGCAGGGGGCACGGAAGCCTGCGACTGGGCCTCGATGCTGGCGCGGATGTATGTCCGCTGGGCCGAGAAGCGCGGCTTCGAGGTGGATCTGCAGGAAGAACAGGCCGGGGCCGAGGCCGGGATCAAATCCGTCACCTACCAGATCAAGGGCCACAACGCCTATGGCTGGCTGAAGAGCGAAAGTGGCACCCACCGGCTGGTGCGGATCTCGCCCTTCGGCAAGGGCACCCGCGAGACCTCTTTCGCCGCCGTCGGCGCTTACCCAGTGATCGACGACAACATCGAAGTGGAGGTGAACCCCGCCGACATCCGCATCGACACCTACCGCTCGTCCGGGGCTGGTGGACAGCACGTGAACACCACGGATTCGGCCGTGCGGATCACTCACATGCCCACCGGCATCGTGGTGACGAGCTCTGAGAAATCCCAGCACCAGAACCGCGACATCGCCATGAAGGCCCTGAAATCGCGCCTGTATCAGATGGAGCTGGATCGCCGGAACGCCGAAGTCAACGCGCTGCACGAAGCCAAGGGCGATGCGGGCTGGGGCAACCAGATCCGCTCCTACGTGCTGCAACCCTACCAGATGGTGAAGGATCTGCGCACCAACTTCGAGACCGCCGATACCAAAGGCGTTCTGGATGGCGATCTGGACGCATTCATGGCCGCGACACTGGCGATGGATGTGGCAGGCAAGAGCCGTGCGGACGCCAACGCCGAAGACTGACATTCGAACTTGGGCATGCGGGATTGAGCCCGCCGCCGCGCTTGGCTAACCTCCTGCCTTGAGGCAAGGAGGAGCACCCAACACATGACAACAGCCGTCCCCGCGCAGGCCAGTGAGGTGCCGGAGTTCCGGCCCGTGACACCCGCCATGATCCGTCAGGCGCTTGCGCTCGGCTGGGCCGATTTCCGCAAGGCGCCTGCTTTCGGGATCTTCTTCGGCTCTTTCTATACGCTGGGCGGGCTTTTGATGTGGTGGATCACCATGGCCACCGGCCAAAGCTACTGGCTGGGGCTTGCCGCCTTCGGCTTCCCGCTGATCGGGCCTTTCGCCGCCGTGGGGCTCTACGAGGTCAGCCGCCGCCTGGAAGCGGGCGAGCCGCTGAACTGGGGGGAGATCCTCGGCGTCGTCGTGACCCAGCGCAACCGGCAGATCCCGTCGATCTGCGTGACGATCATCATGATCTTCCTGTTCTGGTTCTTCATCGCGCACATGATCTTTGCGCTGTTCCTCGGCAAGATGACGATGGTGAACGTCTCCTCGTCCTACGATCTCTACCTGACGGGTGAGGGGCTCGCGATGCTCGCCTTCGGCACCGCCGTGGGGGCGGTGTTCGCCTTCATCACCTTCGCGCTCGTCGTCTTCGGCTTGCCGATGCTGCTGGAGCGCGAGTTGGACGTGATCACCGCGATGATCACCTCGTTCCGCGAGGTGACGGCGAACCCGGTTGTGATGATCGGCTGGGGGATCGTGATCTCGGCGCTGTTGTTCGTGGGGATGTTTCCCTATTTTTTCGGCCTGCTGATCGTGCTGCCACTCTTGGGCCACGCGAGCTGGCATCTTTATCGGCTGACCACCAGCGCGGCTTAGGCGCTGCCCTGCCGCTGCGGGAGGCGGCGCATTGAAGCTGCCCCGGTGCGCCCCTATATCAGCCCGAACAACAAGAAGAGGCGGTCTGCGATTTCAGGCCGTGGGCGTAAAGGGCATGATTTATGGCGCATGATTGGGATGATTTCCGGTATTTCCTCGCACTTTCTCGGGCCTCCTCCACGGTCGAGGCCGCGCGCAAGCTTGAGGTGACGCACCAGACGGTCTCCCGGCGGATTGCGGCGCTGGAAACGCGGCTGAACATGCGGCTCGTGGATCGCGACGGGCTGGCCCTGCGGCTCACCCCGCGCGGGCGGGATCTGGCTGAGCGTGTGGCGGAGATGGAGACGCTCTCGCATTCCATCGCCCAAATGGCGCGCCATGCCAATGAGAAGGTCGAGGGTCGGGTGCGGATCACCACGGCGGACGGGCCGCTCAAGATCATGGTGATGCCGGTGCTCGAAAAGCTGATGGACGCTTTTCCCGACATCACGCTCGACATCATCGCCGATACCGAATTGGTGGACGTGGGCTCGGGCTTTGTCGATTTCGCGATCCGCTATACGTCGAACCCCGATGAGGATCTGATTGGCCAGAAGGTCGCTCCCGTGGCGATCATGCCCGTGGGCAGCCCGGCTTTGATGGAAGCCTTTGACGCCGGCGCACGGGGCGAGCGCAGCCTGCCGCGCGTGCCGGTGGTGACGTTTCTGAGCAATGGCGAGGGCCTGCCGGATTGGGCCTGCGATAAGGTCCACCCCGAAAGCCCGGTGCATCGTGTGAGCAACATCGACGCGCTGATCACCTTCGTGCAGGCCGGGCGCGCTGTGGGCCTGTTGCCGTGGTTCGTGGCCACGCAGATTCCGGGTGTGCAGCGCAGCCGGGCGGTGGCGACGCAGTTTCCCATCGATCTCTGGTTGCTGACCAACGCCGAAGTGCGCCGCAGCGAGAAGCTGCGCGCCATCCGGCAGGTGCTCTTTCGCGAGCTATCCGCACTGGCCCCGCTGGTGTCGGGCGAGGCGAAAGCGGCCTGACGGTTTTCGAACCTACATTGTTCAAAGGTCACGCCCGGCGTTGAGCCGGGCAGCCCCCGGCCGCCCCCACGGGCGGGGGCTTTCAGCCCGCCACCCGCGGCCGGGAACCGCCCTTCGTGCATAGTCCGAACGAAAAAAGGCGCCTCAAGGGCGCCTTTCTCAATTCTGAACCGAGCTTGTGGCTTAAGCCTGCGGAGCCGCCGGCTTCTTCGGCGCGCCGCCACCCAGCGGATCGTCCTGCCGCTGCACGGAGCCTTCGAAATGCGCGCCGCTCTCGATGGCGATCGTCTTGTGGATGATGTCGCCTTCCACACGCGCGGTGGAGGTCAGGCGCACTTTCAGGCCGCGCACGCGGCCGATGATGCGGCCATGCACCACGACGTCATCGGCAACCACTTCACCCTTCACGGTGGCGGATTCGCCCACGGTGAGCAGATGCGCGCGGATATCGCCCTCGACAGTGCCTTCGACATTGATGTCGCCGGTCGTCTTGAGGTTGCCGACCACGGTCAGGTCAGCGGACAGCGAAGAGGCGGGCGGCTTGGCTTTGGGCGGCGCGGCCTTCACATCGGTGGTCGGTTTGGTCACCGGGGCTTCCGGTGCCTTCGGCTTTTCAGCCTCCGCGCCGGGCTTCGCGCCGGCCTCATTGATCCTGCTTTTAGAAAACATCTCTGGCTGCCTTGATATAATTCATCGGGTTGACCGGCTTGCCGCCCACACGGACTTCGTAGTGCAGATGGGTGCCGGTAGAACGTCCGGAGTTCCCCATGTCGCCGATGCGATCACCGCGGGAGACTCTTTGGCCCTTAGACACGCGTATTTTTGCCATATGGGCGTAACGGGTTTCAATGCCAAACTCGTGTTGGATCTTCACGAGCCGCCCATAACCGGACTGCCAGCCGGCGTGAATCACCACACCATCGCCCGTGGCGTAGATCGGCGTGCCGTAGGAGGCGGCGAAATCGGTGCCGTTGTGCATCCGGCCCCAGCGCGGGCCGAAGCCCGAGGTGAAGCGGAAGGCCGATTTCACCGGTACGTCAAACGGCGCCTTGGAGGCGGCGATGCGGTAGATGTTCATCTCGTCCAGCCGCTCAAGGATCGAATTGGCGCGCATGCCTTCGGCCACGTCCTCTTCGCCGTCGGTCACGGTGAACTCCAGCGGGGTGAGCGGGCCGCCCTGGCCCGAGTAGCCGCGGCGCACCTGATCGATCAGGTTGTCCACGTTCAGCCCGGCGTTGCGGAACATCTTGTCCATCGGCGCGATGGAGACGGTCATCGCCTCTTCAAGCTTGGAGAAGATCAGATCGTTGCGCTCATCCTTGAGGCGGGATTCCAGACGCAGCTCGGCGATGTAATCATCCGCGTCGGTGGCATAAGCCTGCATGTGATCGCGTTCCGAAGCCGTATCGCGCAGCGCTTCGGAGAGGAAAGCCACGGTGTTCTCCACCTCGGCCAGACGGTGCGTCTCGGGCTCGGCGGCCTCGGTCTCAGCGAGTGCGAGTTGCAGCTCTTCGGCGGCCTTGCGCGCCAGATCGCGTTCCTTGATCGCGTCGCGCAGGGTGGTCTGCACCACCTCAAGCCCGGTTTCCACCTCGCGCCGCTTGTCTTCACTCGCCAGCAGGCGCTCCTGCATGTCGGAGATCTCTTCCAGCGCCACGCTGAAGCGCATGTGCGCGCTGGCGGCTTCCTGGGCGCGCATGTCACGCTCGGCGGAGAGCTTGTTGAGCTGGGCTTCATACATGAACTGATCGCGTTTGACCTGTTCGCGGATGTTGCCCGAACTAAGCGAGTCCATCAGCAGGATCGAGGTGGCTACCAAAGTCCAGGCACCCACGGCGGTGACACCGACAAGGGCGATCAACTGGGTGCTAGAGCGCAGCCGGATGAAGCGTGTTTCCGTATCAGAGCGCAGAAAGAGACGCCGCTCGGGCAGCCGCTTTTCCAACGCCAAGTGAAGCTTGTGCAAAAGTGCAGACGCCAATGGTCCGTTAGCCCCTGTGTTATCCCCGTTTTCGACCGGCGCCATGTCCCCAGCGCGCGTGGTCAAGGGATGCTTAACGGGGGGCTTTCCATGCTGCAAACTTTTTTGGCGAAAGGTGGCGGAGGAGCGCGTAAGCCTTGCCGGTGTCGGCGAAAAACCGCCGAAAGGCTCGCTAGGCTCGTGCTTAATCGCTGGGCAAGGCCGCTGTGCGGCCTAGCCGGGCCTGCGGTCCCAGCTGTTGTCGGCCAGTGGCCAGTAGAAATCCGGCGGCAAGCCCGCGTCCGCGCGTTTTTCCTCGTTGAAGGGCGGCTTCAGCGCGCCGTGGAAATAGGTCTGCACGAGGCGGTGAAACTCTTCCTTCGGGTCCAGCTCATGGCGGCCACAAAGGAAATGGAACCACTTCGAGCCATAGGCCACATGGCTCACTTCCTCGGCGTAGATCACCTCCAGCGCGGCGACGGCATCTGCAGCCTTGGCAGTGCGGAAAATCTCGATCATGCCGGGCGTCACGTCGAGCCCGCGCGCCTCCAGAACCATCGGCACCACCGCCAGCCGTCCCATCAGATCCTCGGCCGTGTCCTCGGCTGCGCGCCACATGCCCGCATGGGCGGGCAGCGCACCGTAATGGCTGCCTATTGCTTCAAGACAGTCGCACATCAGGTTGAAATGCTTGGATTCCTCATCCGCTGCCGCCACCCAGTCGTCGAAGAAGCCGATGGGCATCGGCACATGGGAAAACCGGGCGATGATGTCCCAGTGCAGATCGACGGCGTTCAGCTCGATATGGGCCACAGCATGCAAAAGCGCCTGCCGCCCGGCCTCACTGCCGGGGCGGCGGCGCGGTACGTCGCGCGGGGAAAGCAGCTCGGGCTTTTCGGGCCGTGCGGGCTGCAGGGGCGGCGTGGCGGTGCCGATCTCAAGTGGCGTGCCCGCCTTGCGCGCGGCGAACCACGCGGCGGCATGGGCCCGGCTCAGGGCTGTCTTCTCGCGCCCGTCGGCGGTGGTCAGAACCTCCACCGCCCGCTGCGCCAGGGAAAGCCCGCTCACAGCGCCTTGACCGCCTCGAGCACCGCCTCCACATGGCCGGGCACTTTCACCTTCGGCCAGACCTGCCGGATCACGCCGTCGCCATCGATCAGGAAGGTGGTGCGCACGATGCCGAAGTACGTCTTGCCGTACATCTGCTTTTCCTGCCAGACGCCGTAGGTCTCACAGACATCGCCTTCCGCATCCGATAGCAGCGTCACCGAAAGCCCGTGTTTGGCAGCGAATTTCGCGTGTTTGGCCACGGTATCCTTGGAGACGCCCAGCACCTTTGCGCCGGCGGCCTCGAATTCGGCCTCCGCCTCGGTGAAGCCGATCGCTTGCTTGGTGCAGCCTGAGGTGTCGTCCTTGGGGTAGAAATAGAGCACCACGGGCTGGCCCTTGAGGTCTGACAGCGTGACCTCGCTGCCTGTGCCGTCGGGAAGGGTGAAATTGGGTGCCTTTTCGCCGATATCGGGCATGGGATTGCGCTCCTGCTGGTGTTGCTCAGGGGAATGGTTTTAGTGCAATCCTAGGGAAGATAAAGCACTCTGGCGCAAAGCCAGCGGGAATGGCGCATGTCACGGGGCGGGCAGGGATGACGGAAACAGACGGCCAGACGCGCCGAAGCCGCAGGCGGGGGCTTGTGCTCAGCCTGCTGGGCGGTTGCGTTTTGCTGCTTGCGGGGGCTGTGATTTTGATCACCGTTCTGGCCAGCAGCCATCAGGCGCTCACCGCGCCGGGCTGGCTGAAATCCCGCATCGAGGCCCGCATCAACGGGGTAACAGAGCGCATCGATCTTGGCTTTGAGGGCGTCGGCGTGCTGATCAATGCCCGTGGCGAACCCACGGCGCTGCTGCGCGAGGTGACGCTGCGCGACACTGCCGGCACCGAGATCGCGCAGGTCGGGCGGATCGCGCTATCCATCGCGCCGCGTGCCGCGCTTTCAGGGAGCGTTGTGCCCACGGGGCTGGTGATCGAAGACACGCGGCTTCTGCTGCAACGGGGCGCGGATGGGCGCTTCAACCTCGATTTCGGCGCGCCCGGCGGGCAGGCGCTGGTGTTTGACGATCTGCCCGGCATGGTGGACGCGCTGGAAGCGCTGCTGGACACGCAGGGGCTGGCCCGTGTGGAGCGCGCCGAGGCGAAAGGCATTTCCCTGCGCTTCGAGGACGCCCTGCGCGGCGTCATCAGCGAGGCGGACGCCGGCCGCGTGGCGCTTAACCGGGGCGCGGAAGGCCTTGAGGCCGAGGCCAGCCTGAAGCTGCCCGGCTACGGCGGCGCTCAGGCGGATCTGGCGCTGACCGCGCGCACGAAATCCGACAGCGCCGAGGCCGCTTTCACCCTCGCGCTCTCCAATGTGGACGCCCGCTTTCTGGCCGCCCATGAGCCCATCGCGGCCTTCCTCACCGGCGTGGATGCGCCGGTGTCCCTCACCGCCGCCATCGGCTTCACGCCGGAGGGGGCCTTCACCGATCTCTCCGGCACGCTGGAGATCGGCGCGGGCAAGCTGCAGCCCAACCCGGCCACGGCGCCTGTCAGCCTGCAGGCCGCCCGCGCCGAGCTGCGCTATGATTTCGCCCGCGCGATGTTTGCCGTGGAGGCGCTGCAGCTGCGCTCCGACGCGCTTAAGGCCTCCGGTGCGGGCAAGGCCTACCTGAAAGACTGGGAGAATGGCGTGCCAAAGGCGCTCGTGGCCCAGCTTGCGCTCACCGGCGTGGAGAGCCCCGGCGGCGATCTCTTTGCTGAACCGCTGGCCTTCGCCGATGCCTCTGTGGATCTGCATTTCCGCTTCTCGCCTTTCCTGATCCGCGTCGGGCAGGCCAC
This sequence comes from Pseudoruegeria sp. SHC-113, assembly GCF_025376885.1. NCBI lineage: Bacteria > Pseudomonadati > Pseudomonadota > Alphaproteobacteria > Rhodobacterales > Roseobacteraceae > Pseudoruegeria > Pseudoruegeria sp. SHC-113. Next base: position 1,909,872 of record NZ_JAHUBR010000001.1, read on the forward strand.
GCTGTTTGACGGCGAAACCCGCCTGCAGGCCAAGGGGCGCGCCGAGGCCAAGGCGGACGGCTGGCATGTGGCGCTGGATGCGCAGGCCGACAGGCTCTCGACCGATGCGCTCGTGCGCTACTGGCCGCTGTCGCTGCGTGCCAAGACGCGCAACTGGATGGTGAACAACCTGCGCGGCGGCACGGGCTTCAATGGCCGCGTCGCCCTGCGTCTTGCGCCCGGCACGGATCCGGTGGCGAGCCTTGCGTTCGAATATGAAGGGGCGGAGGTGAATTTCCTGCCCAACTACCCGCCGATTTCTGCCGCGCGCGGCTATGGGCAGATCGACGGGCCGAGCTTTGCCATCCATATCACCGAGGGCGAGGTGCGCGAGGGGGCGCGTGTGGCCGATGTCTCGGGCAGCAGTTTTCGCATCAGAGATATGCGCATTCGGCCCAGCATCGGGCAGGTGGATCTGAAGGCCGAGGCCGATCTGGGCGATCTTCTGCACCTGCTGGATCTGCGCCCCCTGCGCCTGATCTCCCGCGCCGGGCGGCAGCCGGATCTGGCCGAGGGGCTGGCCCATGCCGAGGCGCAGCTTGTCTTGCCGCTCAGCAAGGAGACGCGCGGGCCGGACGTGGATTTCACCGTGACGGGCCAGATCGAAGAGGTCCGCAGCGAGGCTCTGGTGCCGGGGCGCGTGCTCTCGGCCCCGGTGATGGATGTGGCCGTGGACGCAGACTCGATCCGCATCGGCGGCGCGGGCGATCTGGACGGCGTGGGGTTCAACGCGCTCTGGCGGCAGCCGCTGGGCGCGGCGTTCAAGGAAGGCAGCTCGGTCACCGGGGTGCTCGATCTCTCGCCGCAATTGGCCGAGAGCTTCCGCATCGGTCTGCCGCCCGAGGCGTTTTCCGGCAAGGCGCAGGGGCGGATGGAGATTGCCCTCCGTCCGGAAGAGCCGCCAAGTTTTGCGCTGGAGGCCGATCTGGCCGGGCTTGGCCTGAACATCGCCGCCCTTGGCTGGCGCAAGGCTCCCGGCGCGGACGGCCAGCTTCGGATGGAAGGGGCCTTCTCCACGCCACCCGCCATTGACCTGATCGCGCTGGATGCAGCGGGGCTATCGCTGTCCGGCAACGTTGCCTTACGCCCGGACGGCAGCCTCAGCCGCGCTGTTTTCGACGAGCTCAGCCTTGGCAACTGGCTGAAAACACGCGCGGAACTGCGCGGGCGGGATCAGGGGCAGACCCCGGCACTCTCCCTCACCGGGAGCCTCTTGGATCTGCGCCGCGCGGCCTTGCCTGAAGGCAGCGGCAACGGCGGCGGCGCGCCCGTGAACGTGGCGATGGACCGGCTACAGATCGCGGGCGATATCTACCTGAGCGCGTTCCGCGGCCAGTTCGGCGCGGGCGAGGGGGCAGGGCGCTTCACCGGGCGGCTCAACGGCGTCGCGCCTGTCACCGGCCAGCAGATCACCACGCCTGCCGGGGTGGGCTATGATCTTGTGGCGGCGGATGGCGGCGCGGTGCTGGCCGCGCTTGGCGTGCTGAAGAACGCCAATTCCGACGGGCTGGAAATCCGCCTGCGCTCGCGTGCGCAAGCGGGCCACTATGACGGCACGCTGCGCATGGGCAAGCTGCGCCTGCGTGGCGCGCCGGCGCTGGCCGAGATGCTGGGCGCGGTCAGCGTGGTGGGCCTGCTGGATCAACTCAACGGCAATGGCATCGTCTTTGACGAGGTGGAGGGGGAATTCGTCTTGACGCCGGAGCGGCTGGTGATCACACGGGGCAGCGCGGTTGGGGCCTCGATGGGGATCTCGATCGATGGCACCTATGCGTTTGCGGAGAAACAGATGGATTTCCAAGGGGTTGTCTCGCCCGTCTATCTTGTCAACTCGGTCGGTGCGGCGCTGACGCGTCGTGGCGAGGGGCTGTTTGGCTTCTCCTACCGGCTCATCGGCCCGGTCAGCGCACCGCGCACGCAGGTGAACCCGCTGTCGCTGCTCACGCCGGGCATGTTCCGCGATATTTTCCGCCGCCCGCCGCCGGAGGTGTCCGAATGACCCAGAGCCTGAAGCTGAGCGATTTCGATTTCGATCTGCCGGACGATCTGATCGCCACACGGCCCGCCGTGCCACGCACCTCTGCGCGGCTGCTGCAGGCCACGGCCAGCCAGACGCTGGACCGCCACGTCTTTGATCTGCCCAGGATCCTGCGCCCCGGCGACAGGCTGGTGCTGAACGACACCAAGGTGATCCCGGCGCGGCTCGAAGGCCTGCGCCACCGCGACAGCGCGCAAGGGCCGGTGGCGGCGCGCATCTCGGTGACGCTGCTGGAGCCGCGCGCCGATGGCACATGGCTGGCGCTGATCAAGCCGCTCAAGAAACTCGCCGTGGGCGAAAGCATCCTGTTCGGCGATCTGCTCGCCGCGCGGCTGGTGGAGAAGAGCGAGGGCGAAGCGCTTCTGGCCTTTGATCGCACCGGCGAGGATTTCGACGCTGCACTGCAGGCCGTCGGCGCCATGCCGCTGCCGCCCTATATCGCCGCGAAACGCGCAGCCGACGCGCAGGACAAGGTGGATTACCAGACGGTCTGGGCGAAGAACTCAGGGGCCGTGGCCGCGCCCACAGCCTCGCTCCACTTTGATGATGCGCTGCTGGCCGACCTCGCGGCGATCGGCGTGGGCTTCACCCATGTCACGCTGCATGTGGGCGCGGGCACTTTCCTGCCGGTGAAGGTCGATGACGTGAGTCAGCACAAGATGCATTCCGAATGGGGCGCGGTTTCGGAGCAGGCTGCGAGCGAGATCGCCGAGACCCGCGCGCAAGGCGGCCGCGTGATCCCCGTGGGCACCACCGCGCTGCGCCTGATCGAAACGGCGGCGCGCGACGCGGGCGAAGTGCGCGCTTGGGAGGGGCCGACGGATATTTTCATCACGCCGGGCTTTGCCTTCAAGGCCACGGATGCGCTGATGACGAACTTCCACCTGCCCAAATCCACGCTGATGATGCTCGTCTCTGCCCTGATGGGGATGGAGCGCATGAAAGCGATTTACAGCCACGCCATTTCCCATCACTACCGCTTTTTCTCCTACGGCGATTCGTCGCTGTTGTGCCCCAACGAGCCCTGAACCCAAAATTTTCCGTCGTTTTCAGGCGGTAGACGTGACAGTCTGGATGCCATCCTGAAGGCGACGAAAGGATAAACGATCATGCTACAGGTCCTCAGCCACTCCTGGGCGCTGCTGCTCGGGATGCTCCTCCTGATGGTCGGCAACGGCCTGCAGGGCACGCTTCTGGGTGTGCGCGGCGCGATCGAGGGGTTCTCGACCTTCGAGATGTCGATCGTGATGTCGGCCTACTTCCTTGGCTTTCTTGGCGGCTCCAAGCTGGCGCCGCAATGGATCCGCAGGGTGGGCCACGTGCGCGTCTTCGCCGCCCTCGGTTCGATGATCTCCGCCGTGCTGATCCTGTATCCGACCTTCGCCCACCCCTGGGCCTGGACGCTGGGCCGCGTGGTGATCGGCTTCTGTTTCTGCGGCGTGTACGTGACGGCAGAAAGCTGGCTCAACAACGCCGCCAGCAATGAAAACCGCGGAAAGGCGCTGTCGCTCTACATGATCGTGCAGATGGCGGGCATCGTCACCGCACAGGCCCTGCTGGCCTTTGGCGATCCGGCGGGCTTCATCCTCTTCATCATCCCGTCCGTGCTCGTGTCGATCTCATTCGCGCCGATCCTGCTCTCGATCAGCCCGACGCCGGCGTTTGAGACCACGAAAGGCATGTCGCTCAAGGAGCTCTACGGCATCTCACCCCTAGGCTGCGTGGGTATGGCGCTGCTGGGCGGCGTGTTCTCGGCGCAGTTCGGTATGTCCGCCGTCTACGGCACCGAGGCCGGTCTGACGGTGAAACAGATCTCGCTCTTCGTCTCCGCCATCTACATCGGCGCACTTTTGCTGCAGTTTCCCATCGGCTGGATCTCGGACCGGATGGACCGCCGTACATTGATCATGATCGTCGCCGCCGTGGGCGGGGCAGGGGCCGTGCTTGGGGTGCTCTCCGGGGGCAACTTCATCTTGCTGCTGGCCAGCGGCTTCCTGATCGGCGGCACGTCAAACCCGCTGTATGCTCTGCTCATCGCCTATACCAACGACTTCCTTGAAGTGGAGGACATGGCGGCGGCCTCCGGCGGGTTGCTCTTCATCAACGGTCTGGGCGCGATCATCGGCCCGATCACCACCGGCTGGGTGATGTCCACCGTCGGCCCCTGGGGCTACTGGGGCATCCTCGCAGGCCTGATGCTGGGCCTCGCAGGCTACGCCGTCTACCGGATGACACAGCGCCCGGCACCTTCCCAAAGCGAAGACAACGTCTCTTACGCGCCGGTCATGCCGAGCGCCTCGCCCGTGGCCGTTGGCGTGGCGCAGGAGATGTTCATCGAAAGCGCGCAGGAAGAGGAAAACCACAGCGCGCAAGCCGATGCACCGAAAGGTTAACGCAAGCCTTGCTAAAGTATGAATAATTTGTAACGATTCCCTTGTCTGGGGGAGACACGGCAAATGGAGGCCGCACATGCTACGCCCTGAAGACGTCCTTGCCTTCTGGCTGGACGAGATAGGCCCCGAAGGCTGGTATGCCGGCGGGGAGGAGTTGGACGAACGCGTCCGGGCTCTGGCGGAACCCACCTGGAATATGGCGATGAAAGGCGGCTGTGGCCTTTGGCTCACGTATCCGAGCGGTGCGCTGGCCTATATCATCCTCATGGACCAATTCCCCCGGAACATGTTTCGCAACACCGGCAAGGCGTTTTCGTCGGATTTCGCGGCCCGCGCGGCGGCGAAGATCTCGATCAAGAAGGATTGGGACATGCGCATCGACGAGCCTGCGCGCCAGTTCTTCTACCTGCCGCTGATGCATTCCGAATGTCTTGACGATCAGGAACGCTGCGTGCGCCTGATGCTGACGCGGATGCCGGAAAGCGGCGAGGCGAACCTGTTCCATGCCAAGGCGCACCGCGAGGTGATCCGCATGTTCGGGCGATTCCCCTACCGCAACGAGGCGCTGGAACGGGCCACCACCGCACCCGAATGCGCCTTTCTGGATCAGGGCGGCTACAGCGCCGCGATGGAAGCGGTGCGCGCCTGAAACTGGCCCGCGATTTCAAAAGCTTGCGCTCCGCCGCCTGAACCGGCGGCGCGGCGCGATTGCCCCGCTGCGCGGGATTGTTTAACGTCAAACCAATTCAACTTCTGCAAGGGTTTGACATGGCTGCCTCCTCTTTCGACATGATCGTGATCGGTGCCGGGCCAGGCGGCTACGTGGCCGCCATCCGGGGCGCGCAACTCGGGCTGAAGGTGGCCGTCGTCGAACGAGAGCATCTGGGCGGGATCTGTCTGAACTGGGGCTGCATCCCCACCAAGGCCATGCTGCGCTCTGCCGAGGTGTTCCATCTGATGGAGCGCGCCAAGGAGTTTGGCCTTTCCGCCGACAAGATCGGCTATGATCTGGACGCTGTGGTGCAACGCTCGCGTGGGGTGGCCAAGCAGCTGTCGGGCGGCGTCGGCCATCTGCTGAAGAAGAACAAGGTCACCGTGGTGATGGGCGCGGCCAGCATCCCCGCGCTGGGTAAAGTCAGCGTGAAAACCGAAAAGGGCAGCGAGGAACTGACGGCCAAGAACATCGTTCTGGCCACCGGCGCGCGCGCCCGCGAACTGCCGGGGCTGGAGGCCGACGGCGATCTCGTCTGGACGTATAAACACGCGCTCACCCCGCCGCGCATGCCCAAGAAACTGCTGGTGATCGGCTCCGGTGCCATCGGCATCGAATTTGCGAGCTTCTTCAACACGCTGGGCGCTGATACCACGGTTGTGGAAGTGATGGACCGCGTGCTGCCCGTCGAGGATGCGGAGATTTCCGCCTTCGCCAAGAAGCAATTCGTGAAACAGGGCATGACGATCATGGAGAAAGCCATGGTCAAGCAGCTGGACCGCGCCAAGGGCAGCGTCACCGCCCATATCGAGACCGGCGGCAAGGTGGAGAAACACACGTTCGATACGGTGATCTCCGCCGTGGGTATCGTTGGCAATGTGGAGGGGCTGGGGCTGGAAGCGCTCGGCGTGAAAATCGACCGCACCCATGTGGTGACGGACGCCCATTGCCGCACCGGTGTCAACGGGCTCTATGCCATCGGCGACATCGCCGGCGCGCCCTGGCTGGCCCATAAGGCGAGCCACGAGGGCGTCATGGTCGCCGAGCTGATCGCGGGCCAGCACGCGCATCCCGTCAAGCCCGAAAGTATTGCGGGCTGCACCTATTGCCAGCCGCAGGTCGCCAGCGTCGGCTATACCGAGGCGAAGGCGACGGAACTGGGCTACGAGATCAAGGTGGGGCGCTTCCCCTTCATCGGCAACGGCAAGGCCATCGCGCTTGGTGAGCCGGAAGGCATGATCAAAACGGTGTTTGACGCCAAGACGGGCGAACTTCTGGGCGCGCATATGGTCGGCGCGGAAGTCACCGAACTGATCCAGGGCTACGTGGTGGGCCGCCAGCTGGAAACCACCGAGGAGGACCTGATGCACACCGTCTTCCCCCATCCGACGCTCTCGGAAATGATGCATGAAAGCGTGCTGGACGCTTACGGGAAGGCGATCCACTTTTAATCGATAAGGCAGGGGCGCGAAAAAGTGGGAGGCATGCGATCTGCCTCTCGAAGCTTTTGTGCTCTTCTTTCAATACCGGAAGGCGAGTTTAGCCTAATTCCAGACCTTCCTACTTTTTGCATGCTTTCTCAATGCCGCAAAGCTATAGGCTGCAATCTGATTTGATGGAGAGCAGCGAAGGTTTGACCAATTCATGGAAGGGAAGACCAGCCAATTTCTGCGCCAGTTACTGAATCAGATTTTTTGCTGCCTGTGCGCAATAGAGGCTGGCGCGGTTGTTGTCATTGTTGGACTGATTTTGTCGACTCGCGAAGCCATTACAATCAAAGAAATTTTAGACTCTTGGCTGCTTGGCCAGATTTTCATCCTTCCAGTGTTTCTTGTTTCGGCGCCCTTTCTTATTCTATTGCGCTGGGTTTTGCGCGTCCTGTTCCGGAGCACACGTCGCCTCTGTCTGCTGACCGGGGTCGCAGTCGGCCTTGCGCTCTCTTTCAAGTACGCCACCGACGAGTGGCATGATTGGTTTGAATGGGCTTATATTTTTTCCGTTGGAATGATGGCCGGCTTCGCTGGGGGATTGGCGTGGTGGGCTGTAGAAAGCCCCATCTTGTATGATGACTCCCGATAGAGAAGGCGTATTGGAAGCTCGCGCTTCATCGGCTTACTGAAAACTGTTCCAAAAGGTGCCAAAGCCGGTGAGCAGCCGCGAAAGCTGCCCAGCCATCGGCAAGCCCCTCCGTGGCCTCGTGCCGCCTCTGACATCGCCGTTGAGACGCGCGGCCCCGTGCCGGGGCCGCGCGTTTCCTTTTACTCGACCAGCAAGGGCAGGGTGGCCAGCACCTTGCCGTCCTGATCCATGATGTAGCGGATCTCGTAAGCCCCCGGCTCTTCGGGAACGTTCAGCTGGAGCGGATTGCCATCCCGGGTGTAGCTGTAGGTGATATAGGCGCGTTCGGCATCGCCCACGGCGATGTAATCCGAGGGCGCGTCCGGGCCGTCCCACGTGACGGCAACCGTCGCCCCCGCAGCCGCCGTCGCCGGGGCGCTCAGGCTGACATTTGCCGCCTCTACCGTCAGCGGCACGCGGGCCAGCACGGCGAGCGGCTTGGTGTCGGCCACGTAGCGCAGCTCATAGGCACCCGGCTCCGTGGGGGCGGTGATCTCAAGCGGGCTGCCGTCGCGGGTGTAGCTGTAATTTCCATAGTCGCCCTCCGCCGCGTCGATAGGCACGATCGTCAGGTAATCGCCCTCACCGTTCGGCCCCTGCCAATCCACGGCAAAACGGGTGCCGATTACCACCGAGGCCGGGCTTTGGAGCGCGGCGCTCACCGCCGTCACCTCGATCGGCGCGCGGGCCTGAACAGAGGTGTTCTGCCCCTGCACGTAGCGCACCTCATAGGCCCCCGGCGTGCCGGGCATGGTGAGCCGCGCCGGGTTGCCGTCACGCATGTAGGCATAGGTGATCCACGCGCCATCTTCCGCGTCGGGTGCCGTGATGGCCACGTAATCATCGGCGTGCCCGGGCCCCGTCCAGGGGATGTCGATCACCGATCCGGCCGCCGCCGTGGCCGGCAAGTCGAGCCCGAAGCGCGCCGCGGCCACGGTGATGGGCACGCGCGCGATGATCTTCGCGTCGCGATCCATCGTGTAGACGATCTCATAAGCGCCCGGCTCGGCGGGCATGCGCAGATCCAGCGGCGCGCCGTCACGTGTGTAGCTGTAGGTGATCCAGCCGTCTTCACCGGGGGGCACGACGGCAAGGTAGTCGCCGCTGTAATCCGGGCCCGTCCACTCCACCGGCACAACGGCCCCCGCAAGCGGTGCCTGCGGCGCGGTGATCGTGGCGGTGACAGGAGACACCGTCAGCGTTCGGCGGGCCAAGGCGAAACCGCCCTCCATCACGTAGCGCAGCTCGTAAGCGCCTTCCGTGGCGGGCAGGGGGACGGCCACCGGGTTGCCATCGCGCACATAGGCGTAGGTCTCCCAGGCGGCCTCCTCGGCATCGGGCAGGGCGAGGGCAATGTAATCCTCACCGCCGCCCGGCCCGGTCCAAGCCACATCCACAGAGCCCCCCGCCATCGCGCTTTCGGGGGCCTCAAGGCTGGCCTCAGGCAGGGCGGTTGGCAAGTCCAACGTGACCGTCAGCGGCGCCTGCGCCACCGTGAAGCGGGCTTCCGCCGTCGCCTCGTCCGAGGGGCGCAGCACGGTGACCACATAACTCCCGGGCAACAGGACCTGCGCAAACCCGGCCGCCTCATGGCCCTCCTTGAGTGGCTCTGTTCCCGTCAGGCTCCAAATCAGCGGATCGGTGATGTCGCCGCCCTCGGGCATCTCGATCGCCCGGAAATTCACGGTCACCGGCACCTCAGGCTCTGGCGCAATGGCCACGGCCTGCAAGGCGCTCACCAATTCGTCAGCATTTGCTGCGGTGCGGAAGGTGCCGCCGGTCTCCTCGGCAAGGCATTGCATCTGCGCCAGCGCTTTCGGATCGGTGACATCAAAGCCCACCACATGGGCGGTGAAATCGACGCCGGTCTCCTCCAGAAGCCGCGCCGCCGCGCAAGGATCGGGGTTGCAGGTCTCGATCCCGTCGGAGATCAGGATTACCGTCGCCTTCTCCTCGGTGAACCGCAGCGCCTCGGCGGCGGCCTTCACCGCATCCGTCATCGGCGTCTTGCCCTTGGGCTTCACCGCGCGCACGGCGGCTTCCACCTCGCTTCGGGCAGCACCGGGGGCGATTACCGTTTCGATATCGGCGCAATCGCCCTTACGGCGGTGGCCATAGAGCGTGAGCCCCACGGCATGGCTTGCGGGCAGATCCCCAAGAAGCCCAGCCACCACCTCCTGTGCGATGGTGATCTTGGCGGTGCCGTCAATCTGGCCCCACATGGAGCCTGAGGCATCTAGTACAAGAATGCTGTTTTCCGCTTCCTGTGCCGTGGCCCCCTGTGCCACGGCACAGATGGCGGCGCATGTGGCCAAAATCCGTTTCATGAAAAAACCCTGTGTTCAAATCAATGGCGCAAGGCTAGCGGCACAGGCAGTTTCAGGTAAAGCTCCGGTGGCGGGACATGGCGGGGAATTTTCAGCGGATTTCGGCAGGTCGGGCGCCAAACCCTTCTCTGCGCGGCGAATTTGATTGACAGGCCCGAACGCAACGGCAGGACGTGTCGGCAATCTCACGCATGTTCACACAATGTTCGCATTTTCTCATTGGAGACTCGCCCCACATCGCCTATCTGTTACCCGTCTGGTAAGAGGTGGGGCATGCCCGAGCTGAAGAAGATCGAAGTGCGCGGCGCGCGCGAGCACAATCTGAAATCCATCGACGTGGACATCCCGCGCGATGAGCTTGTGGTGATCACCGGGCTTTCGGGCTCCGGCAAATCCTCACTCGCTTTTGATACGATCTACGCCGAAGGCCAGCGCCGCTACGTCGAAAGCCTCTCGGCCTATGCGCGCCAGTTCCTCGACATGATGGAAAAGCCCGACGTGGATCACATCTCGGGCCTCTCGCCCGCGATTTCCATCGAACAGAAGACGACCTCGAAAAACCCGCGCTCCACCGTGGGCACGGTGACGGAGATCTACGACTACCTCCGCCTGCTCTTCGCCCGCGTCGGCACGCCCTATTCGCCCGCCACCGGCCTGCCCATTGAGGCGCAGCAGGTCCAGGATATGGTCGATCGCGTCATGGGGATGGAGGAGGGCACCCGCGCCTTCCTGCTCGCCCCCATCGTGCGCGACCGCAAAGGCGAATACCGCAAGGAATTCCTCGAGTTGCGCAAGCAGGGCTTCCAGCGTGTGAAGGTGGACGGCGATTTCTACGAGCTTGACGAGCCGCCCACGCTCGACAAGAAATACCGCCACGACATCGACGTCGTGGTGGACCGCATCGTCGTGCGCGAGGGGCTGGAAACCCGGCTGGCCGACAGCCTGCGCACCGCGCTGGATCTGGCCGACGGCATCGCCATCCTCGAAACCGCGCCGAAAGAGGGCGAGCCCGAGCGCTTTACCTTCTCCGAGAAATTCGCCTGCCCCGTGTCTGGCTTCACTATTCCCGAGATCGAGCCGCGGCTCTTCTCCTTCAACGCACCCTTCGGGGCCTGCCCCTCCTGCGACGGGCTGGGGATGGAGCTGTTCTTCGACGAACGCCTCGTGGTGCCCGACGCCACGCTCAAGCTCTACGACGGCGCGCTGGCCCCGTGGCGGAAGGGCAAATCGCCCTATTTCCTGCAGACTATTGAGGCCATCGCCCGCCATTACGAATTCAACAAGAACACCCCCTGGAAGGATCTGCCCGCCCATGTGCAGCAGGTCTTCCTGCATGGCTCCGGCGAGGATGAGATCCGTTTCCGCTACGATGAAGGCGGCCGCGTCTACGAGGTGACGCGCAGCTTCGAAGGCGTCATTCCCAACATGGAGCGCCGCTACCGGGAAACGGATTCCAACTGGATCCGCGAGGAATTCGAGCGCTACCAGAACAACCGCCCCTGTGGCGATTGCGGCGGCTATCGCCTGCGCGAGGAAGCGCTCGCGGTGAAGATCGCCGGGCTGCACATCGGGCAGGTGGTGCAGATGTCGATCCGCGAGGCATACGAATGGTGCCAGACGGTGCCCGAAAGCCTGACGAACCAGAAGAACGAAATCGCCCGCGCCATTCTGAAGGAAATTCGCGAACGCCTTGGATTCCTGAACAATGTCGGCCTTGAGTACCTGACGCTCTCGCGCTCCGCCGGCACACTGTCCGGCGGCGAAAGCCAGCGGATCCGGCTTGCGAGCCAGATCGGCTCCGGCCTGACAGGCGTGCTCTACGTGCTCGATGAGCCCTCCATCGGCCTGCACCAGCGCGACAATGACCGTCTGCTCGGCACGCTGAAAAACCTGCGCGATCAAGGCAATACGGTGATCGTGGTGGAACATGACGAGGAAGCCATCCGCGAGGCTGACTACGTGTTCGACATCGGCCCTGGCGCCGGGGTGCATGGTGGGCAAGTCGTCTCGCAAGGCACGCCGCAGCAGATCGCCGCCGATCCGGCCTCGCTCACGGGGCAGTATCTCTCCGGGGAACGCGCCATTGACGTGCCCGCCGAACGGCGCAAGGGGAACAAGAAAAAGATAAAGGTTGTAAAGGCTTGCGGCAACAACCTGAAAGACGTGACGGTGGAGTTCCCGCTTGGGAAATTCGTCTGTGTCACCGGCGTTTCGGGGGGCGGGAAATCCACGCTCACCATCGAAACCCTGTTCAAAACAGCCTCGATGCGCCTGAACGGCGCGCGGCAGACGCCGGCCCCTTGCGAAACGATCAAGGGGCTTGAGCATCTGGACAAGGTGATCGACATCGACCAGCGCCCCATCGGCCGGACTCCACGTTCCAATCCAGCCACTTACACCGGGGCCTTCACGCCGATCCGCGATTGGTTTGCCGGTCTGCCGGAGGCGAAAACCCGCGGCTACAAGCCGGGGCGGTTTTCCTTCAACGTGAAGGGCGGGCGCTGCGAGGCCTGTCAGGGCGATGGGGTTATCAAGATCGAGATGCACTTCCTGCCTGATGTCTACGTGACCTGCGAGACCTGCAACGGCGCGCGCTACAACCGCGAGACCCTGGAGATCAAGTTCAAGGGCAAGAGCATCGCCGATGTGCTTGATATGACAGTGGAAGATGCTCGCGAGTTCTTCCAGGCGGTGCCCGCGATCCGCGACAAGATGGAAGCGCTTTCCCGCGTGGGGCTCGACTATATCAAGGTCGGCCAGCAGGCCACGACGCTTTCCGGCGGCGAGGCGCAGCGGGTGAAGCTGTCCAAGGAACTGGCCAAGCGCTCTACGGGCCGCACGCTCTATATTCTGGATGAGCCCACCACCGGGCTGCATTTCGAAGACGTTCGTAAGCTCTTGGAAGTGCTGCATGAATTGGTAGAGCAGGGCAACACTGTGGTGGTGATCGAACACAATCTCGACGTGGTGAAAACCGCTGATTGGGTGATCGACATCGGCCCCGAGGGTGGTGATGGCGGCGGCGAGGTCGTGGCCGTGGGCACGCCTGAGGACATCGTGAAGGAGCCGCGCAGCCATACGGGGCATTACCTGAAGGATCTGCTGGAAGCCGGGGTCAAGCGGCGGATGGCGGCAGAGTAGATTAAGCCGCGAGCGCGCTGATTAGGGTTGCCGCCTCGAAAGAGCGGAGCGAGCGGCGCGCGGCGGGGCTGTAGCCGCGCCCCGTACCCACATCAAGTTCGGGAAACAAGCGCATGATTTCGCTTTGGGTTTCCGGGTCAAACCCTCTCATCGTCTGCGGCCCGGGGTGATAGCTCTCGCTCAACAGCCCGCTGGCCGAGATGATCTCGTGCCTGTCAAACAACAGGTGAAAATAGGTGATCGTCTCGCGGGAGCGATCCACGCACACCGTGGCATCGTTCACCAGATCCTTGGCCTTCACCAGCACCTCGTCCTCGCCGAACAGAAGTTCGGCCCAGACGCCGCCCACGAGCACCCTGTGCTGCGGTGAAACGCGCACGTCCTTCTGCGCGTCGTAGCTTCCGGCACGGATCAGGATCGGGGCGTCCTTGCCCGTCGCGTCCACGCAGCGGCTGCCGATCCATCGGACGGTCTGAAAGCCGGAGTCCCGTGTCCAGACCTTCATGCCAGCGGTGATTGCGTCCACTGGCACCGGCCCTTTGTCGGTGAGCAACGCGGTGCCCTCCGCGAAGCAAGGGGCTTCCTGAATGATCTCAACGATGGCGGTATCTGTATTGCCATCAACATCTTGCACTTCATAGTTGAAGTAGACGGTCTCTGTGTCATTGTCGCGCTCGATGAAGAACGTGCCATCGTCGTTGAGCGTGATGAATTGCCCGGTGGCCAGTTCTACACGCTGGCCCGCGACAACGGCAGTGCCGTTGATATGGGTGACTGTGAGCACGCCACCGGCGGAGGTCGTGTCATTGCCGAGCACGTCCAGCGTGGCGCTGCGGCCGCCGGGGATGGTGACACTGTCATCCTGCGCCACGATGCTCGATTGCACCGAGCCGCCCGCGATCAGCAGGTTGGTGTCGTAGCTCGAATCCGCCACATCCGCGACGCCAATCTTGAGCGTGTTGAATTCCCCCGCGTTCACCGGCGCGACAAAGGTCAGCGTGATGGTGAAGCCGTCCATTTCGGTGTTGTACTGATCGCCGGTGTTGTCGACGTAGAGGTTCTGGGTGTCGTCGCCGTTGATGTTGCCGATGGAGGCGGAGCCATCGCCGATGGTGACTTGGGCAAGCTGATCGTTCACCCAGACGCCGACAACATCGTTGAACTGACTGTTAACGTATTCCGGGTATTCCTCGGAAGAGATGACGAAATCGATGGTGATGAAATCGCCCTGCGGCACGAAGGAGATTTCAAGGAAGGAGGCATCGCGTGTCGTTGCGCCGGCAAGCGCGTCGAAATCACTGTCCCGGTTCACGCCGCTTGTGTTGGTCGACGTGCCGGCCGACTGGTTGGTGTTGGTGCTGCCATCACTGTTGGTGAAATCGCGCACGTATCCAGTGGAGAGGATGACACCGGTATCGCCCGGCGCTACGCCTGCGACGGTGGTGTCCGCGCCAGAGTAGATCCCGGAGGAGAGCGCATCGCCGGAGTAGCTGGCTGTCCAGACGGCGACGCCGTCGCCGAAAATGGCGTTGGCCATATCCTCGGCCGTGGCGTTCGTGTTGATCGACAGTTCCTGTGCCGTCGGCATCTGCTCTTACCCCAACATGCGCAGGGGATTGGCCCGGCGCAGCCTTTGTTTCTCTGCGGATCGGCTTGATGCCGTTGTTCTCGCACGGGAAACGATTAACCACGCCAGAGGGGCGCAAGTTGGCTGCAAATGTGGTATTTTGGAGCGAGTTAGGGCGGAAAGAAGGCGGATAAAAATTAAGGGCCACAGGGGGTTGCCCCGTGGCCTTGATGTTTTGAAGCAGGCTTTTTCTAGCCGCGGCTGCGTTTCTCAAAGCGCGGCAGCATGGCGGAGAAATCCATGCCTTTGCCGCCTTCCTCTTCCACGAAGGCGTGGTAGAGCGCAGCCGCCGCCGCGCCCATGGGCGTGTCGGCGTCGGCGGCTTCAGCAGCCTGTTGCGACAGCAGCAGATCCTTCAGCATCAGCTCGGCGGCGAAACCGGGCTTGTATCCGTTGTCCGCCGGGCTCTGCGGGCCGACGCCGGGCGCGGGGCAATAGGCGTTCATGCTCCAACTGTAGCCGGAGGAGGTGGAGACGACATCGAACATCTTCTGTCGATCGAGCCCCAGCTTGTCGGCCAGCGCGAAGGCTTCGCAGGTGCCGATCATAGTGATGCCGAGGATCATGTTGTTGCAGATCTTCGCCGCCTGACCGGCCCCGGAAGCCCCGCAATGCACGGCTTTCTGGCCCATCACCTCCAGCAGCGGTTCGATCTTTGCGAAGGCCTCATCCGAGCCGCCGACCATGAAGGTGAGCGTGCCCGCCGCCGCGCCGCCGATGCCCCCCGAGACCGGGCCATCGGCGGCCAGAACCCCCGCCGCTTGCGCCTGCTCGGCCACCGCGCGGGCGCTTTCCACGTCCACGGTGGAGCAATCCAGCAGTACGGATCCGGCCTGCATCGCGGGAAGAACCTCGGCCGCGACGGCGCGCAGGATCGCGCCGTTGGGCAGCATGGTGATCACAACATCCTGCCCCTTGGCCGCATCAGAGGCAGAGCCGGCAGCGCTCACGCCCTCGGGCATGGGGGCGGCCAAGTCAAAGCCGGTGACGGCATGGCCCGCCGCCGCGAGATTGGCTGCCATGGGCGCACCCATATTGCCAAGGCCGATAAAGCCGATCTTCATTTACGTCTCCTCCTCGAATATCAGTTTCTCCGCCCCCAGCGGCATCAGCAGCGCGGTGACCTCGGCCCCGGTGCCCGCAAAACGCCATTGCGGATTGCGATCCTTGTCGATGATCTGGGCACGCACGCCTTCCAGAAAATCACTCTTCTCCACCGCGCGGTGGGTGTAGCGATATTCCAGCTCCAGCGATTTGCGGATGTCGTTCGTGCCGCGCAGGCGGTGGATCAGCTCGACCGCGCAGGCCATGGAGAGGGGGGAATTGCGGCCCAGCGTTTTCAGCGCCACGGCTGCGAAATCGCCACCCGCGGCCTCCAGCGCGCGCTGAATGTCGCCCATGGTTTCGCCGCCAAAACAGGCATCGATCTCAGCCTGTTGCTCGGCGAGCGGACTTTCGGGGGCGGGCAGGGCGGCGGCGTCGATCAGGCTGTGATCCCCGCTCTCGGCCAGCGCGGCGATCAGATCGGGCCAGGCGCTTTCAGGGATGTAGTAATCGGCAAAGCCGCAGTGCAACGCGTCGCCCGGGCCCATGCGGCCCGCGGTGGTGGCAAGATATTCACCGAGCCGCCCCGGGGCCTGCGCCAGCAGAAGGCTGCCGCCCA
This sequence comes from Pseudoruegeria sp. SHC-113, assembly GCF_025376885.1. Classification (NCBI taxonomy): domain Bacteria; kingdom Pseudomonadati; phylum Pseudomonadota; class Alphaproteobacteria; order Rhodobacterales; family Roseobacteraceae; genus Pseudoruegeria; species Pseudoruegeria sp. SHC-113. Next base: position 1,925,930 of record NZ_JAHUBR010000001.1, read on the forward strand.
CGTCCGGGATCAGGCCGATCACGGATTCGGGCATGGAGATGCGGGTGCTGTCGCCCACGACCCGGTGCGAGCCGTGGCAGCCCACGCCCACGCCGCCGCCCATCACGAAGCCTTGCATGAAGGTGGCCACAGGCTTGGGGAACTCGAAGAGCCGCGCGTTCATGCGGTATTCCTCGCGCCAGAAGGCGCGGCCGAACTCAAGGTTCCCGGCGCGGCTTTCGGTGTAGAGCTGGGCGATGTCGCCCCCGGCGCAGAAGGCTTTTTCGCCTTCCGCGTCGATCACCAGCAGGGCCACCTCGGGATCGTCGCGCCACGCCAGAAGGGCGGCGTCGATGGCGCGCACCATCCCGTGGGAGAGCGCGTTGAGCGCCTTGGGGCGGGTCAGGGTGATCCGCCCGATGCGACCCTCTTTGCGGCAGGTGATCTCGCTCATGAGCGGCCCGCCAGCAGGCTGCGCGAGGTGATCAAGCGCATGATTTCATTGGTGCCTTCGAGGATCTGGTGGACCCGGAGATCGCGCACGATCTTCTCGATGCCGTAGTCGGCCAGATAACCATAGCCGCCGTGCATCTGCAGGCAATCATTGGCCACGGCGCTTGCGGCTTCCGTCACATAGGCTTTGGCCATGGCGCAATGGGTGGAGGCATCATGGGCGCCGGTATCGTATTTCCACGCCGCCTGCCGCAGGAAGATGCGCGCCGATTGCAGCTTGATCTCCATATCGGCGAGCCGGAACTGCAGCGCCTGGAACTGGTCGATGGGTTTGCCGAAGGCCTTGCGCTCGCCCATGTAGGTGAGCGTGGCATCCAGCGCGGATTGGGCGGCCCCCAGCGCACAGGCGGCGATGTTGAGCCGCCCGCCATCAAGCCCCGCCATGGCGTAGGCAAAGCCACGTCCCTCCTCGCCGAGCAGGTTCTCCGAGGGCACGGCGCAATCATCCAGTTGCACCTGCCGCGTGGGCTGGCTCTTCCAGCCCATTTTCGCTTCCAGCCCGCCGAAAGAGAGCCCCGGCGTGCCGTCCTCCACGAGGATCGCGGAGATGCCCTTGGGCCCGTCCTCGCCGGTGCGCGACATCACGATATAGGCGTCCGAATAGCCGCCACCGGAGATGAAGGCCTTGGTGCCGGTGAGCCGGTAGCCCTCGTTTGTTTTCACCGCTTTTGTTTTCAACGCGGCGGCATCGGAGCCCGAGCCGGGCTCGGTGAGGCAATAGGAGAGGATCGTCTCCATCGCGATGGCGCGGGGCAGCACATCGGCCTTCATCGCCTCGGAACCGAACTTGTCGATCATCGCCGCGCACATGTTGTGGATGGAGAGAAAGGCCGCCACGGAGGGGCAGGCCATGGAGAGCGCCTCGAACACCAGCGTGGCATCAAGGCGCGAAAGCCCGGCACCGCCGCTTTCCTCGCGCACGTAGAGCCCGCCGAAACCCAGCTCCGCCAGCTGCGGCCAAAGCTCTTTCGGGATGGTGCCGGCAGCCTCCCAATCGCGCGCATGAGGCGCGATCTGGGCCGCGCCGAACTCGCGCGCCATGTCGAAGATGAGCTGCTGCTCTTCGCTTAAGCCAAAGTCCATTTGGGTCTTCTCCTTCAGGTGCCGCGTAAGGCGCCCGTGGGCCGGGGCGCGCGGCGGGTGTTACAGATCGGCGTGGTACTCTTCGATGAGATGCTCCACGACGGATTTCAATGCGTCTTCATGGCTTTGGCCGGCGTCCTTGCTGCGCTTATAAGCGGCGCGCTGGCGCTCGGAACTGGTGCCATCGATGATGATGCGGCGCAGGCCTTCGATCTCGGGTGTGCAGCCAAGGGCGGCGGCGTCTTCTTCCAGCAGATCGATCAGTTCCTCCACCAGCGTGGCCATGGGAATGATCTCGCGCTTGCCGAAATCGATCAGCCCCGCGCCCGTGGCCCCGTAGCGCTGCGCGCGCCAGCGGTTTTCACCGACGAGGAAGTTTTCATAGATCCGCCAGCGCTGGTTGTCGCGCGAGAGGCGGTAGAGCATCCGGGTGATGCATTGAACGGCGGCCGCGAGCGAGAGTGCGTTCTCCAGCCGGGGCGAGACATCGCAGATGCGGGTTTCCAGCGTGGGGAAGTGGCTTGAGGGGCGCAGATCCCACCAGATCTTGCTGGCGTCCTCGATCAGCCCCATCTCCACGAGCGCCTGCACGGAGCGTTCGTATTCGGCAAAGCTCGCGAGTCGTGGCGGCAGGCCGGTGCGGGGCAGGTTGTCGAACACGGTGAGCCGGTAGGAGGCGAGGCCGGTGTCCTGCCCGTTCCAGTAGGGCGATGAGGTGGAGAGCGCCAGCAGATGCGGCAGGAAATAGGTGAGCTGGTTCATCAGGTCGATGCGCAGGTCGGGGTTCTCGACGCAGACATGCACATGCATCCCGCAGATCAGCATCCGCCGCACCACACCCGCCAGATCGCGCTCCAGATCGTTGTAACGCTCTTTGTTGGTGTGGTGCTGCTGCTTCCAATCCGCAAACGGGTGGCAGGAGGCCGCGATGGGGGCGAGCCCGTGGCGGGCGGCGATCTTGAACACCGTGCTGCGCAGGCGTTTGAGATCCTCACGTGCAGCCCGAACATCGCCGCAGACCTTGGTGCCGATCTCGATCTGGCATTGCAGGAACTCGGGGCTGACCTGCCCCTCAAGCGCCGAGACACACTCCGCCATCATCGCTTCCGGCGCTTCGGCGAGGCTCAAGGTCTCGCGGTCCACCAGCAGGTATTCTTCCTCGACACCGATGGTGAAGGATGGGGGTGTCTGCGCCATGGTCTCCTCCCTGAGCTAGCGCCTCCATGCTGGGCGTGAAGTGCCGCATCTGGCAAGCGCCTTGGCCTCCTCCGGCCCGACGCACGCCATTCTGTCCCACAATCGTGCAGAGGGCAGCCCCAGCCCGAGGCGGGGCGAAAGCCCCCGCCCTGTGCTGAAAGCACGCCTCTGGCGTGACGGGGCGGGCGGGGGCTGCCCTTTGCTACTTAGTCCATCGCTTTGAAGTTAAACTCGCCGCCTTCCTTGATGCCGGAGGGCCAGCGCGCCGTCACCGTCTTGGTGCGGGTGTAGAACTTGAAGGAGTCCGGCCCGTGCTGGTTCAGATCGCCGAAGCCGGATTTCTTCCAGCCGCCGAAGGTGTGATAGGCCAGCGGCACCGGGATCGGCACGTTCACGCCCACCATGCCGATGTTGATCCGGTTGGCGAAATCGCGCGCCGTATCGCCATCGCGGGTGAAAATCGCGGTGCCGTTGCCGTATTCATGGTCCAGCGCAAGGCCGATGGCCTCTTCATAGGAGCCCGCGCGCACGGTGGAAAGAACGGGGCCGAAGATCTCTTTCTTGTAGATGTCCATGTCCGGCGTCACGCGGTCAAAGAGGTGCGGGCCCACGAAGAAACCGTCCTCATAGCCCTGCAGGCTGAAATCGCGTCCGTCGACCACGAGCTCCGCGCCCTGATCAATGCCCGATTGCACGAGGCCGAGGATGTTCTGCTTGGCCGCGCCGGTAACGACAGGGCCGTAATCCACATCATTTCCGGCAGTATAGGGGCCAACTTTCAGCTTCTCGATGCGCGGCACGAGCTTCTCGATCAGCGCATCCGCCGTGGCTTCCCCCACCGGCACAGCCACCGAGATCGCCATGCAGCGCTCGCCTGCAGCGCCGTAGCCCGCGCCCACCAACGCGTCTGCCGCCTGATCCAGATCGGCGTCGGGCATGATGATCATGTGGTTTTTCGCACCACCGAAACACTGCACGCGTTTGCCGTTCGCACAGCCGCGGCTGTAGATATACTCGGCGATCGGGGTGGAGCCGACAAAGCCCACCGCCTGCACGGTGTCGTTGTCGAGGATGCCGTCCACGGCCTCCTTGTCGCCGTTCACCACCTGCAGGATGCCATCGGGCAGGCCGGCTTCCTTGAAAATCTCGGCGATCATCAGCGGCACGGAAGGGTCGCGCTCGCTGGGCTTCAGGATCATCGCGTTGCCGCAGGAGAGCGCCGGGCCGATCTTCCACAGCGGGATCATGGCCGGGAAGTTGAACGGTGTGATGCCCGCCACCACGCCCAGCGGCTGGCGCATGGAGTACATGTCGATGCCGGGGCCAGCGCTGTCGGTGTATTCGCCCTTCAGCAGATGCGGTGCGCCGATGCAGAACTCGATCACCTCAAGGCCACGCTGCACGTCGCCCTTGGCGTCGGGGATCGTCTTGCCGTGCTCGCGCGAAAGCGCCTCGGCCAGCTTGTCCATGTCGCGGTTGAGCAGGGCGACGACATTCATCATCACGCGCGCGCGTTTCTGCGGGTTGGTCGCGCCCCAGGCGGGCTGGGCAGCGGCGGCCGATGCGATGGCGGCGTCCAGCTCGGCTTTGCTGGCGAGCGGCACCCTAGCCTGCACCTCGCCCGTGGCGGGGTTGAACACATCGGCAAAGCGGCCCGAGGTGCCCTTCACATGCTGGCCATTGATGAAATGGGTGAGTTCGACGGTCATGACAGCCTCCCGGAAATGTCGATTTGGCGGCACAATAGGCTTGCAGAAATGGCCGGAAAAGGGGCAGTTTCCCAAAAGCGTTTTGCAAAAATGCAATGATGGGGGCCGGAATGGACATTCAATGGGACGATCTGCGCATTTTCCTCGCCGTGGCGCGGCATGAAAGCCTCTCGGGCGCAGGAAAGGCGCTCAAGCTCGATCCGGCCACCGTGGGCCGCCGCATCGCGAGGCTTGAGGAAGGCGTGGGCGCGGTGCTGTTCGCGAAAAGCCCGCAAGGCTACAGCCTGACGGATGAGGGCCAGAACCTGCGCGTTCGCACGGCGGAAGCCGAGCAGAGCATCATCGGCGGGCTCGAGCAGGTGCGCGGCCAGACGGGCCAGCTCACCGGCATCGTGCGGATCGGCGCTCCGGACGGGGCGGCGAACTACCTGCTGCCGCAGGTCTGCGCCCAGATCTGCGAGGCCAACCCCGGCCTTGAGGTGCAGATCGTCGCGCTGCCCCGCGTCTTCAACTTGTCGCGCCGGGAGGCCGATATGGCGATAGCCGTCTCGCCGCCGTCGTCGGGCCGGCTCGTGGTGCAGAAGATCACCGACTACCGCCTGCACCTCGCCGGCTCCGTGCGCTACCTGGCGCGCGCGGGCACGCCGCAGAGCCTTGACGATCTGAAGCACCACAAGCTGATCGGCTACATCCCCGACATGATCTTCGACAAGGAGCTGGAGTACCTCGCCGAAGTGGGGGTACGCCACGTGGATTTCTCCTCCAACTCGGTGGCGGTGCAGCTCAACTGGGCACGGCAGGGAGCGGGGCTCACCGTGGCCCATGATTTCGCCCTGCCAAGCGCGCCGGAGCTGCGCAAGGTGCTCACGTCGCAGGCTGCGCTCACCCGCAGCTTCTACCTGATCCGCCACGCCACCGACCGCCGTGTGCCGCGCCTCAATCGCTTTGCCGAGGCGCTCACCCTCGGCCTGCGCAAGGAAGTTGCGCGGCTGGAAGCGCTGACTTGACAGAAGTTGCCGCCCAAAGCAGGCTGCCTATATATTTAAGGCACATAGGTAGGGAGGCCCCAGATGCTCGTTCAGCAGATCCTCACACTCAAAGGCGATGATGGCGTGGTCACGGTGGCCCCGTCCTCCAGCCTCTCGGAAGCCGCCGCGCTGCTCTCCAGCCGCCGGATCGGCACCGTGGTGATCAGCACCGATGGGCATCAGGCCGAAGGGATCCTGTCGGAGCGCGACATCGTGCGCGAGCTGGGCAAGCGCGGCGTTGCATGCATGACCGATAGCGTCGAGGCGGTGATGACGCGCAAGCTCACCACCTGCGAGCCCGGCGAAACCGCCGAAAGCGTGATGGAAAAGATGACGGACGGGCGCTTCCGTCACATGCCGGTGGTGGATGAGGCGGGCCAGATGGTCGGGCTGATCTCGCTGGGCGACGTTGTGAAGGCGCGGCTGTCGGAACTGGCGATGGAGAAAGAAGCCCTGCAAGGCATGATCATGGGCCATTGAGCCAACATGCCTGCGGCCTTTTCCGGCAGGCGTGGAAAAGCGGCTTGCATTGTTGCGCGCAATAATGTTGCGTGCGCGCAGGCAACAGGAGGCGTGACATGCGCGTAGGGCTCTACCCCGGAACATTCGACCCGATCACGCACGGCCATATCGACATCATCCGCCGCAGCGCCACGCTGGTGGACAAGCTGGTGATCGGCGTCGCCATCAACCGCGACAAGGGGCCGATGTTCTCGCTAGAAGAACGCGTTGCGATGATCGAGGCCGAATGCGCCTCGCTTTCCACGGAGACGGGGACCGAAATCATCGCCCATCCGTTTGAAAACCTGCTGATCGACTGCGCCCGCGACGTGGGCGCCCAGATCATCGTGCGCGGCCTGCGCGCGGTGGCGGATTTCGAATATGAATACCAGATGGTCGGGATGAACCGGGCAATGGATTCCTCGGTCGAAACCGTCTTCCTGATGGCCGAAGCCCGCCATCAGGCCATCGCCTCCAAGCTGGTCAAAGAAATCGCCCGCCTTGGCGGCGACATCAGCAAATTCGTTCCCCCCGCGGTGCGCGACGCGCTTTACACGCGTCTTGGACGCTAGGCAGCCCATCTTTTGACCGGAAATATCCCGGGGGTGCGGGGGCTGGCCCCCGCTCTGACCTGCGTGCGAGGGCTGGTGTCAGGCTTTTGTTTGGAGCGCGCTTTTCAAGTCGCCGTAGCCGGTGAAACGGCGCTCGAACGCGAGGCCGAGGCGTTCGGCACAGGCCTGCGCTTTTTCGGTGAGCGCAGGGTCCTCCGTCTGGGCCTGATAGACGAGTTTGGTGTAGTTGCCGAAATACATGTCGCGTAGTTCCGGGTGGCGGTCGAGTCCCATGGGTTTCCAGACGAAAGCGTCGAACTGGCGCACGAGGAAATCGGTCAGGTAGAAGGCGGTGAATTCCTCTTCCGCAAGCTCAGCGAAACGGTCGTTGCCTTCGAAAAACGCGTAACAATGCGGCCCCGCGACCATCTCCACGCCGAGCTCGGCACATTTGGCCTGCAACAGCCCGCCGGTGCCGCAATCGGCGTAGACCACTAAGATCTCGTCGAAATCGGCGCGGTGCTTTTGAACGGCCGCCTCCACGGCGGCCGGGATTTTCTGCGGCTGGATGTGGTAGATCGCGGGCAGGCAGGTGAGCGCCATGTGATCCCAGCCGTTGGCCTCTTTCAGGGCGAGGATCTCCCGCGCGAGCGCGCCGCAGGCCAGCAGCAGGATCTTGCCTTGCCGCCTGTCCGGCGCGAGCCCGTCGCGGGTCAGTGCGTCGTCACTTGGATTTACGCTCATGGCCGGGCTTGCGCGCAAAAAGCAGGAGCCGTGCCACCAGCGCCACCGCCAGCAGCCCACCCACGGGGGCAACGGTGCGCATCTGATCGCCCGCGCTGAAGGCCACGCCCACGGTGATCAGCGCGGCCAGGATCACGATCGCCAGCAGGGCGGCGAAGCGGGCGGTGTGGTTGGGTTTTGGCTCTGTCATGCATCACAGATGGGGGCGCGGGCGGGCCTTGCCAAGGCGTGGCCGCCCGCGTCAGCGGATCAGCCCGCGGCCATCTGGTTGTGCTTGCGGGCCATGAAGGCCTTGGCCGTTTCCACGGCAACCGCGGCATCGCGGCAATAGGCGTCCGCCCCAATGGCGCGGCCGAATTCCTCGTTCAGCGGCGCGCCACCCACGAGCACGATGTAGTCGTCGCGCAGGCCTTTCTCGACCAGCGTGTCGATCACCACCTTCATGTAGGGCATCGTCGTCGTCAGTAGGGCCGACATGCCGAGGATGTCCGGGCCTTCGGTTTCCAGCGCTTCGAGATAGGCTTCCACGGCGTTGTTGATGCCCAGATCCACCACTTCGAAGCCCGCGCCTTCCATCATCATGGAGACGAGGTTCTTGCCGATGTCGTGGATGTCGCCCTTCACAGTGCCGATCACCATCTTGCCCACGCGGGGCGCGCCGGTTTCGGCCAGGAGCGGCTTCAGGATCGCCATGCCGCCCTTCATGGCGTTGGCAGCCAGAAGCACTTCGGGCACGAAAAGGATGCCATCGCGGAAATCATTGCCCACGATCGTCATGCCACCCACAAGCGCTTCGGTGAGAACGCGGTAGGGCTCCCAGCCGCGATCGAGCAGGATATGCACCCCTTCCTCGATCTCTTCCTTCAGCCCGTCGTAGAGGTCGTCAAACATCTGTTGGACAAGCTCGTCGTCCGGAAGTTCGGACAGGATGATATCGTCGTCTTCGTCAGACATGTCATGCGCTCCACTTGCAGGCCGGGGCCCGTCTGATGCCAGTTAGCGCAAAACAGGCTCTGCCAACTTGGCAAATAGCGACATCGGCGCAATCGCAACCGACGCGGGGGCAGGGTGGCAGGCCGTGCGTGGGGCGTTGCGGAGAGGGGTTTTGAATGTTCTCCAAACGTTCTATCATTTAGTGATGGAGAGCAGGCAACGAAATAGCACAGAGAGGGAGGCGCAGGCCTTTGCCGGGCGGCAGGCACGGGGGCGCGGGGCCGCGAGCAATGAAACGGGACGCTATGAGCGCTTCCAGCACACGCTGGAGCCTGACGGCTGGGACATCACGGAAGAGCCGCGCGTGCTGCGCACACAGGTGAGCGAGGAGCGCCCGCGCAGCGTCATCACTTACAACAGCTCACCCGATCTGCCCTTTGACCGGTCGATCAACCCCTACAGGGGCTGCGAGCATGGCTGCATCTATTGCTTCGCCCGCCCCACGCACGCCTACCTCGGCCTGTCGCCGGGGCTCGATTTCGAAACCCGCCTCGTGGCGCGCCCGGACGCGCCTGCGGTGTTGGAGCGGGAGTTGCGCCGCAAGGGCTATGCCTGCGCGCCGGTGGCGATTGGCACCAACACTGACCCCTACCAGCCCATCGAGGCCGAGCGCGGGATCATGCGCCGTATTCTGGAGGTGCTGCAGGCCTTCAACCACCCGGTGGGTGTGGTGACGAAGGGCAGTCTCGTGGAGCGCGACGCCGATGTTCTGGGCGCGATGGGGCAGGCGGGGCTGGCCCGCGTGGGGATCTCGATCACAACGCTGGACGCAGGCTTGAGCCGCCGGATGGAACCGCGCGCGCCAGCACCGGCGCGCAGGCTCGCGATGATCCGTAAGTTGGCCGAAACGGGTTGCGAGGTGCGCGTGATGGTGGCGCCGCTTATCCCGGGCCTGACGGATCACGAACTGGAGGCCATTCTTGACGCGGCGCGCGAGGCAGGTGCCGCGGCGGCCAGCTTTATCATGCTGCGCCTGCCGCTGGAGGTCGCGCCCCTGTGGGAGGCCTGGCTTCATGAGCATGTGCCGAACCGGGCCGAGAAGATCCTGCGGCGGCTGCGGGAGATGCACGGCGGGGCGGTATACGACGCGCGCTTCGGCCACCGCATGCGCGGCGAAGGGCTGCATGCCGAGCTGACGCAAGCGCGCTTTCGGGCGGCCTGCAAAAGGCTCGGTCTGGCCGAACGGCTGCCGCCCCTGCGTAGCGACCTGTTCGCCGCGCCGCCCCGGGCCGGGGATCAGCTTTCGCTGTTTTGAAAAGCCTAAGTCCGGCGGCGGCGGCGCGGGCGGGCAGGGGCCGCATTGGCGTCCTCCCCGGTGCCGTCTGACGCGGAGGAGAAGCCACCGAGTGCGGTCGCGATCGCGTCGAGCGAAGGGCGCTCGCCGCGCGGGCGGGTTTCCAGCGCCTCCCGCATGGCCTTCAGATGCGCCGGCGTCGTGCCGCAGCAGCCGCCGATGATCGTCGCGCCGCTGTCACGCGCGAGGCAGGCGTAGTCGGCCATCAGCTCGGGCGTGCCATCGTAGTGGATGTGGCCGTCGTGGTACTTCGGAATGCCCGCATTGCCCTTGGAAATCAGCGGCGTTTCGGTGCCCCGCGCAGAGAAGCCAAGGATCGTGCGCAGAAGATCAGACGCGCCCACGCCGCAATTCGCCCCATAGGCCAGCGGCTGGTAGGCGAGCTTGGCGACATTATCGACCATGTCCGAGGAGGTGATGCCCATCATCGTGCGCCCGGCGGTGTCAAAGCTCATCGTGCCGCACCAGGGCATGTCGGCGAGCCGGAAGGCTTCGGCGGCGGCGCGGAATTCCTCCGCAGCAGATATCGTCTCGACCCAGAGCACATCGGCCCCGCCCGCTTTCAGCCCTTCGGCCTGCTCGTGGAACATCTCCACGGCGCGTGCGAAAGTCAAAGTGCCCATCGGTTCCATGATCTCGCCGGTGGGGCCCACCGAGCCCGCAACGATAACCGGACGCCCGGCGGCATCGGCCACTTCGCGGCCCAGCTCGGCCCCGATCCGGTTCAACTCATGCACGCGGCCTTGCGCGTCATGCAGCTTCAGCCGCGAGGCGTTGCCCCCGAAGGTGTTCGTGAGGAAGAGGTCCGAGCCAGCCTCCACAGCGCCTCGGTACAAGGCACGGATCTTTTCCGGCTCATCAACATTCCAAAGCTCCGGCGCATCGCCCGAGGTCAGCCCCATGTTGAACAGATTGGTGCCCGTGGCGCCATCGGCCAGGATCCAGTCGCGCTCGGCGAGCATGCGGGAAAGGGCGTTTGTCATCGTCTCGGGCCTCACCAAAGCAAAAGCGGCCACCGCCGGAGGCGCAGCCAGTCACGGCGTGCTGGTGACAGGTTTTGGCCGCAAGTGCAATTTCATATCGCGCATGAAGATCATGAGCCTTGGATGAAACGCCTTTCCCAAATGAAAAAAGCGCGGCTGGTGGGCCGCGCCTTTTCTTTTTAGTCCAAACGGAAGCCTCAGGCTTCGTCGGCCAACTGGGCCTTGGCCACTGACAGCAGCTCGGCCATCTTGGCGCGGATCTCGTCGGCGCTGGCCTTGCCGTCCAGATCGGCGGTGACCTTGCGCACCACGTCCTCGTGGCCGGCTTCCTCGAAATCGGCGAGGATCACTTCCTTGGCATAGGCATCGGCGGCGTCGCCTTCCTTGCCCATCAAGCCCGCGGCCCAGAGGCCCAGCAGCTTGTTGCGGCGGGCGCCGGCCTTGAAGAGCATCTCTTCATCATGGGCAAATTTGTTCTCGAAGGCGCTTTCGCGATCGTCGAAAGTGGTCATGTCGCGTCCTCTCGGCACTTATGAATATGTTTCAAGGTACCATATGGCCCCGCCGCGCAGGGGCCGCAAGGAAATAGCGCCTTCTTGCGACAATTCTCGCCATGGCTTATAGGGCGGCTGAAACGGGAGGACACCTCGGCCACCCAACCCGCATCGGAGATCCCATGGCACGGCGCAAGAAGCTATACGAAGGCAAGGCAAAGATCCTGTACGAAGGCCCCGAGCCGGGCACGATCGTGCAGTATTTCAAGGATGACGCCACCGCCTTCAACGCCGAGAAACGCGACGTGATCGAAGGCAAGGGCGTGCTCAACAACCGCCTGAGCGAGTTCTTCATGAAGGGGCTCAACAACATCGGCGTGCCGACCCATTTCATCCGCCGCCTCAACATGCGCGAGCAATTGGTGCGCGCCGTTGAGATCGTGCCGCTGGAAATCATCGTGCGCAACTTCGCCGCAGGCTCCATGGCCAAGCGCCTCGGCCTTGAAGAGGGCACGCAACTGCCGCGCCCGATCGTGGAATTCTCCTACAAGAACGACGCGCTCGGCGATCCGCTGGTGCCGGAAGAATACATCATCGCCTTCGGCTGGGCCTCCCAGCAGGATCTGGACGACATCGTGGCGCTGGCGCTGCGGGTGAACGATTTCATGTCCGGCATGATGATGGGCGTCGGCATCAAGCTGATCGATTTCAAGATCGAAGTGGGCCGCGTTTGGGAAGGCGACTACCAGCGCCTGCTCGTGGCCGACGAGATCAGCCCCGACTCCTGCCGCCTCTGGGACATCGAGACCGGCCAGAAGCTCGACAAGGACGTGTTCCGCCGCGATCTGGGTAGCCTGACGGATGCCTACACCGAGGTGGCCCGCCGCCTTGGCGTGATGCCCGGCAATGTCAGCCCCGCCGCCAAGCCGACCCTGATCAATTGAAAGCACCGGGCGGGGCTGCCCTCAGCCACCGTCCTTATGTTCGTTCCAAGACCTGCAAGGAAACTGACCCCATGAAAGCCCGCGTACATGTCATGCTGAAAAACGGCGTTCTGGACCCGCAAGGCGAGGCCGTGCGCCATGCGCTTGGCACGCTCGGCTTCGACGGGGTGCAGGGCGTGCGTCAGGGCAAGGTGATCGAGCTGGATCTGGCCGAAACCGATGCCACCGCCGCCGAGGCTTCCGTCACCGCCATGTGCGAAAAGCTGCTCGCGAACACGGTGATCGAGAGCTACAGCGTCGAGCTGATCTGATGCGCGCCGCCGTCCTTCGGGAATACAACGCCGATCTGTCGCTGGAGCAAGTGGCAGACCCGGCGTGCCCCGAGGATGGTGTCGTGCTCAAGGTGGAGGCCTGTGGCGTCTGCCGTTCGGATTGGCACGGCTGGGTGGGGGAACATCCCCGCGTGAAGCCGGGCCAGATTCCGGGCCATGAATACTGCGGCACTGTCGTGGAGGCGGGCCCGCGTGCAACCTACAAGGTGGGCGATCAGGTGGTGGCCCCCTTCATTCTGGCCTGCGGCAGCTGCCCGTCGTGCCAGTCCGGCCACCAGAACACCTGCCCGAACCAGCGCCTGCCCGGCTTCATCGAGCCTGGCGCCTTTGCCGAATATGTGGCGGTGCCCTTCGATCACAACCTCGCGCGCCTGCCCGATAGCCTCTCCACCACGGTGGCGGCGGGGCTTGGCTGCCGAGTGACCACGAGCTGGCACGCGCTCACCGACCGCGCCGCGCTGAAGGCGGGCGAATGGCTCGCCGTGCATGGCACCGGCGGCATCGGGCTTTCTGCCATGCTGCTGGGCAAGGCGCTCGGTGCACGGGTCGTGGTGGTGGACATCGTGCAGGAGAAGCTTGATCACGCCCTGTCGCTGGGGGCCGATGCGGCAGTCAATGCCGGAGACGGCCATGTGGCCGAGGCCGTGCGCGAAATCACCGGAGGCGGGGCCCATGTGAGCGTCGAGGCGCTCGGCATCCCGGCCACCACCAATGCCTCCATCGAATGCCTGCGCCCGCTGGGCCGCCATGTGCAGGTGGGCATGCCCGTCGGCCACACCGCGCGGATGGAGATCAACATGAACGCCGTCTACATGGGCAACCTTGCCCTTTACGGCACCCGCGGCATGCCCTCGTGGCGCTACCCGAGCCTGCTGTCGCTGATCGAAAGCGGCGCGGTCGATATGCGCCCGCTGATTGCCCGCGAGATCCCGCTTTCGGGCGCAAGCGACGAACTGCGCGCCTTCAACGGCCCCACGCCGCCGGGCGTGGCCGTGATCACGGATTTTACACGCTGACGGGGCACGGGGGCCTTTCCCCGCGCCGCGCAATAGGCTAGAGCGCCGCCAAGCAAGGAGATGCCCCCATGAAAGCCGCTGTCGTCGTATTCCCCGGTTCCAACTGCGATCGTGACCTCGCCGTCGCGCTGAAGGACGTCGGAGCCGATGTCACCATGGTGTGGCACAAGGATACAAGCTTGCCCGAGGGGCTGGATTTCGTCGGCGTGCCGGGGGGCTTTTCCTTTGGCGATTACCTGCGCTGCGGGGCCATCGCGGCGCAATCGCCGATCTGCCGCTCCGTGGTGGAGTTCGCAAACAAGGGCGGCTACGTCTTTGGCGTCTGCAACGGCTTCCAGATCCTCACCGAAACCGGCCTGCTGCCGGGCGCGCTGCTGCGCAATGCCGGTCTGAAATACATCTGCCGCACGGTGCCGCTCACCGTCCAGACCACCGACAGCGCCTTCACCTCCGCCTATTCCAAGGGGCAGGAGATCCAGATCCCCATCGCCCACCACGACGGAAACTACACCGCCGATGAGGCCATCGTGGCCCGCCTGCAGGGCGAGGACCGCGTGGCTTTCACCTATGGCGACAACCCCAACGGCTCCACCGCCGACATCGCCGGGATCCTCTCTGAGAACCGCCGCGTGCTGGGCATGATGCCCCACCCGGAGCGGGCGGCGGATGCCGGCCACGGCGGCACCGAAGGGGCGGCGCTTTTCCGCTCGCTTTTCGACCAGATGGCAATGGCTTAACCGCCACCGCTTGCCGCCTCTCGCCCACGGGCGTAGATTCGGCCCATGTCCCAAGGCCAGAGCCCAGTGCCCATCCGAGAAGAAACCACGACATGGCGCGTGCGCCTTGCCGTGGTTGTTTTCGTGCTCGTGGCGGTGTCTGTCGTCTGGGTCACCAACCTGTTCCTCACAGAACGCTATACCGAAACCACCCGCAACACCGCGCAGGTGCGGCAGGCGCTTTACTCCGGCAACCTGCTGAGCGAGCTGCGCCGCAACGCCATCGTGCCCCAGCTTCTGGCGCGCGATCCGGCCCTGATCGGTGCGCTTAACACCGGTGACTACACCCAAAGCTCCCAGCGCCTGATCTCGCTGGTGGAGCAGATCGCTGCCGGCTCGCTGATGCTGTTGGACGAAGACGGGCGTGTGGTGGCGGCCTCCGACCGAAATCTGCTTGGCAAGAACCTCCGCTCCGAGCCCTATTTCATCGAGGCCGTGCGCGCGAACGATACGGTGTTTTCCGCGATCCGGCTGGAAACCGGCGCGACGGATTTCTTCTATTCCCGTAAGATGGAAGGCGTGCTCGACACGCAGGGCGTGATCGTCGTTGGTGTGGATCTGCGCAAGTTCGAAAGCACGTGGTCTTCCATCTCCGACGCCGTGCTGGTGACCGACAGCGAAGGCGTGATCATTCTGGCCACCGAGCCACGCTGGCGCGGACGCACCGAGGCCGAGGCGCTTTCGGAGCTTCCCGCGCCTTCGGCCATCGCCCGCGCGCTGCGCGCCACGGCGGATTGGCCGGCGCTGCCTGTCGATGCCTACCTGCAGGGCGACAGCCTGATGCGGCTTGAAAGCCGGATCCCGTTTCAGGGCTGGAAGATGGCCTCTTTCACCACCTACAACTCGGTGCGCGAGCGGGTGAACGGCGTGCTGGCGCTGGAGATCATGGGCTTTGCCATGCTGCTCGCGATGGCCTTTTACCTGCTGTCGCGCAAGGCGCAGCTGCGCTCGCTCATCTTCCAGCGCGAAAGTGCGGAACTGCGCGAGCTGAACCAGCGCCTGCGGCGCGAGATCAGCGAACGTCAGCGGGTGGAGAAGAGCCTGCAGGTCGCCGAACAAACGCTGGCGCAATCCTCCAAGCTCGCCGCCCTTGGCGAGATGAGCGCGGCCGTCAGCCACGAGCTGAACCAGCCGCTTGCCGCGATGAAAACCTATCTGGCCGGATCCAAGCTGCTGCTGCAACGCAAGCGCCCGGATGAGGCGATTTCCTCTTTCCAGCGCATCGACGATCTGATCGAACGCATGGGCGCGATCACCAAGCAACTCAAGAGCTACGCGCGCAAGGGCGGCGATGAATTCGTACCCGTCGACACCCGCGAGGCGGTGCTGTCGGCGCTTTCGATGATGGAGCCGCAGCTGCGCCGCCGGCAGGTGCGGATCACCAAATCCATCCCGCCGGAGCCGGTGCTGATCATGGGCGATCGGGTGCGGCTGGAGCAGGTGATCATCAACCTCTTCCGCAACGCGCTCGATGCCACGCGCACGGTAAAGGATCCCGAAATCGAGATCCTGCTTTCTGCGGGCGAGACGGTGACGCTCTCCGTGCGTGACAACGGCACCGGGATCGAGGATCTGGACTCGCTCTTTGAGCCTTTCTACACCACCAAGCAGCCCGGCGATGGCGTCGGCCTTGGCCTCGCCATCTCTTCGGGCATCGTGAAGGATCTGGGCGGCCGCCTGACCGCACGCAACGGTGAGGGCGGGGGGGCTGTATTCCAGGTGAGGCTCCCCATATTGACCGATGAAATTGAAGCAGCCGAGTGAGGCCAGATGGCGCAAGCTATGAAAATCGCGATCGTGGATGACGAACAGGATATGCGGCAGTCGATCAGCCAGTGGCTGGCGCTGTCGGGGTTCGACACCGAAACCTTCGCTAGCGCGGAAGACGCGCTCAAGGCGCTGGGGCCGGATTATCCCGGCGTGGTGGTCTCCGATATCCGCATGCCCGGCATGGACGGGATGCAGTTCCTCAAACGCCTCATGGGCAATGACAGCGCGCTTCCGGTGATCATGATCACTGGCCATGGCGATGTGCCGATGGCGGTGGAAGCGATGCGGATGGGGGCTTACGACTTTCTGGAAAAGCCCTTCAACCCCGACCGCATGACGGAACTGGCCAAGAAGGCCACGCAGGCCCGCCGCCTGACGCTCGACAGCCGCGCGCTGCGCAAGGAGCTGGGCGATGGCGATGCGGTGATGCGCAAGCTGATTGGCGCCTCGCCCGTGATGGAGCGGCTGCGCGAGGACATTCTCGATCTGGGGCAGGCCGACGGCCATGTGCTGATCGAGGGCGAAACTGGCACCGGCAAAACGCTGGTGGCCCATGCACTCCATGCGGTTGGCTCCCGTGCGGGCAAGAAATTCACCGTGCAAAGCTGCGCCGCGCTTGAGGATGAAGCCCTTGGGCGCAGGCTCTTTGGCCCCGTCGATGACGATGGCGCGCTGCCGCTCGTGGAAGCCACGCGGGGCGGCACGCTGGTGCTGGAAGACATCGAGGCGCTGAACGAGGTCAATCAAGCGCGGCTGCTGAGCTACATCAACGAGCAGGGCACGCCGGCCGAGACGCGGATCGTGGCGATCTGCAACCTGCAGGAGCAGGGCAAGACCTGCGAAAGCGTGCTGCGCCCCGATCTCTACTACAGGCTCGCGGCGCTCAAGATCACCCTTCCGCCGCTGCGCCAGCGCGGCGAGGACATCCTGACGCTCTTCACCCGCCTCGCCGAGCAATTCGCCGAGGAATACGGCTGCGAAACGCCGGAAGTCTCCGCGCAAGAGGCCGCGCAGCTTTTGCAGGCCCCGTGGCCCGGCAACGTGCGCCAGCTGATCAACCTCGTCGAGCGCGCCGTGCTGCAGAACCGCCGCGGCTCCGGCTCCATCACCTCGCTGCTCATGGCCGACACCGACGACGTGCAGCCGGTGATGACAACCGAAGGCAAGCCGCTGAAGGAATATGTGGAAGCCTTCGAGCGCATGCTGATCGACAACACCATGCGCCGCCACAAGGGCTCGATCGTCAACGTGATGGACGAGCTCTGCCTGCCCCGGCGTACCTTGAACGAGAAGATGGCCAAATACGGGCTGCAGCGCTCCGATTACCTCTAGGGAAGGGGCGCTCTGGCCGGCATTTGCGGCCTGTGGATAATTTTGCCCATTGTAATTTTCCGGACAGTGGCATTAATGTCATTTTACGGCGATCCGTCCCGTTTTCAGGCCAACTGTAGGCGGGCCCTGGATCGCTTTTGAGTTTTTCCGGCACCCTTGCCAGCCCTCGGGAAGGAGCGGCAAGACCGGACCGTGGAGCCAAGCGCTCCGAAAGCTTTCGCCCGTGACGCCTCAAGCGCCGGGCCATCAATTGGCGCCTAGATCCCCTTGGCGTCGGAGAAGAAACGCGATGAGACGCGCAGTTGAAAACAGGCAGGCAGCTGGGGCCCAAAGGGCCGCCGCGCTTGCCGTTGCAGCGTCCGAATTCGCCCCTACCAGACAGCATCCGCAATCCGAGGCCCCTCCGGGGGGTGGCGCGCTTGCGCGGTGTAAAGAGTTACAATGGCTAAGAAAATGCTCATCGATGCCACCCACGCGGAAGAAACCCGCGTTGTGGTGGTGGACGGAAACAAGGTCGAGGAATTTGACTTTGAGTCCGAAAACAAACGCCAGCTTGCTGGCAACATCTACCTGGCAAAAGTCACCCGCGTAGAGCCTTCGCTCCAGGCGGCCTTCGTTGACTATGGCGGAAACCGTCACGGCTTTCTGGCGTTTTCGGAAATCCACCCGGATTACTACCAGATCCCCGTGGCCGACCGCGAAGCGCTGCTCGCCGAGGAGCGTGCCTATGCCGCCTCCCTGAACGAGGACGACGACGAGAAGCCGGCGAAGAAATCTCGCTCCCGGTCGCGCTCGCGCAGCAGCAGCAGCAAGGCCGCCGCTGCCAAGAAGGATGCCGTTGTCTCGCAAGACGTTGAGTCCGAGATCGAGACGGAAGATGGCACCAGCATTCCCGGCATGGATGTTGTTGACGTCAGTGATGACGAAGATGACGTCGAGGGCAGCAGCCCGATGGAGCTTGTCGGCGACACGCCGGTTGAGACTCCTTCCGCTGAGGACAGCGCCGATGAGAGCGACGATGACGAGACGCTGGAGCCTGCCGACAAGGACAGCGAAATCGAAAGCGTCGCCGAAGAGGATGTGACGGAAGAGATCCGCCAGCCGCGCAAACCGCGTCCGCGCCGCTACAAGATCCAGGAAGTGATCAAGGTGCGCCAGATCCTGCTGGTGCAGGTCGTCAAGGAAGAGCGTGGCAACAAGGGCGCGGCCCTCACCACCTACCTCTCGCTGGCGGGCCGCTACTGCGTGCTGATGCCCAACACCGCCCGTGGCGGCGGCATCTCCCGCAAGATCACCAACGCGGTGGACCGCAAGAAGCTCAAGGAAATCGCCAATGAGATCGACGTGCCCGAAGGGGCCGGCCTGATCATCCGCACCGCGGGCGCCAAGCGCACCAAGTCGGAAATCAAGCGCGATTACGAATACCTGCAGCGCCTCTGGGAGCAGATCCGTGAGCTGACGCTGAAAAGCATCGCGCCTGCGCCGATCTATGAAGAAGGCAACCTGATCAAACGCTCGATCCGCGATCTCTACAACCGCGAGATCGACGAAGTTATCGTCGAGGGGCCGGAAGGCTACCGTACGGCGAAGGACTTCATGAAAATGATCATGCCGTCCCACGCCAAGAACGTGAAGCAATACACCGATCCGCTGCCGCTCTTCGCGCGCTACCAGGTGGAAAGTTACCTTGGCGCGATGTTCAACCCGACGGTGCAGTTGAAATCCGGTGGCTACATCGTGATCGGCGTCACCGAGGCCCTCGTGGCCATCGATGTGAACTCCGGCCGCGCCACGAAGGAAGGCAGCATCGAGGAAACCGCGCTCAAGACGAACCTTGAAGCGGCCGAAGAAGTCGCACGCCAGCTGCGCCTGCGCGACCTGGCCGGGCTCATCGTGATCGATTTCATCGACATGGAAGAGCGCCGCAACAACGCCGCCGTCGAAAAGCGCATGAAGGACAAGCTGAAGACCGATCGCGCCCGCATTCAGGTGGGCCGGATTTCGGGCTTTGGCCTGATGGAGATGAGCCGTCAGCGCCTGCGCCCCGGCATGATCGAGGCCACGACGCAGCCGTGTACGGCCTGCCATGGCACCGGTTTGATCCGCTCGGACGACAACCTTGCGCTGTCGATCCTGCGTCAGCTCGAAGAGGAAGGCGTGCGTGGCCGGTCCCGCGAGGTTCTGCTGAAAGCGCCGATCGGCATCGTGAACTTCATCATGAACCAGAAGCGCGAGCACATCGCCCAGATCGAAAGCCGCTACGGGCTGTCGGTTCGGGTCGAGGCCGATCCGCATCTGGTGAGCCCGGATTTCACCATCGAACGGTTCAAGACGGCCACCCGCGCCGTGGTGCAGACGGCGCAAGTCGTCTCTGTCGATACCTCCGCCATCATGAAAGAGGTGGATGAGGAAGAGGAGATCGTGGAAGAGGCCGAAGAGGTCGAAGCCACCGAGGAGGCCGCGGAAGAGCAGCAGCCGAAGAAACGCCGCCGTCGTCGTCGTCGCCGTCGCTCGAAGTCGGGTGAGAACGGTGAGAACGGTAACAGCTCCAACGAGGACAATGGCGACTCCGATGAGGAGTCTTCGGAAGGCAAAGCCGATGCCGCGTCCGAGGAAACAGCTGACAAGCCGTCCGAGGAAAGCGCTGACGACAAGCCCGAAGGCGAAGAAAAGCCCAAGCGCCGCCGCAGCCGTTCGCGCAAGAAGAAGGTGACGGAGGACGAAGCCGCAGCGGCGGAGGCTCCTGCGGACGCTGACACTGCCACCGAAGAGACCGTGACCGAAGCGCCAGTGGCGGACGCCAGCGAGGCGGAGGCCGAGGTGGAAACGGAAGCTCCTGTCGAAGCTGAAGCCGAAGCTCCGGTGGAAGCCGAAGCGCCTGCGGAGCCTGTGTCAGAAGAAGCCCCGGCACCTGCGGAAGATCCGGCGCCGGAAGCCTCCGAAACCACCGAGGCGGAAGAGGCTTCGGAAGAGGCTGCTGAGGAAACCGCCGCCGAGGCGGAAGCCGAAGCCGCGCCGGAACCGGCTGAGGAACCCGTGCTGGAAATGGCCGAAACCGCCGAAGCCGCACCTGAGGAAGAAAACACCTCCGACAAGCCTAAGCGGCGCGGCTGGTGGTCCGTCTGATCCGGGCCTGATCGCCAAGAAACGAAAACGCCGGGCAGTGCCCGGCGTTTTTCGTTTGGGGTGGTGATGCGAAAGGCGCGCGGGGCCTAGCCTTTGCGCACGTAGAAGGCCATGTGCCCGTCGGCCTCCACCATCTCAAGGAAGGCGTTGCCGGATTCGTTGCAGAAATGGGGAACGTCCACGATGGCGGCGGGATCATCCGCCCGAAGGCAGGCCACTTGCCCCGGTGCGAGCGCAGCCATGCGTTTGCGCAGCCGCAGAACGGGCAGGGGGCACAGCAGGCCGATGGCGTCGATGTCGAGATCGGTGTTCATGCTCTAGGAGTTAGCCACCGCCCGCGATCTTGTCCACGGCAATGTGACCTTCTGTGCGCGTGACCTTCCCGGCGCACTCGGCTAGACCGGTCCCAAAGCACCAAGGAAGGCCCCATGTTCGGAATCGAGATCATCGACGCAGCGTTGCTGCCGGCCATGTTCGTGGCCTTGCTGGCGGGGCTTCTGTCCTTCCTGTCGCCCTGCGTGCTGCCTATCGTGCCACCCTATCTGGCCTATATGAGCGGCATGAGCATGGGCGAGATGACGAGCCGCGAGCAAGGGCGCAACAAGGCGCTCATCCCCGCGCTTTTCTTCGTGATGGGGTTGTCGACCGTCTTTCTGATCCTTGGCTTCACGGCCTCGGCCTTCGGGGCATTTTTCCTTCGAAATCAGGAGCTTTTCGCGCAAATCTCAGGTGTGGTGGTGATCCTTTTCGGGCTGCATTTCCTCTCGATCCTGCGCATCCCCTTTCTGGATCGCGAAGCCCGCCTTGATGCCGGGGATCGCGGCGGCTCGGCGTTCGGGGCCTATGTGCTGGGGCTCGCCTTCGCCTTCGGCTGGACGCCTTGCATCGGCCCGCAACTGGGGGCGATCCTGTCGCTCGCGGCCTCCGAGGCTTCCGTGACGCGCGGCACCGTGCTGCTTGCCGTCTATGCTGCCGGGCTTGGCATTCCCTTCCTGCTGGCCGCGTTTTTCATCCAGAACGCCATGGGGGTGATGAACCGCATCAAGCCCTATATGGGCGTGATTGAGAAATGCATGGGCGGCTTGCTCATCCTCGTTGGGCTGGCGCTTGTCACCGGCGCGTTCAGCCGCTTTTCCTGGTGGCTGCTGGAAACTTTCCCGGGCCTCGCGCTTCTGGGGTAACGGGCGCGAAATTGGCTTAATTTCGCCCGCTTCCCTGCCTATGCTGCCCCCATGAGCGAGACAGGCACACAAGAGCAGACAGACCACCAACCGGGGCAGGTGCGCCGCCGCCGGGTGTTCTATATTCCGGGCTACGACCCGTTCCACCCGCGCCGCTACCGCGAGCTGTACCGTAGCGAAAGTCGAGTGCAGGCGGCGATTTCCGGCTACGACATTGCGCAAAAGCCGAAACAGGGCGAGGGCCCTTACGGCTGGCACGTGGAGGCCACCATTGAGGGCCGCGACGTGCAGAGCGATGTCGAGGTGCTCTACTGGTCCGACATCGTGCGTGAGTCGATGAATATCTCCGTGGCGCAGGCCTATTGGCTGCTGATCCGCACGGCCTGGGTGTACATCTCGTCAGGCTCGCTCTGGCGGCTGATGCGGCTGCGCAAGGGGCCCTTGATCGCAGCCTTCTACCCGGTGGGCATGCTGCTGCTGCAGCTGATCGTGGCGCTGTTTGCTGGCTTTCTGGCCTATTCCATCGTCTCCGTCTTCGCCCATCCGATCCTCGGCGTGATCGCAAGCTGGCCGGTGATCGGCGGCCTCCTGCGCTGGTTCAAGCGCAACGACAACAAGTTCTACGCCTATTACCTGATGCATGATTACGCCTATTCGTCGGCCACGCGCGGCGCGAACCCGCCCGCCCTTGAGGCGCGGATCCGCAGCTTTGGCGACGAGGTGGCCAAGGCGCTCACCGATGACGTGGATGAGGTGCTGGTGGTCGGCCACAGCTACGGCGCGCATATCGGCGTGTCGATCCTGTCCGATCTGCTGCGCGAGGGCCGCGTGCCCGCCAATGGCCCGGCGCTGGGGCTGCTGTCGCTGGGCCATGTGATTCCGATGGTCTCTTTCCTGCCGGAAGCCAAACGCCTGCGCGCCGATCTGCAGTTCCTCTCGGAGCGCGACGATATCACATGGGTCGATGTCACGGCGCCCGGCGATGGCTGCGCCTTCGCGCTGTGTGATCCGGTGGCGGTGAGCGGCGTGGCAACGGAGAATCAGCGCTGGCCGCTGGTGTTTTCCGCCGCCTTCACCCAATCGCTGAAACCCGAGACATGGAAAGCCAAGCGCTGGCATTTCTTCCAGCTGCATTTCCAATACCTCTGTGCGTTCGATGCGCCGAAGGATTACGACTACTTCCAGATCACCGCCGGCCCGCGCACGCTGGGGGATCGCTACGCCGGGCGCGCCTCGTCCAAATCCCTGAAAACGCGCCCGCAATCGCCCTATACCTCCATGGCGGCCTAAGCCTTGGCACCCCAGCCGCCCCTGCCTCCCAAGCCGCCGGTGCGGGCCGAGAAGGTCTCGCTCTTTCGCTACATGCGGCTGTTTCGGCGCGACATTCTCTCGGCCCAGCCGGAGAAGCTCTATCGCGCGTGGATGGCGGAGTTCAAAACGCCCTTCTTCCGCTCATACCTCGCCAATGATCCGCAGCTCGTGGATCTGGTGCTGAAGGAGCGGCCCGACGATTTCCCGAAATCCGGCCGCATCAGCGAAGGCCTGCGCCCGCTTCTGGGGGAGTCCGTCTTCCTCACCAATGGCGAGGTGTGGAAGCGCCAGCGCCGCATCATTGACCCGGCGTTCGAGGGCGGCCGCCTGCGCGATACTTTTCCCGCGATGAAGGCCGCCGGGGAGGCCGCCGTGGCGCGGCTTGCGGGGCAGGGGGGCTATGTGGAATTCGAGGAAGAGGCCAGCCATGCGGCGGCGGATGTCATCTTCCGCACGCTGTTTTCGATCCCGATCACCCATGATGTGGCCTCCCGCGTGTTTTCGGAGTTCCGCGCCTACCAGCGCACCCAGCCGATCCTGAACCTCGGCGCCTTCCTGCCCCTGCCGCGCTGGATGCCGCGCCTGCACCGGCGGCGCACGAAGGATACCGCGCGCAGCATCCGGGCGCTGATCACCGGCCTCACGAAAGAGCGCATGGCCGACATCGAGGCTGGCACCGCGCCCGACGATCTGGCCACCAAGATCATGACAACGGAAGATCCGCTCCACGGCGGGCGCTTCACCACCGAAGAGATGGTCGATCAGGTCGCCATCTTCTTCCTTGCTGGCCATGAAACCAGCGCCTCGGCCCTCGGCTGGGCGCTTTACCTGCTCGCCACCCATCCGGAGGCGCAGGAGCGCGCAGCGGCTGAAGCCAAAGCGGCCTTCGCGGCGGGGGAGGATTTCTCGGTGATGGGCCGGTTGAAATTCACCCGCGATGTCTTCCGCGAGGCGCTCAGGCTGTATCCGCCGGTGCCGATGATGGTGCGCGAAACCACCTGCCCGGAGGTCTTCCGCAAGCGGCCTGTGAAACCGGGCGCGCAGGTTGTGCTCTCGCCTTGGCACCTGCACCGCCACCAGCGGCTCTGGGACGCGCCCGACGCTTTTGACCCGGATCGTTACGCGAGCGAGAACGGCCGCGCCTGCCTGCGCTCGGCCTTCATCCCGTTCTCTGCCGGGCCGCGCGTCTGCACGGGCGCAGGCTTTGCGATGGTGGAAGGGCCCTTGCTACTGGCCCAGATGCTGCGCGCCTACCGCTTCTCTGCCGATCCGGCGCGTGTGCCCAGGCCCGTCGCGCATCTCACGGTGCGCGCGGAAGACGGGATCTGGTTGAAGGCGGAAAAGCGCTAAGAGGCGCGCCGCATCGACGCCTGCACCTGCAGGTGCCGCAGCACGTAAAGCCGGATCGACGAGGCCAGCCCGCTGTCTGCATCGCGGTTTTCGTCGATCTCCACGGCCAGCGCGTTGATCGGCATGTTCCGCTCCGCCGCGATCTCGCGGAAAGCTTCCCAGAATTCATCTTCCAGCGAGACGCTGGTGCGGTGGCCCTTCAGCGTCAGCGAGTGTTTTTGCGGGCGTGTGTTCATGCCGTCCTGTCTCCTGCAACATCGTCCGTGCCATGGCCTGCAGCGCGTTCTTCCTGCCCGAGCGGCCCGCAGCCCATGTGACCCTGTTTACGCAGCCATCCGCAAGGCCTTGATACACCCCGCGAAAGACTGAACCGTTTACGCAACCGCAGCGGCGCTGCCACCGGAACCTGACACGTCAGGCCGCATGGGGCAGACCCCTGCTGTAGTCGAGATAGAACGGGAACGGAGGCCGGACAGGGCAAAATCCTGCGACAGGATCACGCGGGTTCACTTTTTCTCGGGATCAGACGGCGTTTCGGCTTTGCGATGCTGATCCAGAAGGCGTGCCTTGCGCGCGTTTTCCGCCTTGAGCGCGGCCTTCTGTGCCTTGGTCAGGCCGTGGCGCAGAGCGTTGGCATCCGCCGCTTTGCGCTTTTCATCCCGCGCGCGGGCCTTCCGCGCGCGGTTTAGGTTGATGGGCGTGTCGCCCATCAGTCCTTGGGGCCGATCATCTGCTCAGGGCGGACAACGGCGTTAAAGGTGGCCTCATCCACGAAGCCAAGCCGCACGGCCTCTTCCTTCAGGGTGGTGCCGTTCTTATGCGCCGTCTTGGCGACCTTGGTGGCGTTGTCATAGCCGATGGTGGGGGCCAGCGCGGTGACGAGCATCAGGCTTTCCTTCATCAGCTTGTCGATGCGCGCCTCATTGGCCTCGATGCCCATCAGCATGCGCTCGGTGAAGCTGTCGGCCACATCGCCCAGCAGCTGCATGGATTGCAGCAGGTTGTAGCTCATCATCGGGTTGTAGACGTTCAGCTCGAAGTGGCCTTGCGAGCCGGCGAACTTGATCGCCGCATCGTTGCCCATCACATGGGCAGCGACCTGCGTCATGGCTTCGGCCTGCGTCGGGTTCACCTTGCCCGGCATGATCGAGGAGCCGGGCTCGTTTTCTGGCAGGATCAGCTCGCCAAGGCCGGAACGGGGGCCTGAGCCGAGGAAGCGGATGTCGTTGGCGATCTTGTACATCGCACCGGCCACCGTGGTGAGCGCGCCGGACATGAAGACCATCGCGTCATGGGCGGCCAGCGCTTCGAACTTGTTGGGCGCGGTGACGAAGGGCAGGCCGGTGATCTCGGCCATGTTCGCGGCCACGGTCTCGCCCCAGCCTTTGCGGGTGTTGAGCCCGGTGCCCACGGCGGTGCCGCCCTGTGCCAACTCGTAGATGCCCGGCAACGCCAGCTCGATGCGCTTGATGCCATTGCGGATCTGCATCGCGTAGCCCGAGAACTCCTGCCCCAGCGTGAGCGGGGTGGCGTCTTGCGTGTGAGTGCGGCCGATCTTGATGATGTCCTTGAAGGCCTCGGCCTTCGCCTCAAGCCCTTCGGCGAGCTTGGTGAGCCCCGGCAGCAGCACGTCGCGCGTCATCATCGCGGCGGCGATATGCATGGCGGTGGGGAAGGTGTCGTTGGAGGATTGCCCCATGTTGCAGTGATCGTTGGGGTGCACCGGATCCTTTGAGCCGATCACGCCGCCGAGGATCTCGATCGCGCGGTTGGCGATGACCTCATTGGCGTTCATGTTGGACTGCGTGCCCGAGCCCGTCTGCCAGACGACGAGCGGGAAGTTGTCGTCGAACTTGCCAGCCACCACTTCGCTCGCGGCCTGAATGATCGCATCGGCCAGTTTGGGGTCGAGCGCACCGCTCTCCTTGTTGGCCATGGCGCAGGCCTGCTTGATCACGCCCAGCGCGCGCACGATGGCCACGGGTTGTTTTTCCCAGCCGATGGGGAAGTTCATGATCGAGCGCTGCGTCTGCGCGCCCCAGTATTTCTCGGACGGAACCTCCAGCGGGCCAAAGCTGTCGGTTTCGGTGCGGGTCTCGCTCATCCCAGGCTCTCCTCAATGGTCAGATGACGTTGCGTATAAGCGCTGCCCCGGCAAAGAGCAATTGGGGCAGGGCGGCCGGATCGCCGCAGATTGTGCTGCATTTCGGCGCATTTGGGGCTAGGCTTATCGGATGTGATCACAAACGCATGGGCATGAGGGGAAGGCCATATGGACAGACCGGCGGAAGCCACACGGGACGCGCTCCGCTTCACCGCCTGTGTCTGGGGCAGCTACGCGGTGGCGGAACTGGCCGATGTGCCGCTGGCCTATATGACGCCCGTGTTCCTCGTACCGCTGCTGCAACTGCCCCAGCCGCTGCCGCTTGGCTTTTCGCTGCGGCTGCTGGCCTTTGCCTTCGCGGTGTTTTTCGGCGGTGCTTTCGCCTTCCTCTCTCTCGGCGCGCTCCCCCTGCTGTCCCTGGCGGTGCAGGCGGTCTGCCTCGGGCTCGTCTTTTGGTATGGGGCAAAAGGCGGCAACGGGCTTTTCGTGCTGATTGCCCTGATCGCACTTCTGCTGGTGCCTCTGCTCGTGCAACTGAGCGGGCGACAGGGAGCGGATCTGGCCCTTGTCATGATCGGACATCTCGGCGCGGCCCTCGCCCTGGCCCGGCTGGCGTGGGCGGTGCTGCCCACGGGCCGTATACCGGTGGCTCCCCCCACGCCGCCGCTGCCGGTGGAACGGCTCGCCCGGGTGATTGGCCTCGTGCTGGCGGTACTGCCCCTGATCGTCTGGCTGCAACGCTTCGCCGCGCCCTATCCGTTGCTGCCGGTCTTCGTCGCGGTGCTGCTGCAGAAACTCACCGCCATTTCCACCGAAACCGAGGGCCGTAAGGTGATTTACCGCCATATCCTTGGCAAAGGGCTGGAGCTCGCTGCCGCCAGCGCGCTCGGCGGCCTCGCCGCCCTTGCCACCTACCGGCTGCTCACGCTCGCGCCGAGCTGGCCGCTGCTTCTGATGATCGCCCTTTTGGTGATCGCAACCTGTGCTGGCTTCATCTGGTCGGGCAGGAGCTGGGGCAGCTTCGCCGGCTCCACTTGTTCGGCCTATGTGATCCTGATCGGCGCAGCGCTTGCGGGCGTGGAAAGCGAGGTGGACGCGCAGCTCGAAAGCCGCCTCTGGCAACTGACCTGCGCCGTTATCTACGTCTTTCTCTCCACCGGCCTCGTCATCCGCCTCGCCCTCGGCCTCCACCTGCGCCACCACAAGCTCCAGCCCGCAAGTTCCGACGACTGACAAGCAAAGAAAACCGCCCCCTTCCTCTCGCCGGAAATACCTCGGGGGTGCGGGGGCAGAGCCCCCGCTCTTTACCTGTGGTGCGGGGGCAGAACCCCCGCCGCCGTCAGGCGCAAGGCACGCCTGAAACCGGATTACTTGCGGAAACTGTCGAGACTCACCACTTCCGCGTCGCGCGGCGGGTTGCTTTCCTCTTCCACCATCTCCGACATCGGCGCCTCGTCGTGCTCCTCGGCGAGGAAGCCGTCCTCGTCTTCCTCATCGTCGCCGGACTGCTGCGTCTCAAACCGCAGGCCGAATTCGACGGAAGGATCCACGAAGGTCACGATGGCGTCATAGGGGATGTAGAGAGGCTCGGGGGAATCGCCGAAGTTCAGCGTGACCGAGAAGCCGTCTTCGCCCACTTCAAGGTTGTCATACCAATGCTGCATCACAACCGTCATTTCACCTGGATAGCGGTCCGAAAGCCAATCGGCCAGTTCCACATCGGGATGAAGCGTGTCGAAAGTGATGAAGAAATGGTGCTGGCCGGGCAGGCCATTGTCGGCCACGTCCTGCAGGACGGTGCGGATCAGGCCGCGCATCGCCGTGTGCATCAGGTTTCCGTAATCAATGGTCCGAGACATGCGGGCACCTTCCACTTCAACGGCTCCACTGTAGAAGCAGAGGGGGCGGATGAAAAGGGAGCAGCCGCATTATATTTTACCCCGCCAGCGTCAGCCCGGCTGCCCCCGCGGCAGCCATGACGGGCAACACCAGCAAGAGGTTGATCCGAAAGCGCAAAAGCAGAATTGCAGCCAGCGCGGTGAGGGCAATGGCGAAGGGCTGAAGGCTTGCAAGCTCAGGCATCAGCAGCCGCGCCGGGCCCAGCTCTGCCACCTCGAGCCGTGCGAAATAGACGTGCAGCGCGAACCAGATTGAGAGGTTCAGGATCACCCCCACCACGGCCGCCGTTATCGCCTTCAGCGCACCGGAAAGCGCGGGCCGCGCCGAGATCCATTCGATGTAGGGCGCACCTGCGAAGATCCAGAGGAAGCAGGGCGTGAAGGTCACCCAAAGCACCATCAGCGCCGCCGCCAAACCAAGCGCCGCGCCGCCTGCGGCATGGCCGGCCTGAAAGCCCACGAATTGCGTCACGAGGATCAGCGGCCCCGGCGTGGTTTCAGCCAGCCCCAGCCCGTCCATCATCTGGGCTGTGGTGAGCCAGCCGTGCTCCACCACCACGGCCTGCGTCATATAGGCCAGAACCGCGTAGGCGCCGCCGAAGGTCACCACGGCGAGCCTGGAGAAGAACAGCCCGATCTCGGTGAGCAGCGGCCAGCCCGCCAGCATCGCCAGTGCAATCGGCGCGGCCCAGAGCGCGCCCCAAAGCGCGACCGTGCGCAAGGTGGCGGCAAGCGGCACGTTTGCGGCGGGCGCGGCCTCGCTGGAAGCCCCCCGCGACGTGAGGTAGCCCCAGACAGCGGCCACCGCGATGATCAGCGGGAAGGGCAGGTTGAACAGGAAGATCGCCGCGAAGCTCATGCCTGCCACGATCCAATGCCCCCGCGAGGTGAGCGCCTTCTTCGCCACCTTCCGCAGCGCCTGCAGCACGATCACCACCACGGTACATTTGATCCCCAGAAACAGCGCCTCCACGAGCGGCACATCGCCAAGGGCCGCGTAAAGGCCCGAGAGCGCCATGATCACAAGCGCTCCGGGCACAACGAAGAGCAGGCCTGCGATCAACCCGCCGCGCACGCCCTGCATGCGCCAACCGGCATAGGTGGCAAGCTGCATCGCCTCCGGCCCCGGCAGCAGCATGCAGAAGGAAAGCGCGTTCAGATATTGCTGTTCGGTCAGCCAGGGGCGTTCTTCCACCAGCTCGCGGTGCATCAGCGCGATCTGGGCGGCAGGCCCGCCGAAGGACAAAAGGCCGATGCGACCGAACACCGAGACCATCTCGGAAAGGCTGGGCGTTGTCATCGTGTCTCCGTCCTTGCCACGCAGACCCGCGCGGCCTCTCTTGCTGTGAGGCCTAGCGCCCGGCGCTACGGCAATCAAGCGCTGTGCACGAAGCAGCCGCCAGCACGTCACAAATACCTGTGATCATCGCAAGGGAGGGGGGAGGAAGTGCAGGCTTCTGTTGCCAGGTGCCTGCGAACCCCGCCTGACGCGGCTAGGCGACAGGGCTTAAGATTTCGGCTTTTCGCACTGCATTAAGCAGCGAGAGCGACCGGAGCACGATTGTCGTTGGCAATTATGCTTAGCGAACCGATAACGGTGGTATCTCACCGGGACAAAGCAAACCCCTTTAGACGTTCGTCGATCCTGTTTCGACCCCATCTGCCCCCAACGAGGGTTGTTTGGTGGAGTCGCCGGGTACCGCCCCCGGGTCCGATCCGCTTATTACGAGCGCGTTTATGTCCATAGTCGGCGAACCGACCCCCCATATTTAGGCGCTTCACGGGGGGGATGCAAGCGGCGCGCGCGGTGGGTAAGGGGCGTATTTGGGGTATCATGTGTCGTGTTCGGGAAGCGGCGAATCGATTCGGAATTCGCGCAAGTAAGAAATGGCGCAAATGTGGCGGCCGATTTCCGCATCGAGAACGATCCCCTCAGGCGGCTTGGATTGTTTTCAGGGTTCCGCCAATAAAACAGGCCAAGGCTGAAGGGGCTGTCCAAATTTCGCCTTAATTCATATGAAATTAGCCGATCTTGCTGTATAGAAGTTTAAGGAAAAGTTGACGCTGCCTTGGCATCGGGTCCCAATTAGGATGACTGGCAAGACAGTATGTGCGGCGCCTGACGGAGTGCACCGACAGCGCGCAAATGGAGGTAATTGTGGTAGCGAACCCATCAAACCCGAATAACGTCACCGATACGGACAGCGGCCTCATCGATGGCGGGGTTGTCGGCGATATCGACGTGACCCTTGGCTCGGTGCTTGCCTACCCGGCGACGGATGAGCAGGCGGAACTGAGTTCGAACGTGACCTTCACCGAGATTGCCGAGACGATCAACATTGCGATTGTCATCGACTCATCCGGCTCCACGGCAAACAGCTCCGGCACCGATTTCGATGGAGATGGCAACAACGAGACCATTCTCGAGGCGCAACTCTTCGCGGCCAACGAATTGTTTCAGGCTTACATTGATGCCGGCTACACGCCGGAAGAGGTGAACATCACGCTCATCGATTACGCCTCGACTTCGGATGAACGCGGCACCTTCAACCTGACCGAAGGCGATGCATTCCGTCAGGCGCTTCAGGACATTGCAGATGACGGCCCCAACGGCTGGACTCGCTATGATCTCGGCCTCGAGGAAGTCGAGGAAAACTGGATCGCAAACGGCGTAAGCGCAGATGACACCAACATCGTGATCTTTGCATCGGATGGTTTCCCCAATCCGGATGGTCAGGACTTCAATACGCCTGCGCGTGCCCTGGAAAATGATTTCGGCGCCGTGATCAAAGCTCTTGGCCTTGGCGTTAACTCGTCGCTTGAGGATCTGAATACAGTCGCGACGGGAGATGCTGTCCTGATCACCTCCGGCGAGCAGTTGCTGGATGTCATCGTGGAGCCGCTGATTCCGGTGGAGTTCGCCGGTTTCGAGATCTTTGTCGAGGGCGAACTGTTCGAATTCATCCCGGTGGACGACCCGCGCGTGATCCTGACGCCGACAGGCTGGTCTTTCGAGTGCCTTGTGCTTGACGGATACAACTTGATGCCGGGCGATGTTCTGGACGTTCAGGTCAATGCTGTCTTTGGTGAGGATCCCAATATCCAGACGATCACCAACAACCTGTCGATTGGCGTTGTCGTGTGTTTCGTGGAAGGGACGCACATCCTGACACCGGATGGCCCTGTCGCCGTGGAGACGCTTGCGATTGGCGATCGCGTGGTGACGCGCGATCACGGGGTGCAGAAGGTGCGTTGGGTTGGCTCTTCGCCGGTGGAACCGGAAATCATGGCGATCAAACCGGCGCTCAAGCCGATCTTTTTCGCCGCCGGAAGCCTTGGGAAGGATCTGCCCGAGCGCGATCTGCGCGTCTCCCGCCAGCACCGTTTCCTCGTGCGCGACTGGCGCGCGGAAATGATGTTTGGCGAGCCCGACGGCGTGCTGACCCCGGCCTTCACGCTGTGCAATGACTCCACGATCCGCATGGATCATGGCAAGGAGCGGGTCGTCTACTATCACGTGGCTTTCGAAAACCACGAGGTGATCTATGCCGAAGGGGTGGAGACGGAGAGCTTCTTCCCCAACCGCAAGACGATCGAGGCGCTGCCCGAAGACATGCGCGAAGAGCTGCTGACGCTCTTCCCGGAACTGCTGGACAAGGACGAGCCCGACAGCATCTACACCTCGGCCCGCGATCAGCTGAAGCCGCGCGTGGGTGTGCTTCTGTCCTGAAGCCTCTGACATTGCAGAACAATCAGCGCCGCCCCTCGGGGCGGCGTTTTTCGTTTCTCAATCGGGCTTGAGGTATTTTTTCACCTTTTTCGGCCTTCTTTCCTGCGCGCGAGTGATCCATGCGCAGGGGCGGCGCGTATGTCTTTACAGAGATCGCGCCCCGCTCTGCGGGGTCACAACAGGATCCGGCCCGCATCAGTGGTGCGTTGCCGATCGCATAGAGGCGGCAGGGAGCAGATATGAGTGAAAACCAGCCTGTAATTTATTGGCTGCGCAGGGATTTCCGGCTTGAGGACAACCCGGCACTGAGCGCGGCTCTTGCCAGCGGCCAGCCGATCCTCTGCCTCTGTATCCGGGAGGCCCGCATCGATGCGCTAGGGGCCGCACCTGCACAGCGCTACGAGGCGGCTGTCGCGGCTTTTGCCGAGACGCTCGGCAAACTGGGCCAGCGCCTGATCCTGCGCAGCGGCCCGGCGCGCGAGGTGCTGCTGGAGCTGTGCCGCGGCACGGGCGCAACGCAGGTACATTGGAACCGCCTTTACGACGGCCTTTCCCGTGAGATCGATGCCGATGTGAAGTCCGCCCTGCAAGCTGTTGATATCCGTGCAGAAAGCCACGGCGGGCACCTGCTGTTTGAGCCCTGGACGGTGCAGACCGGCAGCGGTGGATTTTACCGCGTTTACTCACCCTTCTGGCGCGCGGTGAAGGATCTGCCGGTGGCCGAAGCCATCCCCGCGCCCAAGGCGATCCCTGCGCCCAAGGCGTTCCCGGCTTCCGAGGATCTCAGCGATTGGGCCTTGAGCGCCGCCTTGAACCGGGGCGCCGCCGTGCTTGCCCCTTACATGTGCGTGGGCGAGGCCGCGGCTGGCGCCCGGCTAGCGCAGTTCATCGCAACCCAGGCCGATGGCTACAAGGCGCGGCGGGATTACCCGGCGGAGCCGGCCACCTCCGGCCTGAGCGAAAACCTTGCCGTGGGTGAGATTGCGCCGCACAAGATCTGGCGCGCCGGGCAGGCCGCGCAGGCTGCCGGAGCGAAGGGGGCCGAGCATTTCCTGAAGGAATTGGTCTGGCGCGAGTTTGCCTACCATCTGATCTACCACACCCCCCATATCGAAACCGAGAGTTGGCGGCCCGAGTGGGAGAGCTTCCCCTGGCAGGACGGCAGCCCCGATGTACTGGCGTGGAAACAGGGGCGCACGGGCGTGCCCTTCGTCGATGCGGCGATGCGGCAGATGTATATCTCCGGCGTGATGCACAACCGCGCGCGGATGATCGTGGCCTCCTACCTGAACAAACACATGGGCGTGCACTGGCGGGTGGGCCAGCAGTGGTTTGCCGATTGCCTGATCGATTGGGATCCGGCCAGCAACGCCATGGGCTGGCAATGGGTGGCCGGCTCCGGCCCCGATGCCGCACCCTATTTCCGGGTGTTCAATCCGGTGACCCAGCAGGAAAAATTTGACGCCGACGGCGCCTATGTACGCCGCTGGCTGGCCGAGGCCAGCCGCGATCCGGGGGCGCAGGCGCTCAGTTTCTTTGACGCCGTGCCGCGTAGCTGGGGGCTTACGCCAGATCAGCTATACCCGGAACGACCAGTGGTTGACCTTGCGGAAGGCCGGGCGCGTGCATTGAAAGCCTATGAAATCCATAAACAACAACAGGAAGAAAACGTTGAATAACAGCGGTGTATCTGCTCAAGTGGCAGTCGGGACAGGAGAGATGTTGATGCAGGCCAGCAAGGGGAGCGCGCCGGCAGATAAGTTGCCGCGCTATTTCCCGCAGATCCTAGAGACTTTGAAGCGCGTGCCTGGCGGGCGCCTCGATGTCACGCTGTTTGATGGCCGCACATTCCGTGTGCAGGGCGCAGCGCCCGGCCCGGTGGCCGAAATCACCCTGCATGACCCCGAGATTTTCACCCGCCTGATCCGCGAAGGCGACGTTGGCTTTCTGGAAGCCTACATGGAGGGCAGCTGGAGCACGCCCGACCTGATGGCCTTCATGGACTACGTGCATCTGGCCAAGGACAGCCTTGTGCATGGGTTCTCCGGCGGCGCTTTGGTGCAGGCCTATGAGCGGCTGCGCTTTTGGCTGAAGTCCAACAGCAAAGCGCAGGCACGGCGCAATATTTCTTACCACTACGATCTTGGAAACGCCTTCTACGGGCTTTGGCTCGATGACACGATGACCTATTCCAGTGCGCTTTATGAAACCGGGCAGGAAGATCTGGAGAAGGCACAGGTGCAGAAATATGCCGCCATGGTGGATTCGATCGGCGCGAACCCCGGCGATCACATTCTGGAAATCGGCTGCGGCTGGGGTGGCTTTGCCGAATATGCGGCAGCTGAGCGCGGGCTGAAGGTGACGGGGCTCACCATTTCGCGCGAGCAATATGACTTCGCCGTGGCGCGGATGGAGCGGCTTGGCCTGAGCGATCGCGTCACGATCAAGCTGCAGGATTACCGCGACGAAACCGGCACCTATGACGGCATCGCCTCCATCGAGATGTTCGAGGCCGTGGGCGAGCGCTACTGGCCTGTCTATTTCGACTGTGTCCGCGAGCGGCTCAAGCCCGGTGCGCAGGCCACGCTGCAGGTGATCACCGTGCCGGATGAGAACTTTAAGGTCTACCGGAAGAAGGTTGACTTTATTCAGAAATACATCTTTCCGGGCGGGATGCTCCCAAGCCCAGAAGTGCTGCGCCGCGAAGTGGAACGCGCCGGGCTAGCGGTGCGCGGCTCCATCGAGTTCGGCGAGAGCTACTCGATCACCATGCGCCGCTGGTTCGAGAGCTTCAACGCCCAATGGGACAAGATCCGCGCCCTTGGCTTTGACGATCGCTTCCGCCGGATGTGGAACCTTTACCTCACCTCTTGCGCGGCCACCTTTCATAGCGGAAACTGCGACGTGACGCAGATAACGATAACAAGACCGAGCTAAGATCATGCCCACCGCCGCCAAACTCGTCGCCAGTATTGCCTTCGCACTTCTGGCCTACTTCACGAGCGAGTTGGTGAAGCCCCTGCTGGATGAAGGCACGTCCACGAAGTGGTTTTCCGAAGGCAATGCGCTGATCGGCCTGATCGCGGGCTGGCGCATCATGGGGCCGCGGGGCGGGCAGGGCCTGCGGGCCGGCATCGGCATCGGGCTGACGACGAGCGTGGCGATGACGGCGGTTGCCATTTTCCTCTATGCCTGTATCGAGATGCTCAAGCTGTCCCTGCGCAAGACCTACAAGGGTCCGATGGAAGCGGTGGCGGCTGTATTTGAAATAAGCATTGATAACGCGCTGGTGATTGCCGATCCCACGATCATCGGCACTTTGGCGATAGGTGGTATTTTCTGTGGTCTCCTCAGCAACTGGGCCGGGCGGCAATGGCGCTGATCCGGCGGTACGAAAGCTCTTCTTTTACGGCACCCTGAGGCATATTCCCCTTCTGGAACTGGTGCTTGGGCGCAAGCTGCCCGAGGCGCAGCTCGTCGCAACGCGGCTGCCGGAGCACCGCGTCTATGCGGTTCAGGATCAGATTTTTCCGATGATCGTCCAGTCGCCCGGCGGCATGGCCGAGGGGCTTTTGTTCTCGGGGGCTACGGCGGCGGACGTTGAGCGGCTGGAGTTCTATGAGGGCGGGTTCGACTTCGATCTGCGCCCGGTGACGTTGGAAAATGGCGAAGAGGCGCTGGTGTTCTTCCCCGAAGCCAGCCACTGGCAGCCGGGCGCGCCGTGGGATCTGGAGGCGTGGATTGCGGCTTATGGCGCTGTCAACCTGATGGCGGCAGAGGAGTTCATGAGTTATCTGGGCCGCTTCTCCTTTGAGGAGCTGACGCGCCGCTACCCGATGATGTGCAACCGCGCCTGGAGCCGGATGCTTGCGCGCGAAAAGCCACCAGTCAGCCTTGGCAGCGGCAAGGGCAGGGCGGATGTGGAAATCCTATCTCACACAAGGCCTTACAGCTCGTTCTTCGCGCTCGATGAAATCCGGCTCAGGTTCAATCGCTTCAACGGCATCAAGAGCGGTGAGATCATGCGCGAGGTCTTCGTGGGCACCGATGCCATCATCGTGCTGCCCTATGATCCGGTCCGGGATCGGGTGCTTGTTGTCGAACAGATCCGCATGGGCCCCTTCGTGCGCGGGGCCGATGTCTTGTGGATGCTGGAGCCTGTGGCGGGGCTGATCGATCTGGGCGAAAGCCCGGAAACAGCCGTGCGGCGCGAGACGCTGGAAGAAACCGGGCTTAACTTGGGCGATCTGCATCTGGTGTCGCGGGCGTATCCTTCGCCGGGTGCGACGACGGAATATTACCACACCTATATCGCCATCGCGGATCTGCCCGATGATGCGGGGGGCGTGGCCGGGCTGGCCAGCGAGGAGGAAGACATCCGCTCCCATGTGCTCAGTTTCGACCGGCTGATGGAGGTGGTGGACAGCGGCGAGGCGCAGACGGGGCCTCTGGTGATGTGCGCCCTCTGGCTGGCACGGAACCGTGAGCGGTTGCGCGGCGATGCTTGAAGTCCCCATGTGGGGCGCATACTAAAGGGAAAACCGGAACTTCTTGGGCGAGAAAACATGCGCGTGTGCAAAGACCTGCCGGACATGATCGGCAACACCCCCCTGATCCGACTGAAAGGGGCGAGCGAGGCCACCGGCTGCGAGATTCTCGGCAAGGCGGAGTTCCTGAACCCCGGCCAGTCGGTGAAGGATCGCCCGGCTCTGAAGATCATTCAGGAGGCCGTGGCCAGCGGGGCGCTCAAGCCCGGCGGCACCATCGTGGAAGGCACCGCTGGCAACACCGGCATCGGCCTTGCGCTGGTAGGTGCGGCGATGGGGTTCAAGACCGTGATCGTGATCCCGGAAACCCAATCCGAGGAAAAGAAGGACATGCTGCGGCTCGCGGGTGCTGAGCTGGTGCAGGTGCCGGCGGTGCCCTACCGCAACCCCAACAACTACGTGCGCTACTCCGAGCGGCTGGCAAACGAGCTGGCCAAGAGCGAGCCCAACGGCGCGATCTGGGCCAACCAGTTCGATAACGTGGCCAACCGTAAGGCCCACTACGAAACCACCGCGCCCGAGATCTGGGAGCAGACGAACGGCAAGGTCGATGGCTTCATCTGCGCCGTCGGCTCCGGTGGCACGCTGGCCGGTGTGGCCGCTGGCCTGCGCGAACGCTCCGCAGGCGTGAAGATCGGCCTTGCCGATCCCGATGGCGCGGCGCTCTACAACTTCTACGCCCATGGCGAGCTGAAAAGCGAAGGTGGCTCGATCACCGAAGGCATCGGGCAGGGGCGCATCACCGCGAACCTCGAAGGGCTCAAGGTGGATCACGCCTATAACATCCCCGACGCCGAGGCGCTGCCGATCGTATTCGATTTGCTGCAGCACGAAGGGCTCTGCCTTGGCGGCTCCTCCGGCATCAACGTGGCCGGGGCGATCCGGCTCGCAAAGGATCTGGGGCCGGGCCACACCATCGTGACGATCCTGTGCGATTACGGCACGCGCTACCAGTCCAAGCTGTTCAACCCTGATTTCCTGCGCGAAAAAGGCCTGCCGGTGCCGGGCTGGCTTGATGCGGGCCCGCGCTCGATCCCGGGCGTTTTCGTGGACTGATGCGGAACAGGATCCTCGCGCTCTGCTTCGCGGCATGCGCCGCACTGGCCGCTCCTTTAGCGGCTCAGGACGCCACGGCGGAGGATCCCACGCTCACCGCAGCAGGTGACACCGCCGTTGCCGAAGCTGGCGCGGCGGTCGGTCAGGCGATTGGCCTCGAAACGGCACCTGACCCGAAAGAGGAACTTCTCGAGAAACTTCAGGCGGATCTCGCGGAGGGCGGGCCGGATTACGACGCCTGGTTCAAGACGGTCGAACGGGCGCAGGAGGCCATCGAGAACAACCGGGCCTCCGACGCCGCCATGGAGGATCTGCGCGGGCAAGTCGTGGAATGGCGCAGCATCTTTGAGCAGGCGCAAGGGGTCAACGCCGCCCGGATCCGCACGCTTCAGGCCCAGATCGATGCGCTGGGGCCGCTTCCGGAGTCCGGCGAAGAGCCGGCCAATATCGCCGAACGCCGCGAAGAGCTGACCACCCGCATGGCGGTGCTGCGCGAGCCGGTGATCGAGGCGGAAGAAGCCTTCCTGCTGGCCGATGGTATCATCCGCGAGATCGACTCGCTGCTGCGCGAACGCCAGTCCGAGCGATTTTTCGAGCGTGGCCCGAGCCCGCTGAACCCGGCAAGCTGGGTCGCCGGGGGCGAGGCCGTGGAGCGGATGTTCTATCCGGTCTGGACGGAGATCCAATCGGCCTATGCGGTGGAACGGCAATCCCAGCAGCTGCGCCGTCACTTGCCGGAAACGCTCTTTTTCCTTGCGCTTGGCCTGATCTTCACGGTGCGGGGCAGGCGGCTGATGGTGCGCATGGCGCTTGCCGTGCAGGGCGAAGATCCTTCACCGGCGCGTTGGATCCTGGCCTTCATCGTCTCGCTCGGGCAGGTGCTTGTGCCGACTCTGGGCATCGGCCTTCTGGTGCAGGCGGCCTATAGCACCCAGCTCGTGGGGCTGCACACCGATGCGGCGCTGTCCTCCGTGGCCAGCATGGGCTTTGCCTTCTACGTGGCCAGCTGGCTTGGCTCCAACATCTTCCCCAAACGCGGGGCAGGCGGGCGCTTCCTGATCCTGACCCCGGCCCAATGCGCACAGGGCCGCTGGTTCTCCGCCGCCCTTGGCCTGACCTTCGGCATCTACTCGCTGATCGTGGGGATGATCCAGTTTCAGGACATCCCGGCCTCCTCCAAATCCGGCGTCGCCTTCCCGCTGATCATCACGGCAGCGGTGCTGCTGATGCGGGTGGCGCAGCTCATGGTCATCCACGCGCGCAACGTGGCCGAAGACGGCGAGAGCATGACCGTCTTCAACAACCCGAGCTACCTCTTTGGCCGCGCCACCATGGCGCTGGCGGTGGCCGGGCCGGTTCTGGCGGCCATCGGCTATTACAACGCGGCCGTGTCGATCGTCTTCCCCACGATTGCCTCGCTTGCGCTGATCGGCTTCATCGCTCTGATCCAGCGCCTGTTCCGCGAGGCCTTCGCGCTGGCCACCGGCGACAAGGATCGCGTGCAGAACGCGCTGGCGCCGGTGATCCTGAACATTTTCATCATCCTGCTCAGCCTGCCGGTTTTCGCGCTGACATGGGGCGCGCGCTGGACGGACATCACCGAGGCCTGGAAAAAGTTCCAGGACGGTTACGCCTTTGGCGACGTGCGCATCTCGCCCACCGATCTGATCCTCTTCTTCGTCGTCTTCGCCATCGGCTACACTGTCACGCGGCTGGTACAGAGCGCGCTGCGCACCACGGTTCTGCCGCGCACCAAGATGGACGTGGGCGGCCAGCATGCCGTTGTGGCCGCCGTAGGCTACGTGGGCCTCGGCCTTGCCGCGCTGGTGGCCGTGACAAGCGCGGGCATCGATCTTTCGGCCTTCGCGCTGGTGGCCGGGGCGCTCTCGGTCGGCATCGGCTTCGGCCTGCAGACCATAGTGTCAAACTTCGTGTCCGGGCTGATCCT
Source organism: Pseudoruegeria sp. SHC-113 (assembly GCF_025376885.1). Lineage (NCBI taxonomy): Bacteria > Pseudomonadati > Pseudomonadota > Alphaproteobacteria > Rhodobacterales > Roseobacteraceae > Pseudoruegeria > Pseudoruegeria sp. SHC-113. Next base: position 1,965,420 of record NZ_JAHUBR010000001.1, read on the forward strand.
GCTGGCGGAACGCCCGATCTCGGAAGGCGACTGGATCGAGGTCAACGGCCAGATGGGTTACGTGCGCGACATTTCCGTGCGCGCCACGCGGATCGAGACTTTCGACCGCACCGATGTGATCATACCCAATGCCGATCTCGTGTCCGGCGTGGTGACGAACTGGACACGCGGCAACCTGACGGGGCGGCTGATCGTGCCGGTGGGCGTGGCCTATGGCAGCGACACCAAACATGTGGAAACGGTCCTGCGCGAGATCGCCAATGCTCACCCGATGGTGATCGCCAACCCGCCGCCCTCGGTGCTGTTTCGCAATTTCGGCGCCGACGCGCTGGAATTCGAGATCCGTTGTTTCCTGCGCGACGTGAACTGGAAGCTTGCGGTGCAATCGGACATGAACCACGAAATCGCGCGGCGCTTCTCCGAAGAAGGCTTCGAGATCCCCTTCGCGCAGCGCGATGTCTGGCTGCGCAACCCCGAAACCCTGCCGGGCGCGGCCCCCGCACGGCCTGCGAAATCGACGCCGGTGACGGCCAACACCGCCCCGCGCGCGCCGGATACGTCGCCTTCCGATGTGCTGCGCGAAACGCCCGACCTGCCGCCGCCTGACGAGGATGAGTCCGGCGGATCGTGAGATCGTGAGAGGAGATGCCCTGACATGACCACCACCCGCGCGCTGTTCACAGAGAACGCCTATCACAACCTGCTGCCGGGCCGCGTGATCGCCCATACGCCCGAAGGCGGCGTGGTGCTGGAGGCGAGTGTGTTCTACCCCACAGGGGGCGGGCAGCCGGGTGATAGCGGGCGGCTCGAATGGCAGGGCGGCGCGCTTGAGATCGCGACAACGGTGAAGGGCGAGGCCGGTGCCATCGTGCTGGTGCCCGGAGAGCCGAGCCCGCTGCCGCCGGTGGGCAGCGAGGTGCTGCAGCGGCTCGACTGGGATCGCCGCCACCGCCACATGCGCATCCACACCGCGCTGCACCTGCTGTCGGTGGTGATCCCGCTCCCCGTCTCGGGCGGGGCGATCACGGCGGAGAAGGGTCGGCTTGATTTCGACATGCCCGACGCGCCGCAAGACAAGGACGCGCTGCAGGCCGCGCTCAACGCGCTGATCGTGCAGGATCTACCGGTGAGCGAGACCTGGATCACCGATGCCGAACTGGCCGCGAATCCGGGTCTTGTGAAAACCATGTCCGTGATGCCGCCCTCAGGCGCGGGCCATGTGCGGCTGGTGCGGATCGGGGTAGGGGAGCAGCAGGTGGATCTGCAACCCTGCGGCGGCACCCATGTGGCCAGCACAGGTGAAATCGGCCCGGTGCGGCTTGGAAAGATCGAGAAAAAAGGTCGCCAGAACAGGCGCGTGACCCTGTTTCTGGAGGCATGATCCTGGGTGGGAATGCCTTGGGGTAAGAGGCTGAAAAAAATGGCTCAGCCCCCCTTGCATCCCCGCCGCGATTGAGGGTAAACCCCGCGCAACGGAGAGGTGGCCGAGTGGTCGAAGGCGCACGCCTGGAAAGTGTGTAGGCGGGAAACCGTCTCCAGGGTTCGAATCCCTGTCTCTCCGCCATTTACCCAAATTTGATCGAGCAGCGCGCTTTTAAGGCGCGTTCAGGTTTTGCCCATCCAGCCCAGTGTCGCTTCGGTGCTCCCGCCCGGTTTGTATTCCGCACCCAGCGGGGCTGTGTGGCCGAGCGCGGCGATTTGCTCGAACACAAAAGGATAATGCACTTCGCCCACATCGGGCCGGCCCCGCGCAGGGACGCCAGCGAACTGGATGTGGCCGATGATCGGCAGGAGGCGCTTGAGTCGGTTGGTCAGATCACCTTCAGAAAGCTGTACGTGGTAGCAGTCAAACATCAGCTTCAGGTTTTCCGCCCCCACCTGCGCGATCAGGGCTTCGGCTTGCGTGGTGGTGGAGAGGAAATAGCCCGGCGCATCATAGCCGTTCAGCGGCTCGATCAGAATGGTGAGGCCCTTCGGGGCGGCTTGGGAGCAGGCGTAGGCGAGATTGGCCACGAAGGCGTCATGGGCTTTTTCGCCCGAGGCAAAGCCGGCCATCACGTGGATATTGGGCACGCCGAGCGCCACGGCCCAGTCGATGGCCTCATCGATGGCAGCGCGGGCGTCTGCCTCGCGGCCCGGGAGCGCCGAAAGCCCATTTTCACCCGCCGCCACATCGCCGCGCCGGGTGTTGAGCCCCAGCATTGGCAGGCGGGTTTCATTCAGCGCGGACCGAACGGCGGCGCGGTCCTGGTCGTAGGGCCAGTGGCATTCCACCGCGTCAAACCCGGCGGCTTTCGCGGCGCGGATGGCGTCAGGCAACGGCAGTTCGGCCCAGAGGAAGCCGAGGTTGGCGGAAAAGCGCGTCATGCGTCCTCTCCCGGTAGGGTGAGCTGCGCGTTGCGGGCATAGACCTTGGCCACGGCCGCATCGTCTTCGCCGCCCAATCCCATGCCGGCTGCTGCAAGGAACTGCTGGAGCGCGGCGGCGGTAATCGGCGCGCTGAAGCGGGCGTCGCGGGCGATGTCGAGCACGATCCCGAGATCCTTAGGCCAGATGTTGACGGCGGAGTGGGGCGTGTAGTCGCCGTCCACGATATGGGGCGCGCGGTTTTCCAGCATCCAGCTGGAGCCAGCGCACTTCGGGATCACCTCCATGAATTTCTCGGGGCTCACCCCCTGCGTCATGCCGAAGGTCAGCGCCTCGGCCATGGTGGCGATGTGGACCCCGGCCAGAAGCTGGTTCACCGCTTTCATCGCGCTGCCCGCACCGGCGGCCTCGCCCAGTTCAAACACCGTTTCCGCCATTGCCGAAAGCGCGGGGCGCGCGGCGGCGAAGGCCTCCGCCGTGCCCGAGGCCATGATGGAGAGCTTGCCCTGCGCCGCCTTTACGGCCCCGCCGGAGATCGGCGCGTCGAGGTAATGCACGCCGTGCTCCGCACAGCGGGCCGCCATGGCGCGGGCGAAGGCGGGCGGCACCGTGGCGCAGGCGATCACCACCGCGCCGGGGCGCATGGCGGCCACGATCCCGGTCTCGCCGAACAGCACCTCTTCCGTTTGCGCCGCGTTCAGTACCACCACGACAACTGCATCCAGCGCGCCCGCGTGATCGGCCAGAGCGCTGGCCTCGCCGCCGTCCGCGCGGAACCGCTCGGCCTGTGCGGCGTTCACATCGGTGCCCCATGTGCGGTGCCCGGCGCGCAGCACGGAAGACGCGATTCCGTAGCCCATGGAGCCAAGCCCGATCACTGCAATCTGTTGTGCCATTCTATCCCTCGCTGAAAAGTCCGCCCACCGGGGCTTTGACTCCCAGAGTATCGCGCCGCGCGGCGCTGGCAATCGCAACATGGCCCTTTTCGCGCGTAAAAGATTGCAGGCTGGCGCGCGGATTGATAGCGGTAACGCAAACGCGCCATGCCCCGGCGTCACCCGGATTTCAGGAGGCCCCATGTCTGCCAGTTCCACGCCCGTTACCGCCCCCGGCGACAGTGCTTCCCAAACGCCCTGGCGCGCCAGCGAGGCCCACCGCGCCTTCCTCAAGGCCGACGCGCTGCGGCAGTACGATTTCTTCCGGGCGAGCCTCGGGCAAGGCGCGGGATTTCACGTGCTGGGGGTGGACGGCGCTCCGCTGGCAAGCGCAAAGCAGGAGTTGCACACCACCACACGGCTCGTCCATTCCTACGCGCTCGGCCATCTTGCGGGCCTTTCGGGGGCCACGGCGCTGGTGGATCAGGGCATGGCCTACCTGTGGTCCCACCACCGAGACGCCGATCACGGGGGCTACCTCTGGGCGTTGGAGGGCGAGGGCATCGCAGACGCGCGCAAGCTCGCCTATGGCCATGTCTTCGTGCTGCTCGCCGCTTCGAGCGCCAAGGCGGCGGGACATGAGGATGCCGACAGGCTTCTGACGGATGTGGACGGCGTGCTGGATGCGCACTTCTGGGAGGAAGAAAACGGCCTCTTCTGCGATGAGTACAACCGCGATTTTACGCCGTTTTCCACCTATCGCGGCATGAACGCTAATATGCACGGCGTGGAGGCCTTGCTCGGCGCTTTTGAGGCCACGGGGCGGGAGAAGTTCTTGGCCCGCGCGGGCCGGATCCTTGATTTCTTCCTTCGCCGGATTGCGCCTGCGCATGATTATCGGCTGCCCGAGCATTACACCGCTCACTGGCAGGTCGATCCTGATTACGCGGGCGATCCGATGTTCCGCCCCGCGGGCACCACGCCGGGGCATTCCTTCGAGTTGGCCCGGCTTCTGCTGCAGCATTGGGATTTGTCGGGCCGTGCGCAGGATGACAGCCTCAGCATCGCGCGCGCGCTCACCTATCGCGCGTTACAGGACGCATGGGACAATGAGAACGGCGGCCTCTTCTACACGCTGAAAGCGGGCGGTGCGCCAGATATTCGCAGCCGCTACTGGTGGCCCGTGACAGAAGCCATCGGCGCGTTGGCGGCGCTGCAGAAGGCCGATCCGCAACCAGAGGATGAAGACTGGTACCGCAAGCTCTGGGTGTTTGCGTCTGAAGCTTTCATCGACCCCACCCACGGTGGCTGGTTCCCGGAGGTGGCGGTGAACGGCCGCGCTCCGGAAACGCAATTTGCCGGCAAGCCCGACATTTATCACGCGGTGCAGGCCGATCTTCTGCCGCTGCTGCCGGGGCTTTCCGGGGCTTATGGCGAGATCCGAGGGCTCCTAGCTTAAGCGCTGCGCCTATTCGAGGGCCGACAGGCCGCTCGTGTCCATATCGGCAACGGCGTCATTGGCAATGCGGTCAAAATCCTGAGATTTCTTCACGTCTTCGTTGACCTCTTCGGCGAGGATTGCGGCCGAGGCTGCTGTCGAGGCCGCACGCACTTCGTTTTCGCTCACGTCGCAAGCGGAGAGGGCCGCAAAGCCGATCAGCGCCACCCACGGCACCCGTTGTGCTGTGGTGGCCAAAGTTTTGATTTTCGATACACGCATTACCAATTCCTGTCGCTTTGAGAGTAACAGGGAGAACGTAACACGAACATGTTCATTGTCATCTCCCAATTTCGGATTGACCTAACGTAAGCGCGTCCCGCAGGAAATCGATCATCACCCGCACCTTGAGCGGCAGAAACGCCCGGCTCGGGTAGAGCGCCCAGGCGCCGGTGTCAAAGCTCGTCGCGGTGCAGTCGAGATCGGGGAAGAGCGATACCAAACGCCCTGCCGCCAGATCCCGCGCCACCAGCCAATCGGCCAGTAGCACGGGGCCGAGCCCGTCCACCGCCGCCTGCCGCAGCGATAGCCCGTTGGCTATGACAAAGTATCCTGAAACCGGCACCTCGAAGCTGCGGCCGTCGGCCGCGCGGAAACGCCAGCGGTTGCGGTATTCGGGCAGCGCCAGCCGCAGGCAGGGGTGATGGGCCAGATCCTCGGGGTGGGCGATGGGTCCGTGTTGCGCCAGATAGCTGGGCGCGGCGCAGACCAGATAGCGGGTGCGCAAGAGCCGGGTGGAAATCAGGTCGCCGCTGGGGGCGGCGGCCAGCCGGATCGCCAGATCGATGCCGCCTGCGATCAGATCGAGGTTCGTATCCGTGGGCAACAATTCCACCGAAACCTCCGGGTAGCGCGCCCGGAACGCGCCCAGATGCGGCACCACGCACTCATGGGCGAAGGCAACAGAAGCCGTCATCCGCAGGGTACCCGAAGGTTTGCGCGTGGCCTGCGCTGCCGCTTCGCGAGCGTGGTCAAATTCTTCCAGCAGCGGCGCGATGCGGCTCAGGTAGACCGCGCCTTCCTCGGTGAGCGCAAGGGCGCGCGTGGTGCGCTGGAACAGGCGCAGGCCGAGGGTGGCTTCCGCCGTGCCGACGGCGCGGGACACCGACGATGGATCGAGGTTCAATACCCGCGCGACGGCGGCGAAACTGCCGTGTTGCGCGACAAGGGCGAGGGTTTTCAGGGTTGCGATATCCATTAATGCACTATGCGCAATTCATACGCAAATAGAAGCGCTTTCGATTCCATTTCCTCTCGTGAAGCGCGGATTTTTGATCGAAATAGGCCTGAAAATACTAAAACAACAGGCCGGATACATTCATGCGCATTGCGCACGATACCCCTGCTCACAAGTGGATTTTTCCCCGCCACGCGGTCCGCCATGGTGCCTCCATCGCAATTCATGCAAACGGAGAAACCCATGAAACTGCAAAACGCGACCCTACTTATCACCGGCGCAAACCGGGGCGTGGGCAAAGCCTATGTGGAGGAGGCGCTGGCCCGCGGTGCGGCGAAGATCTACGCCGCCGCGCGCGATCCCGAAACCCTCGGCCCCGTCGTGGCGCTGGACCCTGAGCGCGTGGTGCCGATCCGGCTCGACATCACCGATGCCGCGCAGATCGCGGACGCCGCACGCACCGCAAACGACGTGACCCTGTTGATCAACAACGCAGGCGTATTGAGCTTTGGCGGCGCGCTCGACGTGGCCCAAAGCGCAATCGACCGCGACATGGCCGTCAACCACAACGGGCTGCGCGACATGACCCGCGCCTTTGCCCCGGTGATCGAGGTCAATGGCGGCGGCGCGGTGGTGAACATGCTCTCGCTTCTGAGCTTCCTCGCCGCGCCCGGCTTCTCGGCCTACAACGCCTCCAAGGCGGCGGCGTGGTCCATGGCGATGTCCCTGCGCGCCTACCTGCGCCCGCGCGGCGTGCTGGTGGTGAACGCCTTCCCCGGCGGGATCGATACCGAAATGCTCGCCGGGATCGAGGGCCCAAAGGACACAGCCCAGGCCGTGGCAAGCGCGGTGCTCGACGGGCTGGAAGCGGGGGAGGAGGACGTTTACCCGGCGACGGCGGCGGATGTTTATGCCGGCTGGCGGGCCGATCAGAAAGGGCTGGAGGCCGCCTTCGCCGCGATGATGTAGCCTGAAAACGAAAACGGCGCCCCGCGTGGGGGCGCCGTAATCCATCTAGCGATTTACCGCGATCAGAAGTGGGCCGACTGTGTGGTGGCCGGTTTCTGCAGGGGCGGTGCGAATTTGGTGAGGTCTATGCCCTTCACCGCGTTCTTATACTCGGTCAGCGTCGGCGTGCGGCCCAGGATGGCGGAGAGCACGACAACCGGCGTGGAGCCCAGCAGGGATTCGCCCTTCTTGGTTTCCGAGTCCGCCACGACGCGGCCCTGGAACAGGCGGGTCGAGGTGGCCAGAACCGTATCGCCCTTGGCAGCCTTTTCCTGGTTGCCCATGCAGAGGTTACAGCCGGGGCGCTCGAGGTAGAGGATGTTCTCGTACTCGGTGCGGGCTTTCTGCTTGGGAAAGAGATCGTCGAACTCGAAGCCCGAGTATTTCTGCAGGATTTCCCAATCCCCCTCGGCCTTCAGCTCTTCCACGATGTTGTAGGTCGGCGCGGCCACCACCAGCGGGGCCTTGAACTCGACCTTGCCGTGCTCTTCCTCGATGTTGCGCAGCATCTGGGCGACGATCTTGATGTCGCCCTTGTGCACCATGCAGGAGCCGACAAAGCCCAGATCCACCTTCTTCTCCGCCCCGTAGTAGGAGATCGGGCGGATCGTGTCGTGGGTGTAGCGCTTGGAGACATCGGCGTTGTTCACATCCGGGTCCGCAATCATCGGCTCGACGATTTCGTCAAGGTCCACAACCACTTCCGCGAAATACTTCGCGTTGGCATCGGGCTTGAGCGCGGGCTTCTCGCCCGAGCGCACCTCGTTGATGCGCTTCTCGGCCAGATCGATCAGGCGCTGCAGCATGCCGTTTTCATGCTCCATGCCCTTGTCGATCATGATCTGGATGCGATCACGTGCGATCTCCAGCGACTCGATGAGCGTTTCATCCTCGGAGATACAGATGGAGGCCTTGGCCTTCATCTCGGCAGTCCAGTCGGTGAAGGTGAAGGCCTGATCGGCGAGCAGCGTGCCGATGTGCACTTCGATCACGCGGCCCTGGAAGACGTTGTCGCCATGTTGTTTGAGCATCTGCGCCTGGGTGGCGTGCACCACGTCGCGGAAGTCCATGTGATCGGCCATTTCGCCCTTGAAGGTCACCTTCACGGACTCAGGGATCGGCATCGCCGCTTCCCCGGTGGCCAGCGCCAGCGCCACGGTGCCGGAGTCGGCCCCGAAGGCCACGCCCTTGGACATGCGGGTGTGGCTGTCGCCGCCGATGATGATGGCGCGGTCGTCCACGGTGATGTCGTTGAGCACCTTGTGGATCACGTCCGTCATCGAGTGGTAGACGCCCTTGGGGTCACGCCCCGTGACAAGGCCGAACTTGTTCATGAAGGCCATCAGCTTGGGCGTGTTGGCCTGCGCCTTGGCATCCCAGACAGACGCGGTGTGGCAGCCGGACTGGTAAGCACCATCCACGGAAGGAGACAGGATCGTGGCGGCCATGGCCTCCAGCTCCTGCGCCGTCATCGGGCCTGTGGTGTCTTGCGAGCCCACGATGTTGACCTTCACGCGCACGTCGGAACCGGCGTGCAGCACCTTGCCCGGAGTCGCGCCCACGGAATTGGCGTTGAAGATTTTCTCAACAGCCGTAAGGCCTTGGCCCTCAACGCTGATCTCCTTGGAGGGCGCAAACACAACCGGCGGCTCAACACCGAGGATCTCGGCAGCGGTTGTTTGCAGCTTCTTGCCGAAAACAACAGCATAGGAGCCGCCTGCGCGCATGAACTCGAGCTTCTGCGGCGTGAAGGAGGAGGCCATGTCGGCCAGCTCGTTTTCGCCGGTTGCGTCGAACAGCTTCTTCTTCTTCGTGTTGATCTTCAGCACGGTGCCGGTTTCAACGGAGTATTTCTGCTCCAGAACCGGGTTGCCGTCGTTGTTGAGGATCGGCTTGCCGTCCTCATCGACCTTCTTGACCCAGTTCTTCAGATCGACCCCGATCCCGCCCGTCACGCCGACGGTGGTGAGGAAGATCGGCGAGATGCCGTTGGTGCCGGCTACAACGGGGGCGATGTTGACGAAGGGCACATAGGGGGAGGCCTGCTTGCCCGTCCAAAGCGCGACGTTGTTCACGCCGGACATACGGGAAGAGCCCACGCCCATGGTGCCTTTCTCGGCGATCAGCATCACGCGGGCGTTCGGGTGCTGCAGTTTCAACTCCTGAATGTGCTTCTGCGCGGCTTCGTCGATCATGCATTTGCCGTGCAGCTCGCGGTCGGCGCGGGAGTGCGCCTGGTTGCCGGGCGAAAGCAGATCAGTAGAGATATCGCCTTCGGCGGCGATGAAGGTCACGACCTCCACTTCTTCCTCCACTTCGGGAAGCTTGGTGAAGAACTCGGCCTTGGAATAGCTGTCGAGGATGTCGGCGGCGATTTTGTTGCCGGCCTCATAGGCGGCTTTCAGGCGGTCGGTGTCGGCCTCGTAGAGGAAGACCTGCGTTTTCAGCACCTCGGCGGCTTTCGCGGCCGTTGCGGCATCCTCGCCAAGCGCCAGATCCAGCAGCACGGCCACGGAGGGGCCGCCCTTCATGTGGGAGAGCAGCTCGAACGCATAGTCCGAGGTGATCTCGGCCACGGTGGCCTCACCAAGGATGATTTCCTTCAGGAAAGCGGCCTTCACACCGGCCGCGCTCGTGGTGCCGGGCAGCGTGTTGTAGATGAAATACTGCAGCGAGTCGCCCCGGTGGGCGTTGCCGGTGTCCTTGATCTGGGCAATGATTTCAGCAAGCAGCGCGCCGTCATCGATGGGTTTCGGGCTCAGGCCCTCGGCTTTGCGGGCTTCGATTTCTTCAAGGTAGCTGGCGTAAAGGCTCATCGGCGTTTCCCGGGAGTTGAACGTGGCAAGACTGGTGTGACTTTTGGGAGCGGTGAATCCCCGCGCCCTTTCAGTATACCGTTGTATGCAAAATGCACGGGAAATGCAAGAACCCTAAGCGCGACATATCGCACGGCCCGCAGGAAAAACAGGCGAAACCTTGCCGCTTGCGCCGTCCTACGCGAAGCGCCCAAGGCCCCCATTCTGGAGGTCACGCACCGTGAATGCCGCACCCGGCCCGCAATCGGCGGAACCGGAGGCGGCGAAGGCCGAGGGTTAACCGTCGATCTTATGGACAGCCAGCACCGCGGCGATGCCATTTTCGCCGTCAGCCTTGAACTCGATATGCACCTCGTCCCCGCTGCGCAGATATTCCGGCACTTCAAGGTCGCCCGGCAGCGTCCAGACCGTTTTGTCGGTGAGGATCAGCACGCGGTCCACACGGTCAAAAGCGAGCACTTCGCCCTTGGTTTCATCGGCCAGCACCGGTGCCGCCACAAGCAGGAGCGACGCGGCCGACATCATCAGAGTTTTCTTCATTTGGTGGTGTCCCTCCCGAGGACCAAAACGCCCTCCGGCAATCATTACCGAGGAGGCGATCGGGCGGAGCCTCGCGCACGATGAGCGGGATTTGGCCCCGGCTAACCCCCGCGACAAGGCCCCGTGAACATTTATTTGCGCAGGGCCCTTGCAAGCTGATTTCCGGCATCAAATCTCTGTCAGGCCCGCCGCAGACAACCCACGGCCGCTCACATTGCGCCCGCGTCTTGCATCCTTCGACGGACGGTCGAAGCGCCCCGGTACCGTCGGGGCAGTTGAGGGCGGATTTTGGAGACACTCCCCGGGCTTGTTTGGTCATCTCGCTGCGCTCATACGCGCGGCCCCAGACCCCGTGCCTCGACCCATTCGAGCAAAATGCACCGCCTTTATCGGCACAGGTTTCAAGCCCGCCCCGGCAAAACCGGCTCCGGGCACAGTTCGGAAAGAGACATCCCATGAACCATACCATTGCTATTGCCGCCAGCTTCGCCTCGCTGGGTTTGCTGGCCGCCATCTACGCCTGCAACGTGCTCTCCCACCCGGAGAGCTGGCTGCGCAAGGATCTGCCCACGATGATCCTTCTGGCGCTGTTTACCGGTATCTTCCCGCTTGCGCTCACCGCTACCGGGCTTGGCCTGTGGACGGTGGCCACCAACGGGCTTTCGCTGGCCACGCTGCTGGCGGCGGGCACGGATCTTGCGGCGTTCGTCATCGTCGTGGCCACCACGCTGCTGTTCCGTGCCCTGCTCAGGAACACCCGGTTGCCCGGTCATGTCACCGTAACCGTTGCCCCGGCTGCGCCGCGTCCGGCCAACACGCCCGGTGCCCCCTCCAGCGTGAAACACGCAGCCTGAGAGCGGCTGACCTTTTGGAAAGCAATCCATTTTGATTGAAGACTTCTGGCAGATCGCCGCCGTCGGCTTTGCCGCTCAAATGGTCGACGGCGCGCTCGGGATGGCCTACGGGCTGACCTCGACCTCGCTCCTGCTGACATTGGGATACAGCCCGGCGGCCGCCAGCGCAGCTGTGCACCTGGCCGAAAGCGCCACCACGGCCGCGAGCGCCACGTCTCATGGCGTGGCACGCAACGTGGATTGGAAACTCGTCCGCCCCCTCGCCATCGCCGGTGTGCTGGGCGGGATCGTGGGCGCGAGCCTTCTGGCCACGGGTATCGGCGCCTTTCTGGTGCCCTTCGTATCGGTCTACCTGACGATCATGGGCGGGGCGATCCTTTGGAAAGCCTATCGCGCCACGCCAGGGATCCACCCGCCGCGCGGACTAAAGCCACTGGGGGCGATCGGTGGATTTCTGGACGCCATCGGCGGCGGCGGCTGGGGGCCGATCGTGTCGGGCACGCTCGTGGCCTCGGGCAGTTCAGCGCGCCATATGATCGGCTCCTCCATCGCGGCGGAGTTCTTCGTGACAACGGCCATCGCCATCACCTTCGCCGGCCACCTCGGCTGGAAGGAGTTCGGCTGGGCCGCGCTGGCGCTTGTTGTGGGCGGCCTTCCGGCTGCACCATTTGCCGCCGTGATGGTGCGCTACACCCCGCGCCGGGCCTTGATGGTGGGCGTTGGCCTGCTGATCATCGGCCTCGGCCTTTACGGCGCGATCCGGGCGCTCGCCGCTCTCTGACATTAGCGCCACCCCTCAAAGGGCGGCGCAACACCGTCTTCCTGCAAGCGCGCGAGACACGCAACGCAAAAAGCGTCACGCAAACCTGCACGAACTGATTGAAACGCTGGGGTAAATGGCGGAGAGACAGGGATTCGAACCCTGGGTGGAGTCACCCCCACAACGGTTTTCGAGACCGCCCCGTTCGACCACTCCGGCACCTCTCCGCGAAGTGGTGCGCGCGGTGTAGTCTGCCTGCGCGGCCGCTGCAACCGGTTTTTTCACTCCGGTGCCAGCAAGTTGCGTGTGATCTGCGCGCGCCAATCGAGGAAGGTTGAAAGCCGGGCAGGGGGCTCTGCCCCCGCCGTCCTGTCGGAAGGCCCCCCGGGATATTTCCGGTCAGAAGATGGGGCCTTTTCAGCTTGGCCAAGATATCCCCGCCGGAGGTAGGAAAGTGTTTGATCCCGTTGCCCGCTAACGTGCCGGTTTTCACAGGCGTGCGAGGCTGCTTTCCTTGGGGCGGGGTGCGGGCTATCCTGTGGGCAGACAATTCAGGAGCAGACATGACCGTTTCGTTTCGTTTGACCTCGGCGGCCGTTTTCGCAGTCTCGCTGGCTTTGCCGGTACGGGCGGAGCCTGTCGATGATCTGCTTGCCGCCCTGCAGCTTGAGTCGGTTCTGGAGATCATGCGCGAGGAGGGGCTTGTCTATGCCGAGGAATTGGAAGCCGAGCTGTTTCCGGCCGCAGGCGGCGCGAACTGGCAGGAGAGCGTCGCGCGGCTCTATGCGCTGCCTGTCATGATGGAGAGTTTCTCGACCCGTTTCGCAGCCGAGATGCCGCAAGCCGATATCGCCCCGGCGCTGGCGTTCTTCGAAAGCGAGGAGGGGCAGCGCATCATCGGGCTCGAGATCTCGGCGCGCATCGCGCAGATGGACGACAGCATCGAGGAGGCCAGCCGCGACACGCTGGCGACGATGGAAGCGCAGGGCGATCCCCGGCTGGCGTTGCTCGAGGAATTCTCCGAGGCCAACGATTTGATCGAGGCCAATGTCGTCGGGTCGCTCAATGCCAATTATGCCTTTTACACCGGGCTCGTGGATGGCGGGGCCTTCGCCTTTGACCTGACCGAAGATCAGATCCTTGCCGATGTCTGGCAACAGGAGCCCGATATCCGCGCCGACACGCGCGATTGGCTCTTCTCTTATCTGGCGCTGGCCTACCAGCCCCTGAGCGACGAAGAGGTGCAATCCTACATCGATTTCTCGCAAACCGAGGCCGGGCAATCTCTGAACCGGGCGCTCTTTGCCGGGTTTGACACCATGCTCGTTGACATCTCGCGTGGCTTGGGCCTTGCGGCGGCGCGCTTCATGGGCGGGCAGGACATCTGATTGTCGCCTTTCGCCGCTGCGCCGGGCGGTGTATGAGGGCCTTCAAACAGTTCAGGTAAGGCAAACCCTTGAAATCGGTGATCCTCATCCCGGCGCGCTATGCGTCCACGCGTTATCCCGGCAAACCTCTCGCGCTGCTCAAGGGCGCAGGCGGGGAAGCGAAATCCCTGATCCAGCGCAGCTGGGACTGCGCCTGCAGCGTGGCCGGGGCCGATGCCGTCTATGTCGTCACCGATGATGACCGCATCCGCGCGGCAGCCGAAGGCTTCGGCGCGAAAGTGCTGATGACATCCTCGTCCTGTCGCAATGGCACCGAGCGCTGCGCAGAAGCCGTAGCACTGCTGCCGGAGACTCCCGAGATCGTGGTGAACCTGCAAGGCGATGCGCCCTTGACGCCGCCGTGGTTCGTGGAGGCGCTGATCGAGTCCATGGCAGCCGATCCCGGCACCGATTGCGCTACGCCGGTCCTGCGCTCAAACGGCGCGCATCTGGCGCGGCTGAAGGCCGATCGCAAGGCCGATCGCGTCGGTGGCACCACGGCCGTGTTCGGCCGCGACAATGCCGCGCTCTATTTCTCCAAGGAAGTGCTGCCCTTCACACCGGGGGATTACCGGGCCGAGGCCGAGACGCCGGTGTTCCACCACGTGGGCGTCTACGCTTATACACCGCAAGCGCTCGCCGCCTATGCCGCGCTTGCGCCGGGGCAGGCGGAGGAGCTGGAGGGGCTGGAGCAGCTGCGCTTTCTGGAAAACGGCATGCGGGTGCGCTGCGTGGAGGTCGAGGCGCGGGGCCGCGACTTCTGGGAGCTCAACAACCCGAGCGACATTGACACGATCGAGGGCATTATGTCCCGGGAGGGCATCGCATGAGCATTGAGGCGCAAACTGTTGCTATCGGGGAGATTTCCGTCTCCAATACCCTGCCGTTCAGCCTGATTTCCGGCCCCTGTCAGCTGGAAAGCCTAGAGCATGCGCGCATGCTGGCGGGCACGCTTGTCGAACTCTGTGCCGATCTAAGCATCCCCTATGTGTTCAAGGCCAGTTTCGACAAGGCCAACCGCTCCAGCCTTTCCGGCCAGCGCGGTGTGGGCATGGAGGCGGGGCTCGATATTCTGGCCGCGATCCGCGACGAATTCGGCTGCCCGGTGCTGACGGATGTGCATGAGGCCAGCCAATGCGCCCGCGCCGCTCAAAGCGTCGACATCCTGCAGATCCCAGCTTTCCTCTGCCGCCAGACCGATCTTCTGCTCGCCGCCGGCGAAACCGGCGCGGTGATCAACGTGAAGAAGGGCCAGTTCCTTGCGCCCTGGGACGTGCCCAATATCGTCGACAAGATCAAAAGCACCGGCAACGAGAAGATCCTGCTCACCGAGCGTGGTGCGAGCTTTGGCTACAACATGCTGGTGAGCGACATGCGCGCGCTGCCGATCATGGCGCAAACCGGCTGCCCGGTGATCTTTGACGCCACCCATTCGGTGCAGCTCCCCGGCGGGCTAGGATCCTCGACCGGCGGGCAGCGCGAATTCGTGCCGCCGCTGTCCCGCGCCGCCGTGGCTGTGGGCGTGGGCGGCGTGTTCATCGAAACCCACGAAGAGCCCGCCCGCTCGCCCAGCGATGGCCCGAACATGGTGCCTCTGGCCGAGATGGGCGCCTTGCTGAAAAGCCTGAAACAGCTGGATGAGGTGGTGAAGCCATGAGCGCACAAACGCAGGATCGCGTCGTCATCTGCATGAAATGGGGCACGCTCTATCCGGGCTCCTATGTGAACGTGCTCTACCGCGCGGTCTGCAAGCATCTTGCGCCGCCGTTTCGCTTTGTTTGCCTGACCAATGAGCCGGAGGGGCTGGATCCGAACATCGAGCACTTCCCGCTGCCGGATCTGGATCTGCCGCCGGAGCGCTACGGGGCAGGGGCCTGGCCCAAGCTCGGGATGTTCAAGGAAGATCTCTACGGGCTGACAGGCCGCGCGCTTTTCATCGATCTGGATTCCGTGATCATCGGGCGGCTTGAGCCCTTCTTCGAGATGGAGGGGCAGTTCATCTCCATCGCGGGCGGCCCCGGCTGGCGGCGTGGCAGCGAAAACCCGACACCGCGCTTGGCGTCCGGCGTCTTTGCCTTCGATCTGGGCAGCCAGCCGCAGGTGCTGGAAAACTTCCTGAAAGACAAGGAAGCCGCCTACGCCCAGTTCCAGAACGAACAACAGGTGATCGAACACTACGTGCACGGCTGGAAAACATGGCCCAAGCCTTGGGTGATTTCCTTCAAGAAACACCTGCGCCAGCCGCTGATCGTGGACCGGTTCAAAGCCCCGCGCGATCCCGATCCGGGCACGCTGATCGTGGCTTTCCACGGTGATCCGCGCCCCATCGAGGTGATCGGGCGCAATGACAAGCCTTGGGGCAAGTTCCCGCACTACGGCCGAAAGCCGATCCCCTGGGTGCGCGACTACTGGATCGAACACGGGTTCGAAATGGAGGCCTGAGGGCCCGCCGATGTGCTAAGCTTCCCTTGAGAGGTGCGGTTTTCGCACCCGTTCAAGGGAGGCGCGCATGGGGTATTCACCCGATCAGGTTCTGGATCTCTGGTTTCCTAACACCGGCTTCTGGGACTCGCAGGAGGCCTTCGGGGCATGGATCCGCGAGCGGATGTATGGCGGGATGGATGCCATCATCTGCGCCGATTTCGCCGATCTGACCCGCGCCGCCGCCGCTGGTGAGCTGGACAACTGGGCCGAAACGGCCGAGGGCCGCGTGGCGCTGCTGATCGCGCTCGATCAGTTCCCGCGATCGCTCTGGCGCGACACGCCGGGGGCCTATGCGCAGGACATCAAGGCCAATCTTCTGGTGCTGGAGGGCGTGCGCAACGGCCATTTCGCGCAAGTGGCCCCCTACAAGAAGCTCTTCTTCCTCATCGCCCTTGGCCATTGCGAAGGCCCCGATCATCTGGACAGGCTCGATCTGATCGACACGCTCTCTGAGCAACTGATCGCTGAGCTGCCGGAGGCGCTTGCGCCGCTGTCTGAAGGGCTGCTTTCCCAAAACGCGCGGGTGCGCGGTGTGATCGAAAGCTTCGGGCGCCACCCGCACCGCAACCCACATTACGGGCGCGTCTCAAGTGCTGCGGAAGAGGCCTATATCGCCACGGGGGATTTCCCCCATGTGCAAAGCAATGCGCCGGGGCCTTGAGGCCGGGCACGCGTTCCGAGGCGAGAAAAGGAGAGACCAATGAAAGCTCAGGAAGGTGTCTGCCTGTGCGGCGAGATCCGCTTTGCGATCGGTGCGCCGCCAGCGCGGGTGACGGTCTGCCATTGCCGTTACTGCCAGAAAGCCACCGGCTCGGCCTATATGGTGGAGCCCATATTCAATGCGGCGGACCTGCACGTGATCAAGGGGAGCCCGGCGGTACACAGCCAGCGCTCCGAGGGCTCCGGCAAGGCGGTGCACGCCCATTTCTGCGCGGCCTGCGGCACGCGGCTCTGGCTTAGCTTCGAGCGGTTTCCCGAGGCGGTCGGCGTCTATGCCGGGGTGTTTGACGACCCCTGCTGGTTCGAGATTGCACCCGAGGCCTCCAAACACATCTTCACTGGTGTTGCGCGCAGCGACACAGTCCTGCCGCCCGGCGTGCCGGTGTTTTCGGAACATGCCACCACCAATACAGGCGAGCCCTGCGCGGCGGTGGTCTACGAAAGCTTCCACCAGATCGGCAGGAAAGGGGCCTAGAGACTGTCCTTATAGCCCAGCAGCGCGAAGTCGGGCTTGTAAATCTCGCGCACCACGGCCTCGGTCTCGGGCGTGTAATAGTCCTGATAGGGCTTCTTGTCGGATTTGCTCTTCGTCTTGTTGATGTGGCGCAACTGGAAATCCGGCAGTTTCAGCTCTTCGGCGATGGCGGAAAGCTCGGCGTTCAGATCCTCAAAGCGCGCCAGCCGCTTCACGAGCAATTCGCCCGTCTCGTCGGTCAGGTAGTAGCTTTGGTTCGGCAGGCGGGCAAAGATCGTGTCCTTGCCGCTGGGGGGCTGCTGGCGGTAGTCGAGATATTCCTCGAAGGTCAGCTTGCCCACTTTCTCGGCCGTGTCCTTGATGCGGAACTGCTTCATGTATTCGTAGTGGCTCACCGCGTGATCGAAGGGGTTGCGGATCACCGAAAAGCTCAGGAAACCGTCAAACACCTCACGCCCCAGTTTCTGGGTGAATTTGCGCGCCGGATCATGGACGCGGAAATGCGCCTTGGCGGGGCTTTCATGGAAGGGCAGGCGGCGGCTCACCGAGCGCAGGAGCGTGCGCTGTTGTGGGCGACCGTATTTCTGGAAGGCGTCCGTCACGCTCATCCCGGCGGTTTTGGGGATATGAACGAAGATGAAATTATACTGCGTCGAGATGATCATCGCCGGGGCCTTCCTTTGCGTTGCAGCCCCTTTACCCTGAGCCGGTGGCGGGGGGCAAGCGGCAGGGCCAGCCATTGATGCGCGGCGGGCTTTGGCGTAAGCGAAGGAAAACGGGCGCAAGCTTTCAGGAAGGCCGGGCGATGACAACCGACAGCGACCACGTCAAACAGGCGATCACCATCAACCGCGAAGGCATCGACGCACTGATCGCCGCGCTGGACACGCCCGAACTGTCCGCAGCCACGCAGGCGGCTGTGGAGACTGTCTTCGCCATGAAAGGCCGGCTGATCGTGACGGGGCTCGGGAAATCCGGCCATATCGGCAGCAAGCTCGCCGCGACCTTCGCCTCCACCGGCACGCCGTCTTTCTTCGTGCATCCTTCAGAAGCTAGCCACGGCGATCTGGGGATGATCATAGGCGATGACGTGATCCTGATGCTCACGTGGTCGGGCGAAACCAAGGAACTTTCAGATATTGCCGCCTACAGCCGCCGCTTCGGCGTGCCGCTGATCCTGCTCACCGGCAATGGCGAGAGCAGCCTTGCGAAAGCCGCCGATGTGGTGCTGGCCCTGCCCAAGGCGCGGGAGGCCTGCCCGCACAATCTGGCCCCTACAACTTCCACCATGATGCAGCTGGCCATGGGCGACGGCATCGCCATCGCGCTTCTGCAGAAGAAGGGCTTCTCGGAGACGAGCTTCCACCGCTTCCATCCGGGCGGCAAGCTGGGGGCCTCGCTCACCCGCATCGCCGACATGATGGTGCCGTTTGAGGATCTGCCGCTGGTGCGGCCCGATCAGCCGGTGATCGACGTGATCGCGGCGCTGTCGGACAAAAGCTTCGGCATCGTGGGGATCATCGGCTCGGATGGCGCTTTGCAGGGCGTGGTCACGGATGGCGACATCCGCCGCTATCTCGAACGCCAGTCCGATGCGCCGATGCAGCAAGCCATGCGCGAGACATTCGCCGAAACGATCATGACGCGCGATCCGATCACGCTGGAGCCCGGCAGGCTCTCCGCCCGCGCGCTGCACACGATGCAGGAGCGCAGGATCTCGGCGGCCTTCGTGGTGGAGGCCGGCAAGCCCGTCGGCCTTGTCACCGTGCTGCAGCTGCTCAACGTCGGGGCGGCCTGAGCCTTGGGCTGGATGCTCTCGGCTTACCTCGGGTTTGCGCGCGTCTCCGGCCCGCTCTGGCGGCGCGCGCTTGAGAAACGGGTGACCAAGGGCAAGCTAGCGGCGGATCGCGTAGACGAACGCTTCGGCAAGGGCCTGCCTGCGCGCCCGGAAGGGCAGGTGCTGTGGTTCCATGCTTTGAGCGTGGGGGAAAGCCTCGCGCTGTTGCCGCTGATCGAGCGGGCAGGGCAGGCGCTGCCGGAGGCGCATTTCCTGCTCACCACCACCACACAGGCCTCCGCAGACGCGCTGGCAAAGGTCGGCCTGCCGCCGCGCTGCCAGCATCAGTTTCTGCCCGTTGATACGCTGCCCGCCGTGCGCCGCTTTCTGGATCACTGGCAGCCTGCGGTGGGGGTGTTTTCCGAGATGGATTTCTGGCCGGCCGTGATCGTGGAGGCCGACAAACGCGGCATTCCGCTGGCGCTGATCAACAGCCGCTTCTACGCGCGCAGCGTGGAGAGCCGCGGCAAGCTGCGCGGGCTCTATGCGGATGTGCTGTCGCGCTTCTCCATCTGCCTCGTGCAGGAGGCGGAGTCTGCCAAACACTTCGCCGAGTTTGGCGTGGCGCCGGAGAAGATCACCGTCACCGGGGCATTGAAAGGTGCGGCCCAGCCGTTGGCAGCGGATGCGGACACGCTTGCGGATCTGAAAGCCCGGATCGGGGCGCGCCCCGTCTGGCTGGCGGCGGCCACGGAAGCGGGCGAGGATCACGCCATGCTCGCCGCGCACAGCACTTTGCGCAAAACCCACCCGGACGCGCTTCTGATCATGGCCCCGCGCAACATCGCTGTGGGCCCCGCCCTTGCGGCCCGCGCGGGCACATTGTTTGACAGTGTGGGCCTGCGCTCGGCGGGCGATCTGCCGGATGCGGAAACGGCCGTCTACGTGGCTGACACGATGGGCGAGATGGGGCTCTGGTATCGCCTCGCGCAGGCGGCTTTCGTGGGCCATTCGCTGCCGGTGCGCGAAGAACCCTACCTCGGCAAGAACCCGTTTGAGGCTGCCGCCCTTGGCTGCGTGATCCTGCACGGCCCGGAGGTTGAGGATTTTGCCGAAACCTACGCCAAGCTTCAGGCCGCCGATGCCGCCATCGAAGTGCCCATGACTGCCGCCTTGCCCGGCTTGCTGAGCCGCGCGCTTGATCCGGTTCTGGCGGAGGCCTATACCAAGGCGGCCCGTGGCGTTGTCGCGGCCGAGGCGCAGGTGCTGGACACCACATGGCGCGCCATCGCCGCGCTTTTGCCAGCCCCTTAGGAAGAGCCCTCCAACGGGGCTTGACAATCAAAGCGATCCCTCCGATAAGCGCGCACTCCTGCGGGCATGTGGCGCGCAGGCTATGGTGAATCACGCCCCAAGCAGGGCGCGCCGTTCGCAGGCACCAAACGCCGAAACACTTGATTTCGGGGCCGAAGGACGCGGTATACGAAGGAAAAGCACATGTTTGCGGTTCTGAAAACCGGCGGCAAACAGTACAAGGTTCAGAGCGGTGACGTTCTGCGCGTTGAGAAACTGGCTGCAGATGCTGGCGAGAAAGTTCAATTCAACGAGATTCTGATGGTTGGCGCCACCGTGGGTGCACCGACCGTCGATGGGGCTGCCGTGCAGGCCGAAGTGATCGACCAGATCAAGGGTGAGAAAACCATCCACTTCGTCAAGCGTCGCCGGAAGCACTCCTCCAAGCGCACCAAGGGCCACCGTCAGCAACTGACGCTCGTCCGCGTGACCGACATTCTGGAATCCGGCGCCGATAAATCCGGCGTGAAAGCCGCCATCGGCGCGGGTTCCGTCTCCGCTGCTGCTGTCGAGGCTGCCGCTCCGGCACCGAAGAAAGCCGCCAAGAAAGCGGAAAAGAAGGCAGACGCCCCCGCCGCCGCGGCCGGTGCGGATGACCTGAAAAAACTCTCCGGCGTCGGCCCGGCTCTGGAGAAAAAGCTGCACGCCGCCGGTGTGACGTCCTTCGCGCAAATCGCCGCCTGGACCGAAGCCGACGTGGCCGATTTTGACGAGAAGCTCTCGTTCAAAGGCCGCATCGAGCGTGAAGGCTGGATCGAACAGGCCAAAGAACTGGCCAAAGGCTAAGGAGAGAACGCATGGCACATAAAAAAGCAGGCGGTTCATCCCGTAACGGTCGCGACTCCGCTGGTCGCCGCCTTGGTGTGAAGAAGTTCGGTGGCGAAGCCGTCATCCCGGGCAACATCATTGCGCGTCAGCGCGGCACCAAATTCTGGCCGGGTCAGAACGTGGGTATGGGCAAAGACCACACCATCTTCGCAACCGAAGAAGGCAAGGTCACATTCCACAAGGGCCTCAAGGGCCGCACCTTCATTTCGGTTCTCCCGGTGGCGGAGGCCGCTGAGTAAGCCGAACCTTCCGAAGGTTGAATTTCAGGGGATCGGCGGAACCGCCGGTCCCTTTTTCGTTTTGGTGTTTCGAAAACTTCTGGTGATCAGATGGGCGTTGCAACGGGATCCTTCCTATTGTTTGCCGCCAGCCAGGTGGCAACGCCCGGCCCGGCCAACATGGCCTTGCTCACCACCGGTGCACGCTATGGGCTTCGGGCCGCCATGCCTTTCGTTCTGGGGGTTGTCGCGGGAAAACAGCTGGTTATCTGGCCGGTTGGCTTCGGGCTCATGGGGCTTGCCACAAAAGTGCCATGGGTGTTCGAGATACTGAAATGGGCCTCGGCGGCCTATATCTGCTGGCTCGCCTGGCGCGTGGCGCATCTGCGTCTGGCACCGGGCACGGCTGAGGAAAAAGCACCAGGTTTCTGGGCGGGGCTGCTCGTGCATCCCTTGAACCCGAAAGCCTGGGCCATGATCACCGCCGGATTCACGGCTTTCGTGAGCCCCGGCACCCCCGCCTTGCAGGCAACGGCCACAATCGCCATCTGTCTGTGTATGTGCCAGCTGGTGTTTCACCCGATCTGGACCTGGGGCGGCGAAAAGATTGCTGCGCGTGTCGCTGGCACGCCGGCGGAACGATATCTCATGGGGACATTGGCCGCCCTGACCGTGGCCAGCGTTCTCTTCGTGCTCTTCGGAGGAGGAACGGCATGAAACTCGAACCCATCGTCACCCAATCGGTGATCGAAACTGAGCGCTTCACTCTGCGCCCGCTGCGGCGGTCGGATGCGGGCCTTCTGGCCATGTATGCCGGCGACAAGCGCGTGGCCGAGGGCACCCGCTCGATCCCGCACCCCTTGCCACCCGGCGCGACGGAAGCCTTCATCACGCGTTCCTCTGCCGAGGACCGGATCGAGGACGTCTGGGTCATGGACGGCACCGCCCATGGCGCGGCGGAAGTGCAGGGGCTGATCAGCCTGAAGCCCGAGGGCGAAGGCCGCTCCGTTATCGGCTACTGGGTCGCGCCGCTGTTCTGGAACACGGGCCTCGCCTCGGAAGCCGTCGCGGCGCTGCTGGCGGCCAACCCGCAGAACAGCAAAACGATCTTTGCCGAGGTGTTCCAAGACAACCCGGCCAGCGCGCGGGTGCTGACCAACGCCGGCTTCGCCTATATCGGCGACGCCGAAACCTACTCCGTGGCCCGGGAAGCCAACGTGCCCACCTGGACCTACCTAAAAAAGCTCGGATAAGCCGCGCTTGCTTTGAGCCTTTGCAGCCGATCGCGCTGCAAAGGCTTGAGCCCGCAGCCTTTCTGAATTATCGCAAGCCCCAGAAAGGTACGGCTCATCATGAAGTTTCTCGATCTCGCAAAGGTCTATATTCGCTCCGGCGCGGGGGGCGGGGGCTGTGTCAGCTTCCGGCGCGAGAAGTTCATTGAATACGGCGGCCCCAACGGCGGCGACGGCGGGCGCGGCGGCTATGTCTGGGCGGAGGCCGTGGACGGGCTCAACACGCTCATCGATTTCCGCTACCAGCAGCATTTCTTCGCCAAGAACGGCCAGCCGGGCATGGGCAACCAGCGCACCGGCGCGGATGGCGATGACATCGTGCTGCGCGTGCCCGTGGGCACCGAGATCCTCGATGAGGACGAAGAAACCCTGATCGCCGACATCACCGAAGTCGGCCAGCGCGTGCTGCTGGCCAAGGGCGGCAACGGCGGCTTCGGCAACCTGCATTTCAAAAGCTCCACCAACCAGGCCCCGCGCCGCGCCAACCCCGGCCAGCCCGGTGTGGAGCGTACGCTCTGGCTGCGGCTCAAGCTTATTGCCGATGCGGGCCTGCTGGGCATGCCCAACGCGGGCAAATCCACCTTTCTCGCCGCCACCTCCAACGCGAGGCCCAAGGTGGCCGATTACCCCTTCACCACGCTGCATCCCAACCTTGGCGTGGTCGGCGTGGATGGTGTGGAATTCGTTGTCGCCGATATTCCCGGCCTGATCGAGGGCGCGTCCGAAGGCCGTGGCCTTGGCGATCTGTTCCTTGGTCACGTGGAACGCTGCGCGGTGCTGCTGCATCTGGTGGACGGCACCTCGGGCGATCCGGTGAAGGATTACGAGACCATCATCGGCGAGCTTGAAGCCTATGGCGGCGATCTGGCCGACAAGCCCCGCGTGACGGTGCTGAACAAGATCGACACGCTGGACGAGGAAGAACGCGCTTTCATCAAGGAAGAGCTGGAGGCCGCCGTGGGTGGCCCGGTGATGCTGATGTCGGGCGTGTCCGGTGAGGGCGTCGAGAATGTGTTGCGCACCCTGCGCGGCCAGATCGACGAGAACCGCCTACGTGTGCGCATCGAGGAAACCGGGGGGGAGGAGCCGGAAGAATGGCAACCCTAGGCGCCGCGCGCCGGCTCGTTGTCAAGATCGGCTCGGCCCTGCTGGTGGATCGCACCAGCGGTGATCTGAAAACCCATTGGCTGAAGGCGCTGGCCGAGGATGTGGCCACGGTGAAGGCGCGCGGCACCGATGTGGTGCTGGTGTCTTCGGGCTCCATTGCGCTGGGGCGCGGTGTGCTGGGCCTGCCCAAGGGCGCGCTTTCGCTGGAGCAGAGCCAGGCGGCCGCCGCGGTGGGGCAGATCCGGCTCGCGCGTGCCTATGAGGAAGTGCTTGCGCCGCATGGGATCACCACTGCTCAGGTGCTGGTGACGTTGGAAGACAGCGCCAACCGCCGTCGCTACCTCAACTCCCGCGCCACGCTTTCACAGCTGCTGAGCCTTGGCGCGGTGCCCATCGTGAACGAAAACGACACCGTCGCCACCGATGAGATCCGCTTCGGCGACAACGACCGTCTCGCTGCGCAAATCGCCGTCACCGTTGGGGCAGATCAACTGGTGCTGCTGTCGGATGTGGACGGGCTCTACACCGCAAACCCGGCACAGGATCCCACCGCCACGCGGTTTGACGTGGTGGAGGAGATCACGCCCGAGATCGAGGCGATGGCGGGCGATGGCATCTCGGGCCTCTCCAAGGGCGGTATGAAAACCAAGCTGCTGGCCGCCAAAACCGCCATGGGCGCGGGCTGCGCCATGGTGATCACCGAAGGCAGCACGCTGAACCCGCTGGCCGGGCTGCGAAACGGCGCGCCCTGCACGTGGTTCCTGCCCAAGGAAGATCCGCAAGCCGCGCGCAAGCGCTGGATCGCGGCGATGAAGCCGCAAGGCGAATTGCGGGTGGACGCAGGCGCGGCCCGCGCGCTCTCGCAAGGCAAATCCCTGCTCCCGGCAGGGGTGACGGAGGTTATCGGGGATTTCGGACGCGGTGATCCGGTCTCCATCCTTGGCCCAGCGGGGCAAACGCTGGGGCGGGGTCTTGCGCGCTACACCGCGGAAGAAGCCCGCCAGATCCGGGGCCTGCGCTCCGGTGACATCGAGGGCGTTCTCGGCTACACAGGCCGCGCCGCCCTCATCCACAGGGATGACATGGTGCTCTAGGCGCGCCGGCGTGAGAAGATCGCCGCCCCGCGAGCACCGCGAGGAAACGAGGAACACGCACCATGAAAGACATGGACACCATCGAAGGCCTGATGGCCGATATCGGCGCCCGCGCCAAAGCGGCCTCCGCCGAGCTGGGCTTTGCCAGCGCCGAACGCAAACACGCCGCCCTCATTGGCGCGGCCGAGGCCGTCTGGAACCGCCGGGCCGATATCATCGCCGCCAATGAAAAAGACATGGCTTATGGCCGAGAGAAGGGCCTGAGCCCGGCGATGATGGATCGCCTGATGCTGGATGAAGCCCGCATCCGCGGCATCGTGGACGGCCTGCGCGCCGTGGCCGAGCAGAAGGATCCCGTCGGCGAGGTGATCACCGAATGGGACATGGCCTCAGGCCTGCACATCCAGCGCGTGCGCACGCCGCTCGGCGTGATCGGCGTGATCTATGAAAGCCGCCCCAACGTAACGGCCGATGCCGGCGCGCTCTGCCTGAAAGCGGGCAACGCCGTGATCCTGCGCGGTGGCTCCGAGAGCTTCCACTCCTCCGGCGCGATCCACGCCTGCCTGCAGGAGGGCCTGCGGTCCGCTGGCCTGCCCGAAGACGCGATCCAGCGCGTGCCGACCCGCGATCGCGCGGCGGTGGCCGAGATGCTGAAAATGGTGGAAACGATCGACGTGATCGTGCCGCGCGGCGGCAAGGGGCTCGTGGGCCTCGTGCAACGCGAAGCGCGCGTGCCCGTCTTTGCCCATCTCGAAGGCATCTGCCACATCTACGTGGACGCCAAGGCCGACACGGAAAAGGCCAAGGCCGTGGTGCTCAACGCCAAAACCCGCCGCACCGGCATCTGCGGCGCCGCCGAATGCCTGCTCATTCACAAGGACGTCGCCGCCACGCTGGGGCAGGCGCTCGTGGACATGCTGAAAGAGGCGGGCGTCGAAGTGCGCGCGGGCGAAGGGCTGGAAGGTACGATCCCGGCCAGCGACGAGGATTTCGGCAAGGAATTCCTCGACATGATCATCGCCGCGAAAGTGGTGGAGGATGTGGACGGGGCGATTGCGCACATCCGCCAATATGGTTCCAACCACACCGATTGCATCCTCACCGAAGATGATGCGGCAGCGGCGCGGTTCTTCACCCGGCTCGACAGCGCCATCCTGATGCGCAACGCCTCCACGCAGTTTGCTGACGGTGGAGAGTTCGGCATGGGCGCGGAAATCGGCATCGCCACCGGCAAGATGCACGCGCGCGGCCCCGTCGGGGCCGAGCAGCTGACCAGCTTCAAATACCTTGTGACGGGCGACGGCACCATCCGGGGCTGATCCTTGCCCTGCGGGGCGGGGAGGGGGGGCTGTGCCCCCCGTCCTTTCAGGACTCCCCCCGAGGTATTTTGGGCAAGAGGAAGGGGCCCCAAACCGCGTGTTGGGGCCCCACTTTGTTCTGAAAATATCTCCGCCGGAGGCAGGAAAGTTTTAAAGCTGCCGGATTCAGAGTGTGAAGCGAAGGGAGGAGGCGGTGGTGTCCAGATGGGCCCGTCTGCCGGTGGCGTTTTCGCGTCCGATCTCGAGGGCGAGCAGGGCGAAATGAACGGTTGCCGCGCTGGTTTCAGGTGGGAATTGGCCCTCCAGCAGGGGATCCCAAGCCTCTGCGGAAGCGGAAATGCGCGGGGCCTTGGCAGAGACGGTCAGGGCTGCGCCGTCGCTGTCGATGAGGATCTCGCCACCAAGGGGCAGGGCGGAGAAGACGCAAAGCAGCATCAGGAAGGCGCGCCGTTGTTCACTGCGGGGCAGATCTTCGTCGATCTGCCAGGCCACCTTGTGGCGCATGCCGTCGCAATAGGCCGCCAGCACAGCCCGGCTCTCCGCGGCCCCGACGGGGGCTGGGTCTACCGCGGCCCCGAAAGCAATCCGGAGGAATTTCACGCGGGCCTGTGCGTTTTTCACGGAGGCTTCGAGTAGATCCAGTTCCGGGCTTTGGGTGCCGAGTGTGAGCATCAGAAGCTCCAGCCCATTTCCGATCGCGCCCAAAGGGTTTATCACATCGTGGCAGATGCGCGCGCCGACATATCCGGCGAGATCGTCTGTGGTGGTATCAGGCAAAAGGAGCGTCCTTGTGGCAGAGACTATGGGGTCGTCGAATGATTTTCTGGAGCCCGGCATGCTGGTAAGGCATCCCGTCCAGCCCGATTGGGGGCTTGGACAGGTGCAATCCAATATCGGCGGCAAGATCACTGTGAATTTTCAGGAGGCGGGAAAGGTCGTCATCGACGGACATCACGTGCAGCTCCTGATCGTTTACGAGTGAAGGTGGCAATCGGTAGGGCGGATCAATTTTCCCTCGACTCAACCCTAGGTGGTCAGCCTGACAGAAGCAATGTTGCAATTTCACATGCGCGCTCCTAGAACCCGCGCAACTGAAAAAGTTTTTGCGGAGCCCATGATCGCGCAGGCGCAGAAATTCACCGTCCGGCTAGCCGAAACCGAGGCCGATCTCAGGGCCGCGCAGCGCTTGCGCTACGAGGTCTTCGTGGCCGAGCTCGGGGGCGACGGAGCCTTGGTGGATCACGACGCGCGCCTTGAGCGCGATGCGTTTGATCCGCATTACGACCACCTCCTGCTGATCGATCCTGCCGCACCGTCCGAGGTGTTGGGCGGGGTTGTGGGCGTCTACCGGCTGTTGCGCAGCGATCAGCTCGCCGCTGTGGGGGGCTTCTATTCGGAAAGCGAATACGATGTGGCGGTGCTGAAGGCCTCCGGCCGAAAGCTGCTCGAGTTGGGGCGCTCCTGCCTGCATCCGGCCTATCGCGGCGGCACGGCCATGTATCACCTGTGGAACGCGCTTTCGGCCTATGTGCGCGACCACGATATCGAAGTCTTGTTCGGGGTGGCGAGTTTTCACGGCACCGATGTGCAGGTTTTGGCCGAACCTCTATCGCTGCTGCACCACCGCCATCTTGCGCCCGCCGATCTGCGCGTACGCGCCCAGCCTGATCACTTCCAGCCGATGGACTTGCTCACCGAGGATGCCATCGACCGCAAGGCCGCCATGCTGGCCACGCCCGCGCTGATCAAGGCCTATCTGCGGCTTGGCGGTTTCGTGGGCGAGGGGGCCTACGTGGATCATGCCTTCAACACCACCGATGTCTGCCTCATTCTGGATGTGGCGCGCATGAACGAACGCCAGCGCGCGATCTACTCGCGGGAAAGCGGGCAATGAACGTGACATGGACCTCGCAGGACACGCCCGAGGCTGCCGCGCCGCTGGGCTGGCAGGATTGGCTGCGCGTGGTCTGGCGGGGCGCGGCGCTCGGGGGGCTGACCTTCGGCTGCCTGCTGATCCTGCTGCTGTTGCGCCTGATCGAAAAACCGCTCTACGGCGTGGAGCGCCCGATCACGCCGCATATCACCCAATTCGTCTGCCGCAACGCCTTCCGTATTCTCGGGATGGACTACGCCACCGTGGGCACGCAGATGCGTCAGAAAGGGGCGGTGGTGGCCAACCACGCCTCTTGGCTTGATATTTTCACCCTCAACGCGCGCAAGCGGGTCTATTTCGTGAGCAAATCCGAGGTGGAGGGCTGGCCCGGCATCGGCTGGCTCGCGCGCGCCACGGGCACTGTGTTCATCACCCGCGACCCCAAGCAGGCCCGCGCCCAGCAGGAGATCTTTGAAGCGCGCCTGAAGGCAGGCCACAAGCTTCTGTTTTTCCCCGAAGGCACCTCAACCGATGGGCGCCAGGTGTTGCCCTTCAAGCCGACTCTGTTTCAGGCCTTCTTCGCTGACGGTTTGAAAGAAATTCTCTGGGTACAACCCGTCAGCGTGATCTACCACGCGCCCGAGGGTGAAGATGCGCGGTTCTACGGCTGGTGGGGCGACATGGATTTCGGCACGCATCTGATCAAGACGCTGGCCGCCAAACGGCCCGGCGGGGTGGAGGTCGTCTACCACGCGCCGGTCAAGGTGGCCCATTTCAAAGGGCGCAAGGCGCTGGCGCTGCATTGCGAAAAAGCGGTGCGACAGGGGGTGAGCGACTACATCCGGTAGCCGCTCGGGATATGCTTCAGCTCATCTCGGCCACGAAGGCGCGCAAGGCGGCGGCCGGATCCTCGGTGCGCCAGATTTCCTCGCCGATGCCGAAGAAATCGGTGAAGGGCGCAAGCTTGCGGATCAACGCGTCCGACAGCGCCCCTTCGGCCACCACCGGCACTTCGATCATCTCGCTCCACCACTGGAAGAGATCGGCCTCCGCCACGGAGCCATCACCCAGCGGCGTGGTGCCGACGGGGCCAAACGCCACGTAATCCGCGCCCGCTTCGCCCGCGACCATCCCGTCATGGGTCGAGGCCCCGCAGTAAGCGCCGACGATGGCATCAGTGCCCAGATCCTTGCGCACCTTGCGCAGGCTGCGGCCGCCATCGCCC
The DNA here is from genome assembly GCF_025376885.1 of Pseudoruegeria sp. SHC-113. NCBI lineage: Bacteria > Pseudomonadati > Pseudomonadota > Alphaproteobacteria > Rhodobacterales > Roseobacteraceae > Pseudoruegeria > Pseudoruegeria sp. SHC-113. The sequence goes on from NZ_JAHUBR010000001.1 coordinate 1,994,507, forward strand.
AGATGCACGCCGTCCAGCCCCAGACGCTCCACCAGCATCATGTGGTTCTCGATCACGATGGCGATGTCGCGCGCATGGCAGACCTCGCGCACCGCGTCCGCCGCACGGGCCACGCGATCCTCGTCGCGGGTGGCCAGCGAGAGCCGCACGCAGGCGATCTCCTCGGCGTCCAGCACGCGGGCCAGCACGTCGGGGTAGGTGGAAAGCTCGATCTCCGGGGGGGTGATCAGGTAGATCTGCGGGCGCTCGATATCGGCCATAAGCCAGTGTCCTTCTTTGTCTTGGCGCCCCTATAGCGCGGATTTTTCGGCTTGGCTACTTCAGCGGAAGGCTGGCCGCATTGGTGAGCGCCAGCGCGATCCACTGGGCGCGGCGGGGATCATCGGCGAGCGCCTCATCCGTCACCTCGACCATGCCGCCCATGGGCCGCCCGGTGAAGCTCAGGGGGGCTGCGCCTTTGATTGCCAGTGCCTCCGCCTCGCGCGGCTTGCCGACGCGAAACATCCCGCCGCCCGCATGCACCCCACAAACCATATAGCCGTGCAGCAGAAAGCACAGCCCACCGAACATCTTCTTTTCAGAGATGCCGTCCTGACCGGCCAGATCATCGCGCATCAGCTGCGCCAGCCCCTCGTCATAGGCCATTTTGGCCTCCTTGATCTCTCATCCCCTGCAGCGTATCACGCGCCAGCCCCGTAAATCCAAGGAAAGACGCCCAGATGACGCCCGCTCCGCAGCCCGCCATGATCCTCGTGCGCCCCCAGATGGGCGAGAACATCGGCGGCGCGGCGCGTGCGATGTGGAACTTCGGGCTGGACCGGATGCGCATCGTCGCGCCGCGCGACGGCTGGCCCAACCAGAAGGCCGTGGCCATGGCCTCGGGCGCGGGCCGGCTGCTCGATGAAGCCCAGCTGCATGATGATCTGCAGGGCGCGATTGCCGATTGCAACTTCGTCTTCGCCACCACCGCCCGCCAGCGCGGCCTCACCAAGCCGGTGATGAGCCCTGAGCGCGCCATGGCCCATGCCCGCGCGTTGATCGCGCAAGGCCAGAAGGTCGGCGTGCTCTTTGGCCCGGAACGCGCCGGGCTGGAAAACGAGGACGTCGCCCGCGCCAATGCCATCATCTCGGTGCCGGTGAACCCCGAGTTCGCCTCGCTGAACCTCGCCCAATGCGTGCTGCTCACCGCCTATGAGTGGCGCCGCCAAACCGAAGAGGTGGTGCCCGAGGTGATGGAAATGGCGAAAACCGACTTCGCACAGGCCCATGAGGTCACCAAGCTCGCCGACCATTTCGAGGAACGGCTTGAGGAGGCCGGCTTCTTCTTCCCTGAGGCCAAGGCCGAGTCGATGAAAACCAACCTGCGCAACCTCTGGTCCCGCATGCCGCTCACCCGCGCCGATGTGCAGGTCTTCCACGGCATGATGCGCCAGATGGTGCGCTGGAAGGACAAGGGCAACTGAGCCTTTTCACTTTGTTCTGAAAATATCCCCGCCGGAGGCCCGCCGCGCATAGCGCGGCAAACCATGAGTCTTTCGCGCGCAGCGCGGCAATTTGCTTTACCTGACACACCCGCCACACCGGGCTCTGGGCCTTGCCCCTGCAGAGCCCTGCGCCTAGGTTGCCCGGCAAGCAAGAACCAGCCGATGAGTCCGCATCCATGAGCCAGAAACGAGCGATCTTCGAAGAGGTAGGCACCGCCGAGAAGGCCCAGGTGGCCGCGCCCAATCCGGGGCTGATCGACAAGGCCTCCGCCGGGGGCCGCAGAGCGATCCGCATCTGGCTGATGATGCTCTTCGCGCTGGTGGCGGCGATGATCCTCGTCGGAGGGCTGACCCGCCTCACCGATTCCGGCCTTTCCATCACCGAATGGAACCTCGTCACCGGGGCTGTGCCGCCGCTCAACGAAGCTGACTGGCAGGCGGAGTTCGACAAATACCGCGAGATCCCCCAGTACGAGCTGATGAACAAGGGCATGACCCTTGCCGAGTTCCAGTTCATCTATTGGTGGGAATGGGGCCACCGCCAGCTTGGCCGCTTCGTCGGCCTCGTCTGGGGCGTGGGCTTCCTGTTCTTCCTCGCGACCAAGCGCATCCCCACCGGCTGGGCTCCGCGCCTGCTGGGCCTTGGTGCGCTTGGCGGCCTGCAGGGCGCGATCGGCTGGTGGATGGTCTCCTCTGGCCTCACGGGCCGCATGGTCAGCGTCGCCTCCTACCGGCTGGCGATCCACCTCGGGCTCGCCTTCATCATCCTCGGCCTGATCACGTGGTTTATCCTGAAACTGGGCCGCAGCGAGGCCGCGCTGATGCAGGCGCGCCGCGCGCGTAACCCCAAGCTCTTCTCCATGGGCACCGGGCTGATGCATTTCGCCTTCCTGCAGATCCTCATCGGCGCTCTCGTGGCAGGGATCGACGCGGGCCGTGGCTATATCGACTGGCCGCTGATGGCAGGCCAATGGATCCCGGACGACATGTTCAACTACACGCCGTTCTGGAGCAATTTCTTCGAAAACCCCGCGCTGGTGCAGTTCATCCACCGCATGGCGGCGTACTTGCTCTTCATCTTCGGCATCGTCACATGGCGGCACGCCCGCGCCTCCGGCAATGACGCCACCAAACGTGCGTTCGACTGGATGGCGGTGATGCTCTTCGGGCAGGTCGTGTTGGGCATTGTCACCGTGATGCATGCCTCACCGTGGAACATCGCGATCCTGCACCAGCTGGGCGGCATCGCCCTGTGGGTGCTGATCATCCGCGCCCGCTTCTACGCCCAATACCCGATCACCCAAACCATCCGGAGCACCAAGGCATGAGCGCTTTTGACGAGCTGATGAGCCACCAACGCGAAACCGAGGCGCTGGGGGCCATTGCCGGGCGTCTGGGCTGGGATCAGGAAACGGTCATGCCGCGCGGGGCGGCTGCCCAGCGGGGCGAGGAGATGGCCGCCATCGAAAGCGTGCTCCACGCCCGCCGGACCGACCCAAAGTTGGGCGACTGGCTCGCCGGGATCGACGCTTCAATCCTGACGCAAGCCGATCAAGCCAAGCTGCGCCTGATCCGCAAATCCTTCGAGCGCAACACCAAGGTGCCTGCCAAGCTCGCCGCCGCGCTCGCCAAGGAAACCTCGATTGCCCAAGGCATCTGGGCCGAAGCCCGCGCCAATGAGGATTTCGCCGCCTTCGCGCCGACGCTCGAAAAAGTGGTGGCCTTGCGCCGGGAAGAAGCCGCCGCGCTGGCCGCTGGTGGCGATCTCTACGACGCGCTTTTGGATGATTACGAGCCCGAAGCCACCGGGGCCGAGCTTGAGGCGATGTTCTCCGCCCTGCGCCCGCGCCTTGTGGATTTGCGCGAAAAAATCCTCGGCTCCGGCAAGGTGCCGCAGCCTCTTGCCGGTGAGTATCCCGAAGGCAAGCAACTGGCGCTTTCGGAAAAACTCGCCCGCGCCTTCGGCTATGATTTCTCCATGGGCCGGATCGACAAGGCGGTGCATCCGTTCTCCTCTGGTTCCGGGCAGGACGTGCGCATCACCACCCGCACCGCTTTGCAGGATCCCTTCAACTGCTTCTATTCCACCATCCACGAAGTCGGCCATGCCGCTTACGAGCAGGGGGTGAGCGATGATTACCTCCTCACTCCGCTGGGCCGGGGTGTGTCGATGGGGGTGCATGAAAGCCAGAGCCGGATCTACGAAAACCAGCTTGGCCGGGGTGAGGCCTTCACCAGCTGGCTCTATGGCGAGATGCGCGAAAGCTTTGGCGATTTCGGCGTGGCGGATGCGCGCGCCTTTTACCAGACGGTGAACCGCGTTTCCTCCGGCTACATCCGCACCGAGGCCGACGAGATCCACTACAACCTCCACGTGCTGCTGCGCTTCGATCTGGAGCGCAAGATCATCATGGGCGATCTGGAGGTCGCCGATCTGCCCACCGCGTGGAACGAACGCTTTGAAGCCGATTTCGGCGTGGCGGTCGACAAACCCTCCAACGGCGTGCTGCAGGATGTGCATTGGTCGGTGGGCCTCTTCGGCTATTTCCCGACCTACACGCTGGGCAACGTATACGCGGGCTGCCTGAACAAGGCGATGCGCGCGGCACTGCCCGATCTGGACGCGCAACTGGCGCAGGGCGATACCTCCGCCGCTACTGGCTGGCTGCGGGAGAACCTGCAGCAGTACGGATCGTTGCGCACCCCGAAAGAAACCATCACCCGCGCCTGCGGCTTCGCGCCGTCTGAGGGCCCGCTGCTGGATTACCTGGAAGCCAAGTTCGGCGATCTCTACGATCTCTGACGCCGCGTCAGTCATCGCGCCCCCTTGCGGGGTGCGGCGGTGGCGGAAAAGATCGCAAGCGAGGAGGATCGCCCATGCCTATCGTGATGGACGCCGAGGCGTTAAACGCGTTTCTGCACAGCGTGTTTGAACAGGTTGCCGATGATTTCGTCGTGGAAAGCGTTTCGGAAGAGGCGCTGACGGTGCGCCTGCAGGTGAGCGAAAAACACCTGCGCCCGGGCGGCACGATCTCGGGGCCGTCAATGTTTGGGCTGGCCGATGTGGCAGTTTACTTGGCGGTGCTCTCCAAGATCGGCCCGCAGGCGTTGGCCGTCACCACCAATGCCGGGCTTGATTTCCTGCGCAAACCGGCCGCCGGCGTGGATCTGATCGCCACCTGCCGCCTTCTGAAGCTCGGCAAGGTGCTCGCTGTGGGCGAGGTGCTGATCCATTCTGAGGGCATGGCCGACCCTGTCGCCCGCGCGAACATGACCTATTCAATCCCGCCGAAAAAGTAGCGCATCTGCGTCCTCAGCCAAGGCCAGCGGAAGGCCTAAACCTCCAGCCCATTGGCCTTGCCGAAGTCCGTGTAAAACGACGCGCTGCGCAGGTTTGACAACGACCCTTCGTCCAGCGCCCTCGGATCGCTCCGCGCTCTGGTGACACCCGTTCCTTCGATAAGCCGGTTCACAAGATTGAACACCCCACAGACCTGGATCGCGTCAAACAAGGCATTTTCGGACCAGCCGGCCTCATGGACCGCTGCGGCATCGGCCTCGGTGATACGCGATGGCGTTAGGGTGAGCTTGCCGACATAGGCCAAGAGCGGCCTGAGCCGATCCTCTATAGGGGCCGTGTCGAGATCGCTCAGAAGGGCTTCGATTGTCTCCGGATCAATTCCGTAGGCGTAGGCAAAAACGGTATGGGCATCGTGGCAATAAGTGCAGGCGTTCAATCCCGAGACATAGGCGGCGATCAGCTCGCGTTCGGAGAAGGAAAGATCGCTTTCGCCACGCATGACGAGGCTTTCATAGGCGCATAAAGGGGACATTTTGCCCGGAAAACGCTGGTAAACGCTGCCTAGGGTCGCGTCCGCTGGAAGCGAAGGAAAAAGTTGTTTCATGGGCTGTCTCCTTTGCGGCTGTCGCCCGGCAAATGAAACAGGCCATGGCGCTGAACCGTGAGCAGGCTAGCAGGTTCGCTTTCAACGTCAAACGGCACCCGGCTTCACATGCGCGGTGCGCGATGACCGGCAGAAGGCTCGCATGCCGTTCGGTCTTCGTGTTTCGGCCTTGATCCATGGCGGCGCGGCACAAGGTTTTGATTGAACTCCTTCAGGTTCCCGTCCATGAAGACGCGTCGCGCTGGGGCTGGCCATTCCATCACACGCGGCGGTGCGCGTTGCACCCCATGACCGGCCACCAGACCCCGTGCACGTCGGGGCCAAAGCCGGTGCTCTCGCATGCATGATCCAGCCACCACCCCACCGGGCGCATTTGCCCGGATCCTGCGCCGCGCGGCGCTTGTGATCGTGGGGCCGTTCTATTTTCTTGCCATCGCCTTCGCGCCGCTGCTGTGCCGCAACAAGGCAGGTTTTCGCGGTTGGTACTGGCGCACGGTAAAGCGCGCCTGCTCGCAGCTCTTGTGGCTGCTGAGCATCCGCGTGGAGATGTCGGAAGCCGACAAGGCGCGGCTGGCCACGGATACGAACAGCCTCATCGTGATCAACCACCGAAGCCATCTGGACGGCTTCACCCTGATGGATGTGGTGCCGGATCAGAAATGGTTCACTTTCGCCGCCAAGAAGGAGTTCTTCTCCTCCCGCCTGTTGAAGGTGGGCTTCACGGCGGCTGGCCTCGTGCCGATTGACCGATCCAACGGCAAAGCGGCGCTGGAGACCCTCGTGGCGGCGGTGAAAGCGATGCCTGAACGGCGCTCTGTGGTGCTCTTTCCCGAAGGCACCCGCAGCGAGGCCGAGGTGCTGGGGCCGTTTCGGGCCGGGGCGGTGCTGGCCGCGCGGGAAACTGGCCGCAGCATCCTGCCCATCGTGATCTGCGATTCCGATGCGCTGCTGCCGCGCGGGCGGTTTTCGCCCAAGCCCGGCACGATCCATCTGAAAGCCTTGCCCGCGATCCACTGTGATCCGGAGGCGAGCGTGGACGAAGACGTGGCCCGCCTGCACAACGCGATGCGCGAAGCCCTTCTGGCGCATAAGGCCAGCGCCTGAGGCGATCAGGGTTTGCGCGCGATTGCCGTGCCGATGGCCTGATAGCCATAGAGCGCGCCGTCTTCGGCTCGCCTGTCATGCTCCGTGATCAACGCATCGGCCAGCGCCGTGCCGATCTGGCCACGCGCCTCCATCAGCCGCGCCGTCTGCTCGACCCAGGGCAACATCTGCTGCGGAGTCACCACCACGCGGCTGTCGACGCCGAAATGCGTGAGCGCAAAGCCCGCGCCGCGCATCAGCCCGCGCAGCTTGCCGACGATGAAGGGATCGGTGACAAACTCCGCAACGAAGGCCCGCGCGCAGGCGTCCAGCGGATCATTGGCGAAGCTCGCAAGTGCGGCCTTGGAAAAATCCACGTCGCAGGCCACGAGCCAGCCGCCGGGCTTGAGCACACGGAAGGCCTCCGCCAGCAGCGCCTCGGGCGCAGTGACATGGGTGAGCACCGTATGCATGACGGCCACGTCGACGCTCGCGGGTTCAAGCGGCAGATCCGCGCCGTTTGCGGCCGTGAAGGCAAGGTTTGCATGGGAACCCGTCCGCGCACGGGCCTCGGCCACGAAGCCTTCGGAAGGTTCATAACCCGTGACCTCCGCTTGCGGAAACCGCGCCGCGATCCGACGGGTGACGGCACCAGCCCCCGCGCCGATCTCTATGAGCCGCTCGCCGGGAGCAACAGTGCCGAGGCGGTCCAGATAGGCGGCCACCACGGCCTCCATCACCGGATCGGCCTGCCGCACCTCCATGGAGTCGGCAAAGACGCGGATGAACTCCGGCCCCGCGGCGTCAACGTCTTGAAATGGGTCTGCCATGAAATGCCCTTCCTTCTCAAATGCCGCAAAAGCCTAACACGGCTTGCCCGCAGCACAAAAAAAGGCCGGGTACAAAGACCCGGCCCAGGAAGAGTCTGTCATGCGGACGGGGAGTTACGCACGCCAGAATTCGCGCTTGGCCTCAGTCCAGGCCTGCTCGCGGGTGAGCCCGATGTCTTTGAGTTCATGGGCTGTCAGCCGGGAGAGCGCACGGCGGGTGCGGGCACGGTCCTGCCACTTCGCCAGCACCACGGCCACGGTCAGCGCGATCTGGCTGAGCGGCGGCAGGGGATGACGGGTCTCCAGGAAGTGGATGTTCCGTGCGTGCTGAGAAAGGGGGCGAACCATGATACTCTCCTTTGTGAATTGTGTTGATGCAATGTAGAATGTTCGCTACAAGTGTATGCATACACATCTCGAATGTACCGGTCCAATGAAAGATTGTAATGAATACAATTTGGTTCCCTGATCTCTCAAGCGGCGATGCGCCCAAGTATCAGGCGCTCTGCGATGCCATCGCGGCCGCCATCGCCAGTGGTCAGCTCGCCGAAGGGGAGAAACTGCCACCGGTGCGCGAGTTGGCCTGGCAGCTGAAGGTCACCCCCGGCACCGTGGCGCGCGCGTATAAGGAGCTGGTGGATGCGGGGGATTTACGCGCCGAAGTGGGGCGCGGCACTTTCGTGGGTGGGGTGGTCAAGCCGCAAACGCCCGCGCCACGGCCCATCGAAGCGCCGAAGCCCGGCGCGCTGGACTGGCCGGATGTCGTGGACCTGCGCAGCCCCAAGCTGCCCGATTGCGGCCAGCGCGTTTTGCTGGTCGACGCGATGCGCGGCTTGGCCAACGCGGATCTGCCGGAACGCTATGCCCGCTACCCGAGCGAGCAGTCCGAAGCGCCTGCGCGCGCGGCGGTGCAGGGCTGGCTCTCCACCGCCGACATCGGTGCCTTCACCCCGGACGACATCGTGCTGTGCCATGGCGGCCAGAACGCCATCACCCTGATCTTCCAAACCGTGCTCCGGGGGGACGCGCCGGTCGTCTTCGCCGAGGAGCTTTCCTACGCCGGCTTCCGCCACGCCGCCCGGCTGGCACGCGCCCGCATCGTGAGCGTGGCAAGCGATGAGGCCGGCATCATCCCCGAAGCCTTGCACGAAGCGATCCACACCCACGGCGGGCAGCTGCTCTGCACCTCGCCCGAGGTGCATAACCCGACGCTGGTGCAAACGACGCTGGAGCGCCGCCAGCAACTGGCGCGCGTGATCAGCCACCACAAGCTGCATGTGATCGAAGACGATTGCTACCGGATGGGGCAGGGGCGCTTGCCCGGCTACCGCGCGCTGATCCCGGAATGGGCGTGGTATGTGTCGTCCTTCTCCAAGGAACTCACCCCGGCGCTGCGCTTTGGCTATGCCGTCGCACCCAAGGGCTGGGCGGATCGCCTGCGCCGTGCCCTTCAGCATTCCTCCTTCGGCATGGCGGTGCCGGTGGCCGATCTCGCCTGCGCCATGATCTCGGATCCCCGCGCGCGGGGCGTGGCGCGTGCGGTGGAGGCGCGTGTGGATGATTACGTGCGCCGAGCGGTCAACATTCTCGGCGGCTTCGATCTGAGCTGGCGGCAGGACGTGCCGCTGATCTGGCTGCGCCTGCCGCGCGGCTGGCGCGCCTCGGCCTTCTGCGTCGAGGCCGAACGGGCGGGGGTGCTGGTGCGCTCGGCCGATGATTTTGCGCTGATCGACGGCAAGGCCCCCCACGCGATTCGCATCGCGATCAACGGCCAGATCGCGCCGGAACGCTTCGAGGAGGGGCTCGAAGGGCTCGCCCGGCTGCTGGCAGACCCGCCAGACGCCATCGCGGTGTGAAAATCGCCCTCAAAATTTGGGGTAAAATGATACCATAATTGTAAGCCATTGTTTTGCAATAATTAATCCGCGCTTGTTGCGCTTGACTGCGCGCCGGAAACCTTTAGAACCCCGCCATCAGTTCTGCCGCTGGCCTGAATGCCTTTTTCGGGCCTCGCGGCGCAGTCCCAAACCAGGGTTACGACCATGAAAACCTTTACCGCTACTCCGGCGGATATCGAAAAGAAATGGATCCTGATCGACGCCGAGGGCGTTGTTCTGGGCCGTCTCGCTTCGATCGTCGCCATGCGCCTGCGCGGCAAGCACAAGGCCTCTTTCACTCCGCATATGGACATGGGTGACAACGTCATCGTGATCAACGCGGACAAGATCCAGCTGACCGGCAACAAGCGCGCAGACAAGATCTACTACCGCCACACCGGCCACCCGGGCGGCCTCAAAGAGCGCACCGCCGGCCAGATCCTCGAGGGGGCCTACCCCGAGCGCGTGGTGACCAAAGCCGTTCAGCGCATGCTGCCCGGCAACCGCCTGTCCCGTCAGCTGATGACGAACCTGCGCGTCTACGCCGGTGCTGAGCACCCGCATGAAGCGCAATCCCCCGAAGTTCTGGACGTGAAGTCCATGAACAAGAAAAACACCCGGAGCTGATCATGGCTGACGATATCAACACTCTGGAAGATCTCTCCGCCATCGCAACTGGCGCCGAGACCGTGACCGAAACCGCCATCGTGCGTGAGCCCGTCCGCGACGAGCTGGGCCGCTCCTACGCCACCGGCAAGCGTAAAGATGCGGTTGCCCGCGTCTGGATCAAGCCGGGCTCCGGCAAGGTCACCGTGAACGGCAAGGACCAGTCGGTCTACTTCGCCCGCCCGGTGCTGCAGATGATCCTGCGCCAGCCCTTCACCATCGCCGGTGTAGAAGACCAGTTCGACGTGGTCGCCACCGTCAAGGGCGGTGGTCTCTCCGGTCAGGCCGGTGCCGTGAAGCACGGGATCTCCAAAGCGCTGCAGCTTTACGATCCCTCCCTGCGCGGCGCCCTGAAAGCCGCCGGCTTCCTGACGCGCGACAGCCGCGTGGTGGAACGGAAGAAATACGGTAAGGCCAAAGCCCGCCGCTCCTTCCAGTTCTCCAAGCGTTAAGCTTCAGAGAAACATCTTTCGATCAGGGCCTGCGTTTCGCGGGCCCTTTTCCTTTGCGTAGGGTAGCTCCAAAGAACTTTATGCCTCCGGCGGGGATATTTTTGGCCAGAAGATGCAAGGATTTCTTAACCAAGGCGCGCCAAGGTAGATGAGCGGTACAGGCGGGGCGGATCAACTGTCGGCTGTGATCAACCCGAGGCCGCGCAGGTAGATTCCGATGCCGCTTTCCAGCAGGTCTTCGGGCGGGTAGGGCGATTTGGTGCCTGGGGCGCCGCGGGCAAAGAGCTCGACCACGCCGTGGCTCATGGCCCAGATATGGGCGGCGACCATGGTGGCAGGCGGGCGTTTGGCGGCCGGGATATGGGCGGTAAGCTTTTCGGCGGCGCGTTCCAGCACGCCGAGCGCGCGTTTGGAGGCGCGGGCGAGGTCCGGGTTGGCGTTGATCGAGATGCCGCTTTCAAACATCGCCACGTAATGCCCCGGATGGCGGCGCGCGAAGGCGAGGTAGGCGCGGCCTGTGGCCTCGAAACTGGCCAGATCGGAGGGCTGGCCGGTTTCATAGGCGTATTCCAGCAGGTCGGCAAACATCTCGAACCCCTGCAGCGCGGCTTCGGCGATCAGATCCTCGCGACCCTGATAGTGGCGGTAGACGGCAGCTGGCGTGACACCGGCGTTCTTGGCGGCTTCGGACAGCGTAAAGCCGTTCGGCCCCTTCTCCTCGATCAGGGTGAGCGCTGCATCCATGAGCGCGGCACGCAGGTTGCCGTGATGATAGCCGCGTTTAGGCATCCCAGAGGTCGGGGCCTCCGCAGATCAGGGGATCGGCCTGCCCGAGTGCCTCGGCGTCTTTGCGGGCGTAATCCACGGCGCAGAGCACGCGTTGAATGGCGGCGATGCGGGCGCGTTTCTTGTCGTCGGAGCGGACCACCGTCCAGGGCGCGGCCTCTGTGTGGCTGCGCTCGAAGGTCTCTTGGATGGCATCGGTATAGGCGTCCCAGCGGGCAAGGCCCTCCACGTCGATCCGGCTCAGCTTCCACTGTTTCAGGGGGTCGCTCTCACGATCCAGAAAGCGGCGCAGCTGTTCGGCGCGGCCGACGTTGAGCCAGATCTTGAAGAGGTGGAAGCCTTCGTTCACCAGACCGGCCTCAAAGCCGGGAAGCTGGCTGAAGAAATGGGTGCGCTGCGCGGGCGTGCAGAAGCCGAAGACATGTTCCACCACGCCGCGATTGTACCAGCTGCGATCAAAGAGCGCCACTTCACCTTCGGCGGGCAGGTGATTGATATAGCGCTGGAAATACCATTGTGCCGCTTCGCGATCACTCGGCTTTGGCAACGCCACGGTGCGCGCCTGCCTTGGATTCAGGTTCTGCTTGAAGCGCGCGATGGTGCCGCCCTTGCCGGCCGCATCACGCCCTTCGAAGATCACGATCACACGCTTGCCCGTTTCGCGCACGTCGGTCTGGAACTTCACCAGTTCGAGCTGCAGCTGGTCCATGCGGGCTTCGTAGTCTTTCTTGCCCATCATCTTCGGGTAGGGGTAGCTTTCGGTCACGATGGATTTGCGGCCCGCCCCCTCAAGGCTTGCCCGCACCTCTGCTGGTGCTTCTGTCTCGGCAAAGGCGCTGATCGCGCCATCGAATGGAAGCTCCATGGGCCATCTCCCTGTTTTTGCTTATGTAACCATGACGGCGCGCGGCTTCCAGCGCAAGCTGTTGGGTTTGGTCGCAACAGGCGGGCAAAATCCGCCCCAGCCGCGCGCGGCCCGTTGCCCGCTGGGGGCGGCTTCGTGCTAGGCCTAGAGCCAACCCGAGGCCCAACACATGGGAAATGCCGATGCAGCCGTCCGACAATGCCCTCTTGCTTTCGATCATGAAGAACGAGGGCCCTTACCTGCTGGAGTGGGTCGCCCATCACCGGGCTGTCGGTTTCGGGCGGATTATGGTGTTTACCAATGATTGCGATGATCTGACGGACCGCATCCTCGACAGGCTCGACGCCAAGGGCTGGCTGCGCCATTCGCCCAACCCGCGGTCGATCATGCACAAGAGGGCCTCCATCCAGGTGGCGGCGCTGCGCTATGCGACGCTGTTCAACTATTACCGCGATGCCGAGTGGATCTGCTTTCTGGATGCCGATGAGTTTCTCGACATCACGCCCGGCGCGCACCGCCTGCCGGACATGTTTGACGCGATGGATCCTTTCGACGTGATCAGCTTCACCGTGCTCGGCCATAACTCGGACGGGCAGCGCGAGATCGGCGATGGCAGCGTGCAGGGCCGGTTCACCCGCACCATCGCCCCGCGCGACGTGCTGAACGATCCCGCCAAGAAGCGGCGCGGGGCGGTCAAATCCATGATGCGCAATCCGATGCCGGGGGCAATGTTTCGCAACCACCGGCCTAAGATCGACGGGTTCAGCCAGATGGGCAAACGCTGGAGCGACGGCTCGGGGCGCGACTTTTCCCCGGCGTTCACCGATGTGAAGGTCAATGAGATCGAGGTGGCCGGGACGATGGAGATCGCTCATGTGAACCACTACTCGATCCGTTCCGCCGAGAGCTACCTGGTGAAGGTGGATCGCGGCGACATCATCTACGAAAACCACCTCAACCTTGATGCGGAGAAGATCCAGGGCGCGCTGGCCTATTGGAAGAAGCGCAATGTGGGCCTCGATAATCCGCAGCATGTGCCGCCCAAGCCGGAAGGCTACAGCGAAATCCTTGCCGAGCTACAGGGCGATGCGCTTCTGGCGGAAATGCACGAGGAATCGCTGGCCCGCCACCGCGCAAAGGCGCAGCGGGTGCTGGAAACAGAGGGCGGGCAGATCCTCGCCAAGGAAATGGGCTACCTCTAACGCAAGCCGGCGCGTGTCGCGGCGCGGTCCACGGCATCCACCACGGCCTCAGGCGCCACGTGATGGGGCATATGGCCGATGCCCTCCAGCGTCGTCATGTTTGCGCTCGTCAGTCGCTCGGTAAGCCCTTCGGCGTGCAAGGCGTAGGGCACGATCTCATCGGCGGTGCCATGCACGGCCTCGATCGGGGCGCTGATTTGCGGATAGAAGGGCTGGATGCCCTTGATGTGGCCAAGCAGATCGTTGACCTGTTCGGCATTGGCCACGAGCGAGCCCCGGCGCAGGGTAAGCCCGACACCGACGAACTCCTGATAGCCCTCCGGCGCGTCCTGCGGCGCGAAGATGTTGCCCAGCACCGTGCCGGCGTTCTCCTCGCGGGCGAAGGCAGTGACGACGGGGGCGACAACGGATTTCCCGAGGCCGCTGTCCATCAGACCGTACCAGCCGCCAAGCTCTGTTTCCCACGGGGTGGTGACAGCCGACACCAGCACCACGCCCTGCACGGTTTCGGGCCGCTCCACCGCCCAGGCCAGCGCCACGGCCCCGCCGTAGCTTTGGCCAAGGATCAGCGCCTCGCGGATGCCCAGCTCGCGGGCGGCGCGGTCAAGGAAGATGGCCTGTTCAGAGGGGCTTTCGGCGTCGCCGCCAGTGGCACCGGGCAGGCGTTCGGTGTAGCCGAGGCCGGGGCGGTCAAACACGGTGACGCGGTAGCGGTCTTTCAGCCGGTCCACCAGATCGAAGGTGAAATCGCGCACATTGCCCGAGGCCCCGTGAATCAGGATCAGATCCGTCCCGCGGCCTGTGGTGACGGCGTGTACCTGCGTGCCGTCGACCTCAATCAACCGGCCAACGGGCGGATAGGCAGCCTCGGCGGCGGCTTCACGGGTGGTGGCGCGCTGATCGATATAGGCCCCACAGCCGACAAGGGCCGCGAGGGTGAGGGGAAGCAGGATCTTAAGAGCCGATTTCATTCAGGTCGAAGGGCGTCGTCTGATAAATTTCGTTGATCCAGTTTCCATATAGAAGATGCGCGTGGCTGCGCCAGCGGTTCTGCGGCGGGTTCGCGGGATTGTCATCCGGGTAGTAGTTCATCGGAACGTTGATGGGCGTGCCATTGGCCACGTCGCGATCGTATTCCTGTTTCAGCGTGTCGCTGTCGTATTCGAAATGGTTGAAGATGTAGATCGCGCGGTGGGCGGGATCTTCCACGAGGCAGGGGCCGGTTTCCGGGTTGCCCAGCAGCACGCGCAGGCCCTCCTTGCTCTCGATTTCCGCCTGTTTCATCTCCGTCCAGCGCGAGACGGGGATGACGCAATCGTCGGAAAACCCGCGCAGGAAGGGCGAGGCGGGGGCGAGGTTTTGCTGGCGGAAACAGCCGAAGGCCTTTTCCGGCAGGATATGCTTCTGCACGCCGTGGAAATGGTTGATCATCGCCATCCCGCCCCAGCAGACACCGAAGGTGGAATGCACATTGGTCTGCGTCCAGTCCATCACCTCGCGCAGTTCTTCCCAATAGGTGACCTCCTCGAAGGGCAGGTGTTCGATGGGCGCGCCGGTGATGATGAGACCGTCGAACTTGCGGTCGCGGATCTCCTGGAAGGGGTGGTAGAAGGCCTCCATATGGGCGGGCGCGGTGTGGCGGCTCTGATGCTCCGTCATGCGGATCAGGGTCAGCTCGATCTGCAGCGGCGTTGCGCCGATCAGGCGGGCGAACTGCGTCTCCGTCTGGATCTTCTTGGGCATCAGGTTCAACAGGCCGATCTTGAGCGGGCGGATGTCCTGATGGGAGGCGCGGCCCTCGTCCATCACCATCACGCCTTCCTCCGAGAGAACCTCGTAGGCGGGCAGGGCGGTGGGGATGGTGATGGGCATGGGATTGGCTCCGGGTTGCGTTGGAACGGCTCAGATAAT
The DNA here is from genome assembly GCF_025376885.1 of Pseudoruegeria sp. SHC-113. Taxonomy (NCBI): domain Bacteria; kingdom Pseudomonadati; phylum Pseudomonadota; class Alphaproteobacteria; order Rhodobacterales; family Roseobacteraceae; genus Pseudoruegeria; species Pseudoruegeria sp. SHC-113. The sequence continues at coordinate 2,009,568 of NZ_JAHUBR010000001.1, forward strand.
CAGAAACTCAGCGGGCCTCAAGGGTTTCAGCGATGAGGGCCTCAAAAGCCTCGGCGGTGGAGGCCTGCGCCACCTGCTCTGCCGTCACCTTGATGCCCCAGTGCTTGGCCATCGCCGCGTAGCGCGGTTGGCGATGTGCCAAGGCCCGGGCATAGGCGGAACGCACGAAGTGGTTTGGATCAACATCCTCTTCCTGAACGTTGTTTTCGCTCAGGTATTCGCTCCAGACCTGATGCAGGAACTCGGGCTGGTAGTACATCGGCTTAGGTGCGCGGTCGAAGCGGCGGATCAGCTCTTCGGTGTGGGCCTCGCTGCCTTCGATCCAGATCATAAGGGTGTTTTGCTTGAGAGCGGTGAGAACCTCGTCCTCGGGATCTTCCGGGTTCACCACTTCGCAGATCGAGCCGCCGGAATCGCAGATGAAATTATCATAGCCGTAAAGCGCCTTGGCGCGCTCGATGAAATGGCCGGTGTCCAGCAGCGCGTTGATCTCGGCGTGGCGGTGCAGGCTCTGGCGGCGCATGTATTCAAGGAAAGGCAGGCCGCCCTTGTCGGGGTTGCCGGGCTTGCCGAGATAGGTGGAGAGCGGCGCGAGGTTGTTGAAGGTGATGTTGGAGGCGATATAGATCGAATCCGTGCGCAGCAGGTCGGCGAGGAAGGGGTTGCGCATCGCCTCGGCCTTGAAGTTGTCGACGATGTGCTCGCCCATGTAGCGGGTGCCGATGCGGTAATCCACGGAGTAGTGGAACCAATCGCCCGCGCCGCGCAGCATGTTGGAAACATGGGTTTTTCCAAGGCCGGACATGCCAAACAGCAGGATGCGTTTCTGCTTTGCGTTCAGCCAGTCGCGCGCGGTTTCGTAGATCATCTGGTGCCTCATGCCTGCTCGCCTTGTGCCTAGCGGGCTGCGCGGCTTTGGTCAAATGGGCAATAGGGCTGGGGGCAAGCGCCCATGAAAAAGCCCCGCCGAAGCGGGGCTTTTCCGTCGCACAATGATCGTGAGTGGATCAGAAGCGGTAGCCGATGCGGATACCGGCCGCGATGGCGGAGTTGTCGTTGAACTCCAGATCCGGGGCAGCACCACCGGCAACCTGCACGCGCTGATCGCCCGGAACCACGTATTCCAGACCACCGGACAGCACCCAGTTCTCGGGCGAGGTGTAGGTGGCGGCGATACCGATGCTCTTGGAGCCGGTCGTCGGGGCCAGAGCGGTGGTGGAGGGACGGGAGCCCGAGCTTTCGTAGCCAGCGACCAGCGCCACGGACCATTCGTCGGTCAGACGGCGGCCAACGCCGAGACGGTAGGTCACGGTGTCGTCGTCGAAGTTCACCCACTCGATGTCCCCGGCAAGGCCCGGAGTCGTCAGGTTGAAGCCACCCCAGCCGACCCAGCGCACAGAGCCGAACAGAAGCGTGTCTTCGGCGATGCCGGTCTGGAAGTCGAGGTTCACGCTCTCCGGGAACTCGACCTTGAAGCTTGTCGGCATGGCACCGAAGAGCGTGCCGGGCGCGACGAGCTGGTTCATGGAACCGTCGAAATCCACGTCGATGGCGGAGGCGTAGGTCAGGGCCACGCGCAGGGCAATGTCCGGGCGCTCGTAAGCCACACCGATCACGCCACCCCAGTTGTAATCACTGTCGGCATCGAGGATGCCGTCACCGGACTGGATGATGCCGTTAACGGAGAGGCCACGGATACCACCGTGGACGCTGAAACCGTTGCCGAAGTCATACTGGCCAAGGAATGTCAGCGCGCGGCTGTCGATGTCGGCCTCTGCGTCATAGGGCAGGGCACCGCCGGAGCCAATGTTGCTGAACGGGCCATCGGCGTAGAGCACATGCGCGCCGTAGGGCTGATCGGCGATCAGGGCAACGGCCCATTGATCATTGATCTGGTGCTTATAGCCGAAGGACAGCTGGTTGTAGCTTTGGGCCACGTTGTTGGCGTTGCCAAACGCACCCGCAACGGCAGGCTCGCCGTCCACGTCCGGGTTGATCCGGGCGAAGGTGAACTGCGCGTAGTTGCCCTCTTCGAAGAGGATGTTGACGCCCTGGCCGGAGCGGTCAATGCCGCCGGCTTGCGCCAGCGAGGTGGTTGCCAGCAGTGCGGCAGCCGTGAAGGAAACACGTCTCATAAACTCTCATCCCTACCGTGTTTTTATTGGTGTGCGGCAACACTACGCAGGCCGCGAAATTTCCGTCAATTTGTGACGCCACGTCATGCCGAATATTGCGCGGCCGCGTGACATATCGCCCGCAGATTTGCAGCAAAACCTTAAGAATTAACGAGTTTCTTTGAGAATGTTCAGGTAATTCGCCCCGAAAATCAGGGCCGCCCCCGTAATTACCCACACGTCAACTTGTTCGCCGTAGAGCGCCATGCCGATCAGCGCGACGACGGGAAGGCGTGCGAAGTCCACCGGCATGACAACAGCCGCCGGGGCGAGACTCAGGGCTTTCGTCAGGCAGAAGTGCGCGCACAGGCCGGTGGCGCCCACCAGCATGACCCAGGGCAGCATGTCGCCGGTGAGGGGCGCGATGTCGCCGTCAAAGCCGGCGCAGAGCAGGCCGAAGATCGTCTGGGTCAGGGTGAGGTAGAACAGGATGCAGGTGATGCGTTCGGTGCGGGTCAGGATCTTGGTGAAGATCGCGGAGCCGGCAAAGCCGATGGCCGATCCGGCGGCGCAGATCACGCCGATGCTGACCTCGTTCACGCCGGGGCGCGCCACGAGCAGGATGCCCATGAAGCCCACGAGCGCCGCCGTCGCCCGGCTGCGGGTGAGGGCTTCGCCCAGCACCAGCGGGGCCAGCAGGATGACCCAGAGCGGCGTGGTGAACTCCAGTGCCACGACCTGCGCCAGCGGCGCGACGCCGATGGCGTAGAACCAGAGGTTCTGCCCGGTGAAATGGCTGATGTTACGCGCGATCTGCAGGTGCAGCTTGCGGGTGGTGATGTGATGCAGCGTTCCGGCGAAGAAGGCGATTGTCAGCACGGTGACCAGGCCGAAGATGCTGCGGTAGAGCATCAGCTCAAACGTATCGAGATGGCCAACCACTTCGCGCCCGCCGATGGCCATGGTCGAGAACGACAGGATCGCCCCCACCATCCAGAGCGCACCCTTGACGGGCTGGGCCTCTTGCATCACCGCGGTGCTCATTCCGCCACCGTACAGCAGCCTGTTGTCAGCGTTCCGGTGGTGGGGTCAAAAAGCTCCAGCCGCAGCGGGAAGCTGCCGCCGTTGGTCTCGCAGGCGGCTTCGTCCACGCGCGCCACGCGGGTCGCGGCTTCGGAGGCCAATGCCTGATAGGCAGGCCAGCCGTCGGGGCCGGTGGCCAGTTGGGATGTAACGAATTCCGTCAGTTCGGGGCTGCGCAGCTGCGCGACGGGTCCGTAAAGGCCCAGCATCCAACTGCCGTCCGAGGCCTCGCAGGCCAAGGGCGGCAGGGATTTGGCGGTGGCTGGAACGGTGGCCAGCCCGGCCAAGGCGCAAGCGGCGGAAAGCCAGAAGCGACGCATGACGTGCCTTCTCCCTACAGCGGCGGGCTTATTCCCACTCGATCGTGCCCGGAGGCTTGGAGGTGATGTCGTAGGTGCAGCGGTTGATGCCCTTCACCTCGTTGATGATCCGCGTGGCGGTCTCGCCGAGGAACTCATGGCTGAAGGGATAATAATCCGCCGTCATGCCGTCCACCGAGGTGACCGCGCGCAGGGCGCAGGCGTAGTCATAGGTGCGGCCATCGCCCATCACGCCCACGGTGCGCACCGGCAGGATCGCCACGAAGGCTTGCCAGATGTCATCGTAAAGCCCGTGGCGGCGGATCTGGTCGATGTAGATCGCATCGGCCTCGCGCAGGATCGCGAGCTTTTCGCGGGTGATCTCGCCGGGGCAGCGGATCGCAAGGCCGGGGCCGGGGAAGGGGTGGCGGCCGATGAAGCTTTGCGGCAGGCCCAGCTCGTGGCCCAGCGCGCGCACTTCGTCCTTGAACAGCTCGCGCAGCGGCTCAACGAGTTTCAACCCCATCTTCTCAGGCAGCCCGCCCACATTGTGGTGGCTCTTGATCGTCACCGAAGGCCCGCCGGAGAAGGACACGCTTTCGATCACGTCCGGGTAAAGCGTGCCCTGCGCAAGGAATTCCGCACCCTCGATGGTGTCGGCGTGTTTCTGGAACACGTCGATGAAGAGCTTACCGATGATCTTGCGCTTGGTTTCCGGGTCCGACTGGCCTTCCAGCTCGCCAAGGAACAGCTCGCTCTCATCGGCGTGGATCAGGCGGATGTTGTAATTGTCGCGGAACATGGCGACGACTTCTTCCGCCTCATTCTTGCGCAACAGGCCGTGGTCCACGAAGACGCAGGTCAACTGATCGCCGATCGCCTCGTGGATCAGGATCGCGGCCACGGAGGAATCGACGCCGCCGGAGAGGCCGCAGATCACCTGCTTGTCGCCCACCTGCGCGCGGATCGCTTCGATCATCTGCTCGCGATAAGCGCCCATCGTCCAGTCGCCGGAGAAGCCGGCAAGGCGGACGAAGTTCTCATAGAGCGTCTTGCCATTGGGCGTGTGGTGCACTTCGGGGTGGAACTGCACCGCGTAGAAGTTGCGCGAAAGATCCGCCGTGATCGCATAGGGCGCGTTGGGGGAGGTGCCATAGACCTCGAACCCCGGCGCAAGCTGGCTCACGTGATCGCCGTGGCTCATCCAGACCTGCTCCTTGCCTTCAAGGAACCAGCCGTTGAGCAGCGGAATGCGGGCCTCGGACGGCGTGACATAGGCGCGGCCGAACTCGGCGGTGCCATGGCCGCTTTCCACCTTGCCGCCCAGCTGGTGCATCATCACCTGCTGGCCGTAGCAAATGCCGAGGATCGGCACGCCCAGCTCGAAAATCCCTTCCGGCGCGCGGGGGCTTCCCTCGCGGGTGACGCTGTCGGGGCCACCGGAAAAGATCACCGCCTTGGGCGCCAGCGCGCGGACCATCTCCATGGTCACACTCTGGTAGGGGTGGATTTCGCAATAGACATTCAGCTCCCGCAGACGGCGCGCGATCAGCTGCGTCACCTGGGAGCCGAAATCGATGATCAGGAGGGTCTCGTGGGATGTGCTCGTCATGCCTGTGGCAATAGGCTTGGGGGGCGTTTCTTGCAAGCCCGTTTCGCTGCGGCAAGCGGCCTAAAGCGATGGGGCGATGTCGTTTCTTTTTCCCAGAGGACGCAAAACCGAGGGGCAGGGGGCGCGGCAGGCAGTAGATAGGCTGGGAATAGTCCCAAGACAGATGCCCAAGGAGGTATGGAGATGGCCGAAGCAGCAACCCGTCGGCGTGGTGGTGGCGGAGCCGCCCGACGTGCCGAGCGCACGGCGGTGCGGATCGAAACCGCGCGCTTCATCGAGCGCAACATCCCCAACCTTGAGCTGCTGAACGAAGAGGCGCTGCAGATCATCGAGGCCAATGCCGAGACGGTGCTGGAGGAGATCGGCGTCAACTTCCCGGAAAACCCGGAGGCGCTGGAGCTATGGCGCAACGCTGGGGCCATTGTCGAGGGCGAGCGCGTGCGCCTGCCCAAGGGGCTGGCTCGCAAGCTCTGCGCCACCGCGCCCGCGCGTTTCACCCAGCACGCCCGCAACCCGGAGCGCAACGTGGAGATCGGCGGCAAGAGCCTTGTGCTCGCGCCCGTCTACGGCCCGCCCTTCGTGCGCGATGAAGGTGGCCGCCGCTACGCCACGATGGAAGATTTCCGCAAGTTCGTGAAGCTGGGCTACATGTCCAAATGGCTGCATCACTCCGGCGGCACGGTCTGTGAGCCCACCGATGTGCCGGTCAACAAGCGCCACCTTGATATGCTCCACGCCCATATGACTCTCTCGGACAAACCCTTCATGGGTTCCGTCACCGAGCCGAGCCGGGCGCAGGACAGCGTTGAGATGTGCGAGATCCTCTTTGGCAAGGAGTTCGTCGCCGAGAACACGGTGATGACCTCGTTGATCAACATCAACTCGCCGCTCACCTTTGACGACGTGATGATGGGCGCGCTGGAAGTTTACGCCCGCGCCAATCAGGCCTGCATCATCTCCCCCTTCATCGTGGGCGGCGCGATGGCCCCGGTCTCGGTGGCCGGCACGCTCACGCAGGTGCTGGCCGAGGTGCTTGCGGGTGTGGCCTACAGCCAGCTCGTGCGCCCCGGCGCGCCAGTGATCTTCGGCGCCTTTGTGACCTCGATCGACATGAACTCCGGCGCGCCCACCTTCGGCACGCCCGAAGCGAGCCAGATCCTTTACGGCGCGGGCCAGCTGGCCCGGCGGCTTGGCCTGCCGTTCCGTTCCGGCGGCGGGCTTTGTGGCTCCAAACTGCCGGACGCGCAGGCGGCCTATGAAAGTGCCAATACGCTGAACGCGGCGCTGCTGGGCGGGGTGAATTTCATGCTTCACGCCTGCGGCTGGCTGGAAGGCGGGCTCGTGGCCTCGTTTGAGAAATTCGTGCTCGACGCCGACCAGCTCGGCGCGCTGCACAAGATGGCCGCCGGCGTGGCCATCGATGAGAACGGGCAGGCGATGGACGCCCTGCGCGAGGTCGGCCCCGGCGGGCATTTCCTGGGCTGCGCGCACACGCAGGCCAATTTCAAGGATGCCTTCTGGCGCACCGAGGTGCTCGATTACAAACCGTTCGAGACCTGGGACGAAGAAGGCGCGCGCGACAGCCGCACGCTGGCCAGCCTGCGGGTGCAGAAGATGCTCGACACCTACCAGCAGCCCGCGCTGGATCCGGCCATCGCAGAGGCACTCGCGGCTTATATCCGCCAGAAGAAGGAAAGCATGGCCGACGCCTTCATGTAGGCCATCGCGGGCTCAACTGCCCTGCGCTGCATTGGTGAGGCGGACCTCGCTGATCAGCGCCGCCAGAAGCTGGATATGACGGGTGATGCTATAGGTGGCATCGCCCGTTTTTCGTTTGTCTTCCATGGTTTGCTCCGCGCCGATCAACAGCTCCAGCCCCTCGGCCATGGCCAGCGGGGCCAGAAGGCCCAGAAGGCGCGGCAGATCGCGGGTGCGGTTGTAGCTGAGGCATCCGTGCTGCGCGGCCGAGAGCAGCAGGCGCGGGCGGCGGATGGCGGCGGTGAGGGATACAGGCTTGTCCATGGGGAACTCCTTTCACGGCAGAACACACAGTCACGAAAGGAGTGAAGCACAACTGTAGCGGGTGTTGCGTGCCAAGGGCTCGCTGCGACCGCTGCCCTTCGGCCTTGTTCATGTTTTCGCAACAAAACTGTCAAAAGAGGCAGTTTTTAATAAAAGAGTAACCAATCGGAAAAAACACTTAGCGCCGAAAGTCGCGTTAAATTAACGACTTATGAAGCGAAGGGAATGTGGATAACATGAGGACGGGTGATATTAGCCCCCCAAGCCGCGGTCTGCCCGACTGGGTGCCGCTCGATGCCCAGCATTACCTGGCCCACACTGAGGACGGATGCTCCATCCGGTCTCTGGCACGGGATGCGGGCTGCCATGCCTCCACCGTCCTGCGCCAGATCCGCAAGTACGAAGCCCGGCGCGAAGATCCTCTCGTCGACCGCGCGCTTCACCGATTGAGCCACAGGCACCTGACATCGAGACAGTCTCAACCCCCACAGGAGACGATCAAGATGACCCACGCCAATGAAACCCCCGCCGCCCCCTTCCGCTCCGAAGCCCAGCGTGTTCTGTCGCGGCTCACCCAGCCGGGCAGCTTCCTTGCGGTGGCCCCGCAGATGGAAAACGCACTGGTGATGCGGGCCGACGAGGCCGGCGAGCCGCAGCGCATTGCCGTCGTGGGCCGCGACGTGGCCGAAGGGCTGGCACTGAAGGAATGGATCAACGCGGAAGGAGAAGGGCGCGTGCGCCGCTACCGGATCACCCCTGCAGGGCGCAGCTGGCTCAAGGCCCAGCGCAGCCCGGCGCGCGGCGGCGGCATGGAAGAGGCGGCCATGGGCTTTGATTACGAAAGCCCCGTCGGGCCGGGCCGCCCGGTGGTGGCGGAATCGCCGCTGGCCATCCTTGCGCGCCGGAAGGACCGCAACGGAAAGCCCTTCCTCGCCCCCGAGTTGGTGGCCGCGGGCGAGCAACTGCGGGAGGATTTCGAACTGGCCCAAGCCGGGGAGCGCACCTGCCAGAACTGGGATCACTTCCTGACGGGCCGCGCCAGCTTCGGCCCGCAGGTGGGCGATCTGGCGGCGGCAGGCCCGGCAGCGGCGCGGGCGCGCGTCACCTCGGCCCTGCGCGATCTTGGCCCCGGCCTTGGCGATGTGGTGCTGCGCTGCTGTTGTTACCTGGAAGGGATGGAACGGGCGGAGCGGCGCATGGGCTGGTCGGCGCGCTCCGGCAAGATCGTGCTGCGCATCGCCCTGCAACGCCTGCGCCGCCACTATGACGAGATGGTCGGCCCCCACGGCCCGCTGATCGGATAGGGCAGCGCAGCCCGCCTCACAGCGCCACCACAGCCAGCGCAATAGCCAACATCACGCTCGTGATGGGCCCCCAGAGCCTGCGTTCGGGGGCCGATGGTGTGATCCAGTTCAGAAGAGCAACCAGCGCGGCCATGGCAACGGCCACCCAACCCGTCCATACCGGCCAGTGTGGCCAGCGACCGTCAGCGGAGAGGATCGCCAGCGCCATCGCCGCAAGGATCAGGGTTGAAACAGCCGCCGCAATGCGCCCTCGCAGGGGCAGCGGACCCTCAACCTGCCCGCCTTGGGTGATCCTGCCCCACGGCGCGCCGAAGATCAGGGCGATCTGAAACCCGATGACCCCAAGGATCATTCCGCAGTATAGAATGGACATGCAAAAACCCGGTCTGAAAACAGCGCTAGTCTAGAGCGGCAGGCAAGGCGGTAAAGTGCGATATTTGCCTCTGTCCGGGCTGGCACGGCAAAGCAGCAAAGCAAAAGAGCGCCGTGGGGCGCGGCGCTCTTTCATTGGTTCTGATAGGGCGAGGGCTCAGGCGGCCTTGGAGGCGGCTTCTTTCAGCCAGGCGAGAACCGTCTCCGGCGAGGATTCGCCGTAGGGGTCTTCGCCGTGGTTGTCAGCAAGGCCCGGCTCTTCGAACCAGCCTTCGATCACGCCGTCATTCACCACGGCGGCGTAGCGCCAGGAGCGCGCGCCGAAGCCGAGGTTGTCTTTCGCCACGAGCATGCCCATGCGGCGGGAGAACTCGCCGGAGCCATCGGGGATCACGCCGACGTTCTTCAGGCCCTGTGCCTCGGCCCATTTGTTCATCACGAAGCTGTCGTTCACCGAGAGGCAGTAGATCGCGTCGATGCCTTCGGCGGCGAAATCGGCGAAACCGTTTTCAAAGCCGGGCAGCTGGTAGGTGGAGCAGGTGGGCGTGAAAGCGCCGGGCAGGGCGAAGAGCACCACGCGCTTTCCGGCGAAGTAGTCGGCAGTGGTTTTGTCTTCCCATTTGAACGGGTTGGGGCCTTCGATCGAGTCATCACGCACGCGGGTGTGGAAGGTGACATCGGGAAGGCGCAGGCCGGTTTTCATCGCTCGGATCCTCTTCGGTTGAGACAGGTGTCGCGCGGGGGCTAACGCGAATCCGGGGCGGGGGCAAACCGGTTTTTCTGCATGTGCAGCGTGGTTTGCTGCGGCTGCAAGGCAGGGCTGCATGTTCCGAAAGAAGAAGCGCCGGGGCAGGCCCGGCGCTTGAGTTTTTGGCTGGAACTGGTGGGGTCAGGCGTCGTCATCCGCGGCAGTGAGGCCCGAGGCAAAGACGATCCCCGCCAGAGCGCCGCCTGCGAGCGGGGCCACGATGAAGACCCAGAGCTGGCTCAGCGCCGCGCCGCCTGCGAAAAGCGCCGGCCCAATGGAGCGCGCCGGGTTCACCGAAACGCCGGTGACGTTGATCCCGACAAGGTGGATGCCGGTGAGCGTCAGGCCGATGGCCAGCCCCGCCATCGCCGCCGGGGCGGCGGCCTGGGTTGCGCCAAGGATCACCGTGACGAAGAGGAAGGTCGCAATGAACTCGAACAGAAGCGCGGCCATCAGGCTGTATTCGCCGTTGTTGCCCGGCCCGAAGCCGTTCTGGCCAAGGCCGTTGGTCGCGATGCTGTAATCGGCCTTGCCCGACGCGATCACATAGATTGCCAGCGCGCCCAGCGTGGCACCGATCACCTGGCTGACGGCATAGGCGATGAACTCACCCGCGCTCATCTTGCCCGCCATCATCACACCAAGTGAAACAGCCGGGTTCAGATGCGCGCCGGAGATCGCCCCGATCGAATAGGCCGCCGCCACGATCGACAGGCCGAAGGCCACCGCGATGCCGTGAAAGCCGATGAAATCGCCCATCAAAACGGCCGAGCCGCAGCCAAAGAAAACGAGGATGAAGGTGCCCAGCACCTCTGCGATGTTCTTTTTCACAAGTCCCTCCCTGATTGTGCGCCCCTGTAGGGGTCGCAACTCCAAGATACACAATATCTGGTGGTGCGGGGAGAAAAATGCATAGCTGCTATGCGTCGGCATGCCGTATCTGGTTTCCGTTGCGAAACCGCTTATGATGCGCCGCCAAGGAGAGGATGTTTCCATGCGTGATCTCAAGATCCCCGATCAGCGCCACCCCGAGAAGGCGCACCGCCCCGACAACGCCCAGCCGCGCAAGCCGGACTGGATTCGCGTCAAGGCGCCCACCTCCTCGGGCTACAAGGAAACGCGCAACATCATGCGCGAGCACAAGCTCGTGACGGTCTGCGAAGAGGCCGGCTGCCCCAACGTGGGCGAATGCTGGAGCCAGGGCCACGCCACCATGATGATCATGGGCGAGATCTGCACGCGCGGCTGCACCTTCTGCAACGTCGCCACGGGGCGCCCCGATGCGCTGGACGTGTTCGAGCCGGGCCGGGTGGCCGATGCGGTGAAGAAGCTGGGGCTGAACCACGTGGTGATCACCTCGGTGGACCGCGACGACGTGGAAGACGGCGGGGCGGAGCATTTCGCCCAGACGATCCGCGCCGTGCGCCGCCAGTCGCCCACCACCACCATCGAGATTCTCACGCCGGATTTCCTGAAGTGTAAGCCCGAGGTGCTAGAGGTCGTCGTGGCCGCCAAGCCCGATGTGTTCAACCACAACCTCGAAACGGTGCCGGGGCTCTACCCGGAAGTGCGCCCCGGCGCGCGCTACTTCCATTCGCTGCGGCTGTTGCAGCGGGTGAAGGAGCTGGATCCGTCGATGTTCACCAAATCCGGCATCATGGTCGGCCTTGGCGAGGATCGTCAGGCCGTGCTGCAGGTGATGGACGACATGCGCGCGGCGGACATCGATTTCCTGACCATCGGCCAGTATCTGCAGCCCACGCCCAAGCACCACCGCGTGGATCGCTTCGTGACACCGGAGGAGTTTGCCTCCTACGAAAAAGCCGCCTACGGCAAGGGCTTCCTCATGGTCTCGGCCACGCCGCTGACGCGGTCGAGCTACCACGCGGGCGACGATTTCGCGCGTCTGCGGGAAGCACGGCTGAAGAAGCTGGGGCAGGCGTAAAAAGAATATTTCTTCTATCGCCCAACAGGCACTGTTGGGCCGCGCCGACCCGCCCCCACGGGTCGGCGCTCGCGTTGTTTAAGAAACTGGGGCGGGTATAACTTCCTTTCGCCCGGCGGCATGCCGGGCAGCTCCCGACCCGCCCCATGGGCGGGCTTTGCCCTCTGTGTTCAGCTATTCCTTCGCCACCTCCGGCACCGCCTTCACATAGGCCGCAATCGCATCGCGATCCTCCTGCGACAGCTGCGCGGTGTTCTCCACCACCGCCGCCATATGGCCGCCCACGCTGTCAAAATCCGGCGTGAAGCCCGAAGACAGATACTCGGCGATCTCCCCGGCACTCCAGCTCAAGGCCCCCGGCGTGATGTTGGGCGTGCGGCCCTTGCCGTCCGGGTTGGGCGCGCCGCCGAACCAATCCGTCGTCTGCAACCCGCCCAGCGCGTTGCGTGGCGTGTGGCATTCGCCGCAATGGCCCAGCGCTTCGGCCAGATACCGCCCGCGCTCAAGTTGCGGCCCTTCCACATCTTCGATCACCCAGCCGTCTTTCAGGAACAGCAGCTTCCAGCCGCCAAGGCTGCGGCGGATGTTGAAGGGAAAGCCCACGTCGTGGGGTTTGGACGGCGTCGCGTCGCCGGGCAGCGTTTGCAGATAGGCGTGCAGATCCACGATGTCCTGCACCTCGGCACGGATGTAGGAGGTGTAGGGGAAGGCCGGGTAATAGTGCTGCCCCTCCGGCGAGGTGCCGTGGCGCATGGCGTTCACCAGATCCAGCGCGCTCCAGTTGCCGATCCCGGCCTCCGTATTGCTGGAAATGTTGGGCGCGTAGAAGGTGCCGAAGGCCGAAGGAAACCCCATGCCGCCCGCGAGAACCAGCTTCGCCTCGCCACTGGCCCCTTCCGCCGCATGGCAAGAGGCGCAGCCGCCGGCATGGAAGATCACTTCACCCCGCGTAGCATCGCCCGTGAGACCTGTAAGGTCCTCCTCAGGCTCGGTGCCGGGGATCGTCAACACCCAAAAAGCCGCGCCACCAATGAGCGCCAGAAGAACGAGCAAACGAAGAAAGCGGTACATGAAACGGGCCTCGTGATCGAAATATCCAAGCCCAGTCTGCCCGCTGCACGGTGTTCAGACAAGCGCGGCTAGCGCACCACGCGCCCGTTCATCCGGTTCACCGTGGCCCAATCCGGCCAGCCCACCAGCCGTTCCACCGCGAAAAGCGCAAGGCAGACCCCGATGATGCCGAAAACGAAGAGCACCTTTTTCAGGGGCGGCGGGTTGCGCGCCCAGAGGCTCATCTTCATCAGCCAGCGCGGGCCCAGCATGTTTAATCTTCCCCGGTAAACCGCACCTTGCCGATGAAGGGCAGGTTGCGGTTGCGTTGGGCGAAATCGATGCCGTAGCCCACCACGAATTCATCCGGGATCTCGAAACCCGTCCAATCGGCCTTCACATCCACCTCGCGGCGGCTGGGCTTGTCCAGCAGCGCGATGGTGCGCATGGTGCGCGGCTCGCGCGATTGCAGCAGGCGGATCACGTGGGAGAGCGTGAAGCCGGTGTCCACGATGTCTTCCACCACCAGCACGTCGCGGCCCGCGATCTCACCGCGCAGATCCTTCAGGATCCGCACTTCGCGGCTGCTTTCCATGCCGTCGCCGTAGGAAGAGGCCTCAAGAAAATCCACCTCCACCGGCAGATCCAGCTCGCGCACCAGATCGGCGATGAACACGAAGGAGCCGCGCAGCAGGCCGACGACAACCAACTTGTTCGTGCCGTCGAAACAGTCGTGAATCTCGCGCGCAAGATCTTCGATCCGGGCGGCAATCGCCTTGGCCGAGATCATTTCATCGATGACATATGGCCGCGTTGGCACCGGCTCCCCCTTGATTTTTCAGGCTGGGTGATGACATCACCCGCCACGACAGACAGGAATACGATATGCCGAGCCACGCCGAAAAACGCAAGCTGCCCTACAGTGCGGCCCAAATGTACGATCTGGTGGCCGACGTGGCCCAATACCCGAAATTCCTGCCGTGGTGCGCGGCAGCGCGCATCCGCTCGCGCGCTGGCGGGCCGGAGGGCGAGGTGATGCTGGCGGACCTCGTGATTTCCTTCAAGGTCTTCCGGGAACGCTTCGGCTCCCGCGTGACGCTGTTTCCCGGCGAAAGCCGCATCCAGACGGAATATCTGGACGGCCCCTTCCGCTACCTGAAATCCAACTGGCATTTCACCGATCTGCCCGAGGGCGGCTGCGAGATCTATTTCGACGTGGATTTCGAGTTCAAGAACGCGATCCTGCAGCGCGTGATCGGGGTGGTGTTCAACGAGGCGATGCAGCGGATCGTGCGCGCGTTCGAGGATCGCGCGCATGATCTTTATGGGGGCAAGGCCTAAGCCTACTCGGCGGCGTAGATCACCTCGCCATCCTTGATCGTGGCGCGCACGCGGATCTGATCCAGCGTTTCCGGATCCACCGCCGTGGGATCTGAGGAAAGCACCACGAAATCGGCGCGTTTGCCGGGGGCGATGCTGCCTTTCTGATCCTCTTCAAAATGCTGATAAGCGGGCCAGATCGTCATGGCTTTCAATGCGGTGATCACATCCACGCGTTGGGTAGGGCCGATGATGTCGCCCGAGCGGGAGCGCCGCGTGACGGTAGCATCCAGAATCCGCATCGAATCCGGCAGGGCGACGGGCGCGTCGTGGTGGCTGCCGAAGATCATGTCGCGCTGCCGCAACCAGCCGGTGGGGGAGATGTTGTCGGCCAGTTTCGGGCCCACGGTGAAATCGCGGTGCCAATCGCCCCAGTAAAACGTGTGCATGGGAAAGAGCGAGGGGAAGACATCCAGCGCCTTGATCTTGTCCACCTGATCCTCGCGCAGGAACTGGCCGTGCACGAGCACCGTGCGGCGGTCGGCGGGTCCGTGTTTGGCCTCGGCGTTGGCGATGGCTGAAAGCAGCATGTCAGAGGCGCGCTCGCCGTTGGAATGGGTCAGGATCTGGATGTTGTTAGCAAAGGCCCAGTCCATGCTGTCCACCACCTGCTCCATCGTCACCGCCGAATAGCCGATCCAGCCCGGAGGGTAGTCGCCGATCGGATCGTAGTAGGGCTGGTCGCGGTAGGCGGTGAAGCCCTGCGGGGAGCCGTCGATGGTCAGTTTTGCGCCACCCACCCGCAGGTTGTTTTCATATTCGCGCGAGGCGCTTTGCAGGATCGCGTCCTTGTCCAGAAGCACGTCGGGGTAAAGCACCACGTCGTTGAGCAGAAGCCCGCGGGCAGCCGCTTCCTGCGCAATCTGGATGAAGGCCGGGGCCGCGCGGCCCTCTTGTGCGGTGGTGTAGCCAAAGCTCGCCCACATCCGGCTGCCCGCTTCGGCAAAACCGATGAAGCCTTCCGCGTCCACCTTGGAGAGCAAGGCGCCGAGGGCCACGAAATGCGCGTTTTCCTCCAGCACGCCCGTGGGTTCGCCTGTGGCCTGCGCCTTGCGGATGATGCCGCCGGGCGGGTTCTCGCTGTCTGCCGTGATCCCGGCGCGCTCCAAGCCAAGGCTGTTGGCCACGCCGAAATGGCCGGACTGGTGGATGATGTAAACCGGCACCTCGGTGGAGACGGCATCAAGCTCTTCCCGCGTGGGCGGGCGCAATTCGGCAAGGCGGGACTGATCGTAGCCAAAGCCGATGATCACGTCATAGGCCTCGATGAAATCGCCATTCTCTCCTACCCAGCGGGTGAGTTCCGCCTGCAGCGCCGGGATGTCGCCAACCTCGCCGTCTGGCTCTGAGAGCAGGTTCGCCGCCAGCGCCTGCAGCCCGCCCATGACAACATGGCCGTGGCTATCAACAAAACCGGGCAGCAGTGTCTGGCCGGCCAGATCGTAGCGCTCGGTCTCAGGCCCGGCGAAGGCCTCCACCTCGGCAATACTGCCCACCGCCAGGATGCGCCCATCGGCAATGGCCACGGCCTCGGCGCGCATGGCATCATCTTTCATCGTCAGGATCGGACCGCCGGAATAGAGGATCTCGGCGGTGGTCTGAGCTTGCACGGCGAAGGGCAGGGCGCAGGCAAGGGTGAGGGGCAGGGCGCGACTCAGGCGGGGAATAGGCATAACGGATCCAGTTTTGACACTACAACTTTCACGGGAACCTTAGCGCTCGAATCGACCATGCCCAAAAGAAAAACGGGCCCCGAAAGGCCCGCCTTCACATTCAATCTACGCCTGCCTCAGGTCAGGTGGTAAGCGCGCTCGCCGTGGACTTCCAGATCGAGCCCGTTCGTCTCGGTCTCTGCACTCACGCGCAGCGGTGTGATCAGGCCCACGAGCTTGATCAGCACGAAGGTGACAACCAGCGTGTAGACGCCGACGATCACGAGGCCCCCCAGCTGCGCCGCCCAGGCGCCCGCGCCAAAGACGGCGATCATAATGGTGCCGAAGATGCCGCCCACGCCGTGCACGGCGAAAACGTCCAGCGTGTCGTCGATCCCCAGCGTGTTGCGCACGAGGTTCACAGCCTCCTGACACAGCACACCGGCCACCGCGCCGATCACCAGCGCTTCCACCGGGCCGACGAAGCCCGAAGCCGGGGTGATCGAGGCCAGCCCTGCGATGGTGCCGGTGACGATGCCCACGAGCGAGGCCTTGCCGAACTTGATCCGCTCCCACAGCGCCCAGGTGAGCGAGGCGGTGGCGGCGGAGATATGGGTCACCGTCAGCGCCATGGCCGCTCCGCCATCGGCGGCCAGCTGCGAGCCGCCGTTGAAGCCGAACCAGCCGACCCAGAGCATGGCCGCGCCGATCATCACGAAGCCCGGCGAATGCGGCGGCTTGGTGCGATCCCGCCGCGCGCCCAGCATCACCGCGAGCAGCAGCGCGGCAAGGCCAGCCGTTTCATGCACCACGATGCCGCCGGCGAAATCGCGCACGCCCGTTTCACCGAAGATGCCGCCATCTGCCAGCATCCCGCCGCCCCAGATCCAATGCACCACCGGCGCGTAGCACAGCAGCATCCAGAGGCCCGAGAACAGCAGCACGAAGCCGAAGCCGATGCGCTCCACATAAGCGCCCACGATCAGCGCCGGCGTGATGATGGCGAATGTCATCTGGAAGGCGAAGAACAGCACCTCGGGCAGGGTGCCCGACAGGCTCTCTGCCGTCACACCGGCGAGGAACATCTTGCCCAGCCCGCCCCAGATCGCGTTTCCGTCCCCGAAAGCGATGGAATAGCCGAAAGCCAGCCAGAGCACGCTCATCAGGCAGGCGATGGCATAGCAATGCATGAAAACACTCAGCACGTTGCGCGCGCGCACGAGCCCGCCGTAGAAAAGTGCCAGCCCCGGCAATGTCATGAACAGCACCAGTGCTGTTGCCACGATGATCCAGGCGGTATCTGCCCCGTTCATTGTCCCCTCCAAATTTTGGTCGTTTGCATGTTTTTCACGCGATGAAGCGGACGCGGGGCGCGAAGGAAACAGGCAAGTGGGGCGAGAGGTGCTGAAAAATGCGCCAAATGGCGTAACGCCCAATAATTGATCGCTGAGAAGAGCGGTTGATGGAAAAGGGGGCGGTTAGGAAAGAGCTGCGATCAGCAGCGAAAGCGCGTAATCCACGGTGGCACGGCGCACCTCCGCCCGGCCCAAAGCGCCAAACTCAACGGTCTCCACATGGGTCGTGCCACCCGCCTTGGCGAGGCCGAAACAGACGCGCCCTTCGGGTTTGAACTCACTCCCGCCCGGCCCAGCGATGCCGGTGACGGAGACAGCAATCGTCGCGCCCGAGCGCGACAGAGCGCCCTCTGCCATCTCTTGGGCCACCTGTTCGGAGACAGCGCCGAATGCCTCGAGGCTGGCTTTCTTGACGCCAAGCATCTCCTGTTTGGCGGCGTTGGAGTAGGTGATGAAGGCGCGATCAAAGATGGCCGAGGATCCCGCCACATCGGTGATCGCGGCGGAAATCCCGCCCCCGGTGCAGCTTTCCGCCGTAGCGATCACCGCTCCTACCGCCTTGGCGCGGGCGAAGAGATCCTCCTGCAGGCTCACAGCCCAAGCATCCCGTGGGAGGCATAAGCCGCGACGCCCACGCAGAGCGCGGCCAAAACGCCGGCCACGGCATCGTCAAACATCACGGTGAAAGCGCTGTTGCCACGGTCGAAATAGCCCACCGGGCCGGGCTTCCAGATGTCGAACAGGCGGAAGGCCAGAAAAGCGCCGATCCAGCCCGGATAGGGGAAGATCCACGGGTCAACGCCCGCGTGCCAGAGGCCTGCCGACAGCGGCCAGAGCGCGATCCACTGGCCGATCACCTCATCCACCACCACCTCGCTTGGGTCATGCGTCTCCATGCCCCGCGTCATCTGCGCGGTGGCCCACCAGCCGATCAGGAAAACCACAAACGTGGCCGCCACCAGCAGCGGGAAGCCGCCAAGCGCATGCAGCACCCAAGCCATGGGGATCGCCGCGAAGGAGCCCCATGTGCCAGGGGCGGGCTTGAGATAGCCGACGTAGAAAACGGTTGCGATCAAACGGCTCACGGTCTGGGTCATGGTTTCACCAAAGTGGCTGTGGCCAGCGCGGCGATGCCCTCTTCGCGGCCTGTGAAGCCGAGCCGTTCCGAGGTCGTGGCCTTGATGCTGACGCGGGAGGCGTCCATCCCCATGATCGCCGCCATGGCCGCCTGCATTGCAGCTGCATAGGGGCCGATCTTGGGGCGCTCGCAGATCAGCGTGCAATCCACGTTGGAGATCGTGAAGCCTTTCTCGCCGGCAAGTTTCACGGCGTGACGCAAAAAGATGTCGCTCGCCGCGCCCTTCCATTGCGGGTCCGACGGCGGGAAATGACGGCCGATGTCGCCTTCTGCCAGCGCGCCGTAGATCGCATCCGTCACCGCATGCATCCCAACGTCCGCATCCGAATGGCCGAGCAGCGCCCGGCTGTGGGGCACAGATACGCCACAGAGGATCACCGCATCGCCTTCGGTGAAGCGGTGCACGTCAAAGCCGTTGCCGAGGCGAATGTCCATCTGGGGCCTGCTTTCCTTGCTGGTAAGAAACTTTGCGGCGCGGAGGAAATCCGGCGGCGTGGTGAGTTTAAGGTTGCTCTCTTCGCCCTCCACGATCACCACGTCAAGCCCGGCGGCGCGGGCCACTTCCACGTCATCGGCGGCGCTGCCGGCGTGGGCTTCGTGGGCTGCGCGGATCGCCTGCAGGTCAAAGCCCTGCGGGGTCTGGGCGCGGTAGAGCCCCTCGCGGGAGGTCGCGCTGAGCACCTTGCCATCTTCCCCGCGCCAGAGCGCATCGGTGACGGCGAGCGCAGGGGCCGCGCCGGGGGCATCCTCCAGCGCGTCAATGACGCGGGAAATCAGCGAAGCACTCACCAGAGGCCGCGCCGCATCATGGATCAGCACGCGCGTCGTGCCGTCGGCCACCGCCGCCAACCCGGCGCGCACCGAGGCGTCGCGGCTCTCGCCCCCGGCCACCCAGCGCGTGGGCTGCACGGTTTGCGTGCAGGCACGGAAGAGATCGGCATCAGACGGGTTCAGCACCACGAACACATCGTCGATCTGGCTGTGGCCCTGAAAGCGCGCCAGCGTGCGGGCGATCACAGGGATGCCGTCCAAATCCATGAACTGCTTGGGAATCTCGCCCCCCATCCGGCGCCCGCGCCCGGCTGCAACGATGATGGCGGTTGTTGTCATCTGGCCCCCGAAACCTGTTGCCCCTGTTTATGGTTCCGCCCCTCTGATGACAATGGGGCGGCGCGAGCGTGGGGTAACGTGATGAAAAAATGGGCAAAGCCTGTTTTTGAGGATTTTCCGCTTGCGGGGCGTTTGCCTTTTTCCGAAGCACTGGCTACCTAAAAGGCAGTGCACAAGGATTAGGCAATTGACCATCCGTCTGGCAGATAAGACGCTCACACCCCCGGTTTTCCTCGCCCCGCTGGCCGGAATCACGGACCTGCCGTTCCGTGATCTCGTTTCGCGTTTCGGGGCGGGCCTCGTTGTGAGCGAGATGGTCGCGAGTCAGGAGATGGTGCAGGCCAAGCCCGGTGTGCGGGAGCGGGCGGAGCTTGGGTTTGAGGCCGCCAATACGTCTGTGCAGATCGCGGGCCGCGAAGCCCATTGGATGGCCGAAGCCGCGCGGATCGTGGAGGCCAATGGCGCGGCGCTGATCGACATCAACATGGGCTGCCCGGCAAAGAAGGTCACTAATGGCTATTCGGGCTCGGCATTGATGAAGGATCTGGATCACGCGCTGACGCTGATCGAGGCGGTGGTGGAGGCGGTGGACATCCCGGTGACGCTGAAAACGCGGCTTGGCTGGGATGACGATCTGCTCAATGCGCCCGAGCTGGCCCGCCGCGCCGAAGCGGCCGGGATCAGGATGATCACGATCCACGGGCGCACCCGCTGCCAGTTCTACAAGGGCCGCGCCGATTGGGCCGCGATTGCAGCCGTGAAAGAGGCCGTGGCGATCCCGGTGATCGCCAATGGCGACATCACGAGCCCGGAGACGGCCAAACAGGCGCT
The DNA here is from genome assembly GCF_025376885.1 of Pseudoruegeria sp. SHC-113. Lineage (NCBI taxonomy): Bacteria > Pseudomonadati > Pseudomonadota > Alphaproteobacteria > Rhodobacterales > Roseobacteraceae > Pseudoruegeria > Pseudoruegeria sp. SHC-113. Next base: position 2,029,583 of record NZ_JAHUBR010000001.1, read on the forward strand.
CGCGCTTTCTGGCGCGGACGGCGTGATGATCGGGCGCGGTGCGCAGGGGCGGCCGTGGATCCTCGCAGAAGTTGCCGCCGCGCTCTACGGCACTGAAGCGCCCACGCGCCCCACCGGGGCGGCGTTTATTTCGATGGTTCAGGAACATTACGACAGCATGATCGCATTCTATGGCCCCGAGCTGGGCAATCGCGTCGCCCGCAAGCATCTGGGTTGGTACATGGACGAGGCCGGCACGCCGCCGGGCCTGCGCAAGGCGGTGCTGACAGAGCGGAAACCTGAACGTGTTCAATCGCTTCTGTCGGATGCTTTAAGTGATCAAGGGGTGCTCGTGGCATGAAGATTCCCGGCACCGAACTCTGGACGTCGCTCCCCATCCCCGGCCTCATTCTGGATGCCAATGACATCATTTCGGCCGTGAACCCCGCTGCCGAAGGCTTCCTGAACCTGTCCGGCCGCAGCCTGATCGGCACGCCGGTGTGGGACAAGGTGATGATCGACGCGCCGCTGGAGGAAAGCTTCGCCCGCGTGCGCCGCGATCAATCCGGCCTGCTGATCAACGATGTGGACGTGGGCTCCGGCGAGCGCAAACCCATGCAATGCAACATCCAGATCGCGCCGCTGGGCGAGAGCGACACCGATGTGCTGATGCTGATTTCGCCGCGTGAACTGGCCGGGCGGCTGGGGCGCTCGCATTCGGTGCATACCTCGGCCAAAAGCGCGATCGGCATGGCCGAAATGCTGGCCCATGAGATCAAGAACCCGCTCGCGGGCATCACCGGCGCGGCGCAGCTTCTGTCGATGAATCTGTCGAGCGAAGATCAGGAGATGACGGATCTGATCGTCGGCGAAGCCCGGCGCATCCTGAAGCTTTTGGAGCAGGTGGAGCAGTTCGGCAATGTGCGCCCGCCCGATCGCAAACCCGTCAACATCCACGACGTGCTAGACCGCGCCCGCAAATCCGCCATGGTCGGCTTTGCCGCGCATATGCAGTTCGTGGAGGATTACGATCCCTCGCTGCCGCCAACCTGGGCGGATGGGGATCAGCTCACCCAGATCTTCCTGAACCTCTTCAAGAACGCCGCGCAAGCAGCTGAACGTGAAGGGAAATCCGGCAAGATCGTGATCCGTACCTTCTACGACACCAGCCTGCGCCTGCGCCGCACAAGCGGCGCGGCCCGCGTGCCGATCCAGATCGAAGTAATCGACGACGGCCCGGGCCTGCCGCCCGAGATTGCCTCTGATATTTTCGAGCCCTTCGTCTCGGGCCGCGAAAACGGCACAGGCCTTGGCCTCGCGCTGGTGAGTAAGATCATTTCCGAACATGAGGGGTGGATTGCCGTGGATTCCGTGCCCGGGCGCACCGTTTTCCGCGTTTCCCTCCCCGTCGCCCCGAAAGAAAGCATGGAGCAGCCCTGATGGATGGCACCGTTCTCGTCGCCGATGACGACCGTACAATTCGCACCGTTCTGACGCAGGCGCTCACGCGCGCCGGCTGCAAAGTCCACGCGACCTCCTCGCTCACCACGCTGATGCGCTGGGTGGAAGAGGGCAAGGGCGATCTGGTGATCTCCGATGTGATGATGCCCGACGGAAACGGGCTGGAGATGCTGCCCAAAATCTCCGAGGAGCGCCCCGGCCTGCCGGTGATCGTGATCTCGGCGCAGAACACGATCATGACGGCGATTCAGGCCGCCGAGGCCGAGGCCTATGATTACCTCCCCAAGCCTTTTGATTTGCCGGATCTGATGAAACGCGCCGGCCGCGCGCTTGAAGTAAAGCGCCGCGCGCCCTCCAAGCGTGTGGTGGATGATGGCCCTTCGGATGATCTGCCGCTGGTGGGGCGCACCACGCAGATGCAGGCGCTCTATCGCCTGGTGGCGCGGGTGATGAACACCGATCTTCCGGTGATGATCACTGGCGAAAGCGGCACCGGTAAATCCCTGATCGCAAAGGCCATTCACGATTTCTCGGATCGCCGCACGCTGCCCTTCGTGGTGGCTGGCGCGGCCGATCTGGCCGGGATGGAAGGGCCTGCGACTGTGCTGTCGCGCGCCCGTGGTGGCTCCATTCTGTTTGACGAGGTGGGCGATCTGGACGACGAGGCGCAGGCGCGCATCGTGCGGATGCTCGACAGTTTCACCGACAACGCGCCCCGCATCATGGCCACGAGCCAGGCCGATCTGGCCGCCAAGATGGAGCGCGGCGCGTTCCGGCAGGATCTGTTCTACCGGCTCTCCGGCGTTACGATCAACGTGCCCTCGCTGCGCGAGCGGGTGGACGACATCCCGCTTCTAGCCGAGCATTTCCTCGCCAAGATGGAGCGCGACGGCGCACCTGCGCGCAAGTTCTCAGGCGATGCGATGGAGCTGATCCGCGCCTACAGCTGGCCCGGCAATGTGCGCCAGCTGGAAAACGCGGTGCGCCGCCTCGTGGTGACAAGCCCGGAAGAAGAAATCACCAAGCCCGAGGTGCAAATGATCCTCGGCAACCAGCCGACGATGGAGCCGCTGGCCGGTGGTGGGGAGGGCGACAAGCTCTCGGCCTCAGTGGCCAAACACCTGCGCCGCTATTTCGATCTGCATGGCGGCGTGCTGCCGCCGCCGGGCCTGTATCAGCGTGTGCTGCGCGAGCTGGAGATGCCCCTGATCGAGATCGCGCTCGATGCCACCGGCGGCAATCAGGCCAAATGCGCCGATTTGCTGGGCATCAACCGCAATACGCTGAGAAAGAAGATCACCGACCTTGATATTCACGTGACACGCCGCCGCAAGTTGATGTAAAACCGCAACAGAAGCGTGGCCCAAAGGTGTCAGTCACCGGGAAGAGCCACGACATATGGCGGTTTGCCGCGATTGCGGCGCAACAGATATGAGGGCGCGTGGCTCGCCTCGGGCAAAAATCGGCTTTGGACCGGCTCAACCGTTTGCGGCTGCAAAAGCGGGTGCAGACCTTTGCGACCTTCGCCCTCGTGGCGTTGGGGCCAGTGCTTGCGTTGGCGACGATCCTTATCCTTGGGCCGATGGGGCAGGGTGGTTCCTCCAACACGCTGCGGCTGATCCTGCTGACCGATCTTGTCTATGTGCTGCTGGTGGCGGCGCTGGTGATTCAGCGCGTGGCGCAGATGATTGCGGCGCGGCGGGCGAAATCGGCCGGCTCGCGGCTGCACCTGCGGCTCACCGGCGTTTTTGGCCTGCTCGCGCTTATTCCCACGGTTCTGGTGGCGGTTTTTGCCGTTCTGACGGTGAATGTCGGCCTTGAAGGGTGGTTTTCGGAGCGCGTGCGCAACGTGGTGGGCAACTCGCTCGCTGCCGCGCAGGCCTATGAAAGCGAACACCGCGAGGATCTGATTGCCGATGCGCGCTCGCTGGCCGGGTTCATCGAACTCAATCGTCAGGCCGATCCGGTGGTCACCGATGGCGAGTTGCGCGAGGTGCTCACGCAGGGGCAGGCGCTGGTGCAGCGGGGGTTGCGCGAGGCGTTCCTTATTGATGGCACCGGGGAAATCCGCGCGCGCGGCGAACGCTCCTACCTGTTTGATTTCGATGCCCCCACGGCGGAGGAAATCGCGCGCGCTTCCCAAGGTGAAGTTGTCGTCATAAGAGATTGGGACAACAACGAATTCCGCGTTCTGATCCGGCTGCCCAGTTTTCTGGACCGCTATCTCTTCGTCTCCCGCGCGGTGGATGGCGACATTCTGAACCTGCTCGATGAAACGCAGGAAACCGTGTTGCTCTACCAGCAGCAGGAGGCCGAGCGCGGCCGCATCCTGTTTGATTTCGGCCTGCTCTACCTCGGCTTCGCGGTGATCCTGATCCTTGCGGCTGTCTGGTTGGGGCTGTGGTTTGCCGAGCGGCTTTCGCGCCCCGTGGGGCGGCTTGCAGGTGCGGCGCAGCGTGTGGGCGCGGGGGATCTGGATGTGCAGGTCGTGGAGGAAAGTGGCGATGACGAGATCGCCATGCTCGGGCGCTACTTCAACCAGATGACGCGGCAGTTGAAGCTGCAGCGCGAGAACCTGCTGGACTCCAACCGCCAGATCGAGCGCCGCCGACGGTTGTTTGACTCGGTGCTGTCCTCCGTCACGGCAGGCGTTGTGGGGCTGGATTCCAAAGGCTGCGTGACGCTGGTCAACCGGGCTGCCATGCGGCTGCTGGATCTGCCCGAGGATGAGGACGCGCCGCGCGAACTGGCGCTGCAGGTGCCGGAGTTTGCCGATCTTTTCAACGCCTTGCGCGATGAGGGCCGCGAGGTGGCGCAGGAGGAAATCAAACTTCTGCGCGACGGCAAGCAGGAGAACCTGCTCGTGCGCATGGCCACGCGCCGCACCGATGCGGGCAAGCTTGAAGGCTACGTGGTGACCTTTGACGACGTGACCGATCTTGTCGCCGCCCAGCGCATGGCCGCCTGGGGGGACGTGGCCCGCCGCATCGCCCATGAGATCAAGAACCCGCTCACCCCGATCCAGCTGTCCGCCGAACGCATCCGGCGCAAGTTCACCCCCAAGGTGGGCGAGGATGCCGAGGCGCTGGAGCAGATGACGGAAGTCATCGTGCGCCAGACCAACGATCTGCGCCGCATCGTGGATGAGTTCTCCAAGTTTGCCCGGATGCCCGAGCCTGAGCGCCGCCTCACCGATGTGGGCGCTTTGGTCAAAGGCGCGGTCCTGTTGCAGGATGAAGCCGTGGAGGGCGTGAGCGTTGCCTTGGAGGCTCCGGACCACCCGATCTGGATGCAGGTCGATGGCACGATGATCTCGCAGGCGCTGACGAACCTCATCAAGAACGCCGCGGAAGCCACGGAATCCTATCAGGAAAAACACGATGAACCGGGCTATGTGGGCGCGGTGCAGGTGATGGCCGCGCTGGAAGGCGACGGGCTGCGGATCGAGATCGCGGACAATGGCGTCGGCCTGCCAGCAGATCGCGCCAAGCTCTTTGAACCCTATGTGACAACCCGCGAGAAGGGCACAGGCCTTGGCCTGCCCATCGTAAAGAAAATCATCGAGGAACATGGCGGCAGCCTTCAACTGCTGGACGCCGATATTTTCGAAGGCTGCAGTCACAGGGGCGCCCGTGCGGTGATCCTGTTGCCGGGGCCGATCGAGCAGAACGACAAGGAAGAAAACGTGAGCATGTATGAGGTGAGCAATGGGTGACATTCTGATTGTCGATGACGAACGGGACATTCGGGAGCTGATCTCCGATATCCTGAAAGACGACGGCTACACGACGCGGCTCGCGGCCAATGCCGATGAGTGCATCGCGCAACTTGGGGCGGAGCTTCCGTCGATGATGATCCTCGATATCTGGCTGAAGGACAGCCACATGGACGGGATCGACATTCTGAAGAAGGTGAAGCGCGAAAACCCGGAGATCCCGATTGTGATCATCTCCGGGCATGGCAACATCGAGATCGCCGTGGCCGCGATCAAGCAGGGGGCTTACGATTTCATCGAAAAGCCTTTCAACATCGATCAGCTCATGGTGGTGATCGGCCGGGCGATGGAAACCGCCCGCCTTCGGCAGGAAAATCAGGCCCTGAAACGGCAGGATGGCACCGTGGCCGAGATGATCGGCACTTCGGCGGCCTTCCGCACGCTGAAAGGCAGCCTTGAGAAGGTCACCAAATCCAACGGGCGGATCATGCTCACCGGGCCGGCGGGCTCGGGCAAGGAAGTGGCCGCGCGCTTCATCCACGCTCATTCCAACCGCGCCGATGCGCCTTTCGTGACAGTCAGCTCCGCCACGATTGAGCCGGACCGGATGGAGGATGTGCTGTTCGGGCGCGAGTCTGCCGAACGCGGCATCGAGCCGGGCTTGCTGGAGCAGGCCAACGGCGGGGTGATCTTCTTTGACGAAGTGGCCGATATGCCCCTTGGCACGCAGTCCAAGATCCTGCGCGTGCTGGTGGATCAACAGTTCCAGCGCGTGGGCGGGGCCGCACCGATCAATGTGGATGTGCGGGTGATTTCCTCCACCACGCGCAATCTTGAGGAAGAGATCGAGCTGGGCCGCTTCCGCCGTGAACTCTATCATCGCCTGAACGTGGTGCCGATTGCCGTGCCCGCGCTGGAGGACCGCCGCGAGGACGTGCCGCTGCTGGTGGAGCATTTCATCGGCCATTTCCACAAGACCCAAGGCCTGCCGTTGCGCCGGTTGAGCGAAGAGGCCGAAGCGCTGCTGCAGACCATGACTTGGCCGGGCAACGTGCGCCAGCTGCGCAACATCATCGAACGCGTGCTGATCTTGGGCTCGGATGCCGAGGAGATCGACGTGCGCGAGCTGCCCAGCCAGGATGCGGTGCCCGAGGAAGAGGGCCGGGTGGTGCTTTCGGGCGGGTTGGCCACGCTGCCCCTGCGCGAGGCGCGCGAGCTGTTTGAGCGCGAATACCTGATGACGCAGATCAACCGCTTCGGCGGCAACATCTCCCGCACGGCGACCTTCGTGGGCATGGAGCGCTCCGCCCTGCACCGCAAGCTGAAATCGCTGGGCGTGGTGACCTCCAACAAATCCGGCGCGCGGATCGCGGAACATGTGGATGAGCCGGAAGAAGAAGCTTCAGAGGCCTGAGGCCTTGCGCCCCGGCGGTGCGATTGACCGCATCGCCGGCTTCTGCGATGGAAAGGGCCTCTGGGCCATGAAGGGTTTCCAATGAAAGTGATCATTTGCGGGGCCGGGCAGGTCGGCTGGCAGATCGCGCGCCACCTCTCCGGGGAGCGCAACGACGTGACGGTGGTGGACAACAACCCCGATCTCGTGCACCGCGCCACCGACACGCTGGACGTGCAGGGCATCGCGGGCTTCGCCTCTTACCCCGATGTGCTGGAGCGCGCCGGCGCGCGGGATGCGGATATGATCATCGCGGCGACCCATTCGGACGAGGTGAACATGGTCACCTGTCAGGTGGCGCATTCGGTGTTCTCGATCCCGCAAAAGATCGCCCGCCTGCGCTCCAACAGCTATCTGGAGGCGATCTACGCCGATCTCTACCGCCGCGATCACTTGCCGATCGACGTGGTGATTAGCCCGGAAAAGGAAGTGGCCGAAGCCGCGTTGCAGCGGCTCTCCGCGCCCTCCGCTTTCGATACCGAGAGCTTCCTGAACGGTAAGACCCAGCTTCTGGGCATCAGCCTTGATCATGATTGCCCGGTGGTGAACACGCCCCTGCGCCAACTCACCGATCTGTTCTCCACGCTCTCGGCCATTGTTGTGGGCGTGCGGCGAGAGGGCGCGTTGTTTGCGCCGGAATCCAACGATCAACTGTTCATCGGCGATCAGGTTTACGTGTTCACCAACACCGAAGATGTGCCGCGCACGCTGGAGGTCTTCGGCAAGGCCACCAAGAAACAGGATCGCGTGGTGATCATCGGCGGCGGCAACGTGGGCCTCGCGGTGGCCAAGGCGCTGGAAGAACGCACCCACCGGGTGCGCGCCAAGGTGATCGAGCGGGACCGCAAGCGCGCCGAGGTGGCCGCCGACAGCCTTGAGCGCACCATCGTGCTCCATGGCGACGGGCTGAACGCCGATCTGCTGGAAGAGGCCAATATCTCTCGCGCGGATGCGGTGCTGGCACTGACCGATGACGACAAGACAAACATCCTCGCCTCGGTGCGGGCCAAATCGCAAGGTTGCGCCATGGCGATCTGCCTTGTGAACGATCCGACGATGGTGCCGCTGATGGATCCGCTGCACATCGACGCCTATATCAACCCGCGCTCCACCACCGTATCTTCGATCCTGCGCCACATCCGCCACGGTCGGGTGAAGGACGTATATTCCATCGGTGATGCCGAGGCCGAGGTGATCGAGGCGCAGGTGCTGTCCACTTCGCCCATCGCCGGGCGCCTGCTGCGGGAGATCGAATTTCCCGAAGGCGTGCTGGTGGGGGCAGTGCAGAAGGCCGGCAAGCTGGCGCGGCCCGCGGGCAGCCTGCGGATCGACGAGGGCGACGTGCTCGTGATCTTTGCCCTAGCGGCGGATGTGCCGGCGGTGGAGCAATTGCTCCAGGTCAGCATCGATTTCTTCTAGGCCATGCTCGCGCGGCTCCTGTCCCTTCCGCTGTTCGTGATCCTGATGGGCGCGGGCGCGCTGGCGATGTTCCTGCCCGCGCTGCACGCCTATATTGAGGCCGACATGGAAACCGCGCGGGTGTTCTTCCTGAGCGGCGGGCTGTTTCTGCTGCTCACGCTGATGGTAGGCATCGCCACGGCCACCTATTCCCCGGCTTCGACCGCCCTGAGCCACATGATCGCGCTGGTGGCGGCCTTCACGGTGCTGCCCGCGATGCTGGCCGTGCCCTTCATGGAGTCCGTGACGGGGGCGGATTTCGGCGATGGCTATTTCGAGATGGTCTCCGCCCTCACCACCACGGGCGCGACGCTTTATGACGATCCCGCCACACTGCCGCGTGCGGTGCATTACTGGCGCGCGCTGGTGGGCTGGCTCGGCGGCTTCCTGATCTGGGTCGCGGCTTTCGCCATCCTCGCCCCTTTGAGCCTTGGCGGTTTCGAGGTGACGACGGCTTCGGAGGCCGGGCAACGGGCGCGCGGGGAATACGGCTTCATCCGCGTGGCGCGCCCCGGTGAGCGGCTGATCAAATACGCAGGCAAGCTGTTTCCCGTTTACACCGGGCTTACGGTGTTGCTGTGGCTCGGGCTCACGATCTCAGGCGAGGAGGCCTTCGTGGCCGTCTGCCATGCGATGTCCACGCTGGCGACAAGCGGGATTTCCCCGGTTGGCGGACTGGCGAACGGGCAGGCGGGGCTGGGCGGTGAGATCCTTGTGTTTCTCTTCATGTTCTTCGCCATCTCGCATCTGACCTTCGCGCCGGATCCCGGGCGGCGGCGGATCATGGCCTTCCTCACAGATCCTGAGTTCCGATTTGCGCTGGTGATCATCACGGTGGTGCCGGCGCTTTTGTTCCTGCGCCACTGGACGGGCGCGCTGGATCAAAGCCCGGAGAACGCCCCGCTCACCGCCCTGCGCGCGGCCTGGGGCAGCTTGTTTACGGTGATGTCTTTCCTCACGACCACGGGGTTTGACTCCGCCGCCTGGGCGGATTCGGCGGCCTGGTCGGGGCTGCAGACGCCGGGGCTGATCCTGATTGGGCTGTGCCTGATCGGCGGCGGCGTGGCCACCACGGCCGGAGGCGTGAAGCTGATGCGCGTCTATGCGCTCTTCATCCACAGCCGCCGGGAAATGGACCGCCTCGTGCACCCCTCTTCCGTGGGCAACCTCGGTGTGCAGGCCCGGCGCATCCGGCGGCAGGGGGCCTATGTGTCATGGATCTTCTTCATGATGTTCACGCTGTCTGTGGCGGCGATCATGTCGGCGTTGGCGCTCACCGGGCTGTCCTTTGAAAGCTCGCTCGTGCTCACCGTCTCCACGCTCTCTACCACCGGGCCGCTGGCGGATCTGGGTGGCGAGTTCGCGGTGAAATTCGCCTTTCTGGACGATTGGGCCCGCGGCATTCTCATCACTTCGATGGTGCTGGGACGGCTTGAGACGCTCGCCTTCATCGCGCTTCTGAACCCGGAGTTCTGGCGGCGCTGAAGAGGGCCATGCTCACGCGCCTGTCAGCCGTTCATTTTTGCACTGGAAACTCCGCTTGGGCCGCATCATAATCAAAGGAATGGAAAAAGAACTGCCAGCGAGGGGCTGGAGGGCAAGAAAAAAGGCTTTGTTTTAAATGGCTGCAGACAAACAGAATTTGCAGGATGCTTTTCTGAACCACGTCCGTAAGACGAAAGTTCCGGTGACTATCTTCCTGATTAACGGTGTGAAGCTTCAGGGCGTGATCACCTGGTTTGATAATTTCTGCGTGCTGCTGCGCCGGGACGGCCAGTCGCAGCTTGTCTACAAGCACGCGATTTCCACCATTATGCCCGCACAGCCGATCAACCTGTACGACGGCGAAGAGTAACAGATGCAAGCGCACGACCGGGGCGCGACCCGCGCCTGGGTCCTGCACCCTGACATCAAATCAGACCGCGAACGCCGCCCCTCCGGCCCGGCGCTCGAAGAGGCCGTTTCGCTGGCCCATGCCTTGCCCGACCTTGAGGTTGTGGGCAGCCTTGTTGTGCCTTTGCCCAAAGCGCAGCCGGGGCAGCTTTTCGGCACCGGCAAGGTCGAGGAGCTTGGCACGCTGTTCAAAGCCAATGAGGTGGAACTGGTGCTGATCGACGGGCCGGTGACGCCTGTCCAGCAGCGCAACCTCGAAAAAGAGTGGAAGGTGAAGATCCTCGATCGCACCGGCCTGATCCTTGAGATCTTCTCCGACCGCGCGCGCACCCGTGAGGGGGTGTTGCAGGTCGAGATGGCGGCGCTCTCCTACCAGCGCACGCGGCTGGTGCGGGCCTGGACCCACCTTGAACGCCAGCGCGGTGGGCTTGGCTTCGTGGGTGGCCCCGGTGAAACCCAGATTGAGGCCGACCGCCGTGCCATCGATGAAGCCCTCACGCGCCTGCGTCGCCAGCTGGCGAAAGTGGTGAAAACCCGCGATCTCCACCGCGCCGCGCGCAAGAAGATCCCCTATCCGATCGTCGCCCTCGTGGGCTATACCAACGCCGGGAAATCGACGCTGTTCAACCGGCTCACCGGGGCCGAGGTCATGGCCAAGGACATGCTCTTCGCCACGCTCGATCCCACCATGCGCGCCGTGCGTCTGCCCTCGGGGCGCGAGGTGATCCTCTCTGATACCGTGGGGTTCATCTCCGATCTGCCAACACAGCTCGTGGCCGCCTTCCGCGCCACGCTGGAAGAGGTGCTCGATGCGGATCTGATCGTCCATGTGCGCGACATTTCCCACCACGAGACCGAGGAACAGGCCCGTGACGTGGAGGCGATTCTCACCACGCTTGGCGTGGATGAGGAGACGCCGAAGCTTGAAGCCTGGAACAAGATCGACCGTTTGGGCACTGAAGCCCGCACGCAGGTGGAAACGCTGGCCGCGCGGCGGGAGGAGGTCTTTGCCGTTTCTGCTCTCACGGGCGACGGGCTTGATTTGCTGCTGGACGAGATCTCTGACAGGCTCACCGATCCGCGCAGCGAGGAAACCCTGATGGTGCCGTTTTCGGAAGGTCGCAAGCGGGCCTGGCTGTTTGAGCAGGGCGTGGTGACGGAAGAGGAACAGCAGGACGACGGCTTTCGGCTGGAGGTCTTCTGGACGGCCCGCCAACGCGCCCGCTACATGGCGCTTTGATCCACTAAAGAATCGAGCGGTAAGCGTACGGGTGCGCGCGAGCCAGTCCAACCGTCGGAACAAAGGGAAACGGTAGCGCCGTCCCGAGGGGTGGCGCAATCGCGCCGCCCCGTGGGGGCGAGACGGCGCGGCCCAACAGTGCCTGTTGGGTAAGAAGACACCTTAGAGCGTCTGCATTAATCCACCGGCCGTAGCACCGTCACCCCTTCGGCAGCCGCGCGGGCCAGCTCTGGATCGAGCGACATCGGGATATACTCCCCCCGCCGCCACAACTCGCCCAGATCATCATAGTGCCGCGACAGCGGGTGGCCGGACTGGCCGGTGGAAATGATGAAGACCGAGGAATCCGGATCGGCGAAATCATAAACCCCGCGATAGCCTGCACCGTGCACGTTCTGGAACGGATCCGGCCCCGTGCCCTTCGTCAGCCCGCGCTGCAGCGTGTTGTCGCCACCGGAAGTGGACTGGCGAATGTTCACGAAGGCCGAGAGCACCGGGATGCTGCCCAGCACCTGATGATCATGGGTCGCCTCATGGGCATCGCCCCAGCGCAAGGAGCCAACGGCAGGGCCATAGCGTTCCTGCGTCCAGAGAAGCGCATCGTCCAGCGCAATGCGGGCGATGTCGGTACAGCTTTCCTCGCGGCTTGATTGCACCACGTTGCACCACGCGCCCGCGCCATCGGTGTTACGGAAGACGCGCTCCACGAAGACGGGATCCACATGGGTGAACTCATTGGCCAGCGGGCCAAGCTCGTCGCGGATCAGCCGGTTCTGCAGCGCACGCGCCCAGGCGGCGTAGATCAGCGGCTCTGGCAGGTGCTCGTTCATCTCGCCGTTCCACTCGGCCAGCAGATCCAACGCTTGCTTGCGCCGCTGCTCCACCGTGCCTTCCGGCGCGGCCTCGCCGGTGTACCAGAGATCTTTGGCCACCAGCGGCAGCAGCGCGCGGGCGGTGAAGCTGACGGTATCAAGCTGCGCCTCGATGAAGCTTTCGCGCGTGTGCACCTCGCGGGTCTGCATCAGGCGCTGCCAGCGGTAGATGCGCTGGCTGTCGCCCCAGACGAAGGAGAGGTGATCGGGGAAGGGACGATCGACCGTCTTGTTGTTGGTGTTGCCGAGGATGCCGCCCTCGGGATCCTTGAACACCGGGTTGCTGGCGTAGGGCATGCGCCCGTTCCAGCGGTTCGTCTGGATCCAGCCGGGCGAGGGGAAGCGGCCCTGCGACTGATGCCGCGCATCGCGGCGCGGGTTGGCGCCGATGGTTTTCATCGCCACGCGCCCCGGCTCCACCAGCGTGAGGTTCTGCGCAGGCGCGATGAAGCGCTCGCCTGCCGTGATCGCGGCCTCGATGCTGCGCGCCTGCATCAGGTCCAAAGCCGCGCCGATGGAGGTGTCGCGCGGGGTGAGGGCCGTCCAGGCCAGCGAGGTGACGTGACCAGCCGGCGTGATCGTGCCGAGGTTGAAGTGATGGCCGGGCAGCACAGGGCCGTTTTCCGTCCAGCGCAATTCGATGCTTTCCGGGGCAGCGTCCTTGATCTGGATGATCGAGGTGCGGGTGCGGAAAGGTTTGAAGCCCTCGGGCGTTTCATATTCGGATGGGTTTTCCGGGTTCAGCCGCTCGATATAGGCGTCCTGATCGTCCACATAGGCCGTCGTCACGCCCCAGCCGAGCGCATCTGAGCGGCCCGAAAGGATCACGGGGATGCCCGGTATGGTGCCGCCGATCACGCCGCCTGCGGAAAGCTCCAGCCGCGCCAGATACCAGATCGCTGGCGCGGAGAAGCCCAGATGCGGATCATTGGCGAGCAGCGCGCCACCCGCTGCCGAGCGGCTGGGCGCGGCGGCCCAGGCGTTGGAAGCGCCGGAAAAGCCGCGCGGCTTGGCCGGGGAGAGCGGATCATAGGCGGTGGTGTTCTCGGCAAAGCGTGGGGCGGAAGGGAAGAGCGCGGCGTATTCCGGCAGGCTGGCGATGGCGTCCCCCGGTACATCGGGCAGGATATCGCGCAGGCGCTCGGGCGGCAGCACCAGCGAAAGCCGGGCGCGCAGCACCTCGGCCTCAAGCTGGCCCGACAGCTGCAGCGCCATTAGCTTCAAAACGGCGATGGAGTCAGCCGGCTGCCAAGGCGCGATCTCGTTTGAGAAGAGAAACAGCTCCGGCGCGCCGCGCCCCAGCGCCTCGGTGTTGACGGTGTTGAGCCAGGCATTCACGCCCGCCGCATAGGCCTCCAGCGCCTCCATCGTGCGCGCGTCCTGCACCGCGACGGATTGCACCGAAAGAGGGTAGAGATCGAGCCGGCGCATCAACTCGTCGATCTTGAGCGTGCGCGCGCCGAACAGCTCCGACAGCCGCCCTTGCGCGGTGCGGCGCAGCATCGTCATCTGCCAGAGCCGATCCTGCGCATGGGCAAAACCAAGCCCGAAGAAGACATCCGCATCGCTTTGCCCGAAGACATGCGGCACCGAATGGGTGTCGCGCACGATTTCGACTTCCCCGTCAATGCCTTGCACGTTGTGGTTCGCGTTATAGTCGATCAGCGAGCGGCTGCCGAGATAGTAGACGGCGAAGACAACGGCTACCGACAGAAGGATCAGCCCGGAGACGATACGCAGGAGCCAGCGAAAGACGGTAGCCATGGAGTTCCCTTGGTTGACGGCGCTGTGATTGCCTTTAGGGTTCCCCTGATAAAGCGGATTTGTGGGCGACACAATCAAAGGAACACGAGGGATAAATCATGGCGAAAACAGCGTTTCTCGGGCTCGGAGTGATGGGCTATCCGATGGCCGGGCATCTGAAGGCCGCAGGCCACGAGGTGACGGTCTACAACCGCACCGCCACGAAGGCGCAAGCCTGGGTGGAGCAGCATGGCGGCGCGATGGCGCGCACCCCGCGCGAGGCTGCGCTGGGGGCGGATTTCGTCTTCTCCTGCGTGGGCAACGATGACGATCTGCGCGGTGTGTGCCTGGGTGAAAACGGTGCTTTTGCAGGCATGGCGGCGGGCAGCGTGTTCGTGGATCACACGACCGTTTCCGCTGCTGTGACCCGCGAGCTCTATGCGGCGGCCAACGAAAGGCAGGTCAGCTTCGTGGATGCGCCGATTTCCGGCGGGCAGGCGGGGGCTGAGAACGGCGCGCTTTCGGTGATGTGCGGTGGCGATGAAGGGGCGTACCTGCGGGCCGAGCCGATCATCGCGGCCTACGCCAAGATCTGCCGCCGCCTTGGCGATTGCGGCGCGGGACAGCTGACCAAGATGTGCAACCAGATCGCCATCGCCGGGCTGGTGCAGGGCCTGAGCGAAGCGCTGCATTTCGCCGAGAAGGCCGGGCTTGATGGCCGCGACGTGGTGGAGGTGATCAGCCAGGGCGCGGCCGGAAGCTGGCAGATGGCCAACCGCTATGAAACCATGCTGGATGATCATTTCGACCACGGTTTCGCGGTGGACTGGATGCGCAAGGATCTGGGGATCTGCCTGAAGACAGCCGATGAGAACGGCGCGAGTCTGCCTGTGACGGCGCTCGTGGATCAGTTCTACAAGGATGTGCAGAAAATGGGTGGTGCGCGCTGGGATACGTCTTCGCTGTTCAAGCGGCTGCGCAAGCTCGGGTAAGGAAGAGGGGGCGCTGCCCCCGCCGCGCCTTGCGGCGCGACTCCCCCGAGGTATTTTTGGCAAGAGGAAAAGGGGCGTGCGGCGGAAAGGCGGCGCGCCCTTTTCTTTGGATCAGGGGATGATGCGGGAGTATTTCGTGCCCTTGATCGAGGCCCCGGCGATGAGGCCAGCCTGACCGAAGACCAGTGCGATCACCGGTTTGCGGGTCGTGGTGGTGTCGATCTTCATGTTGCCGCCCTGATCGATGGCGGCATATTGCACGTCCGCCCCCGCGGCCCAGCCGGGCGAGCGGCGGAATTCGCTGAGCGCATCATCCGTCATGAAGAACAGCGCATGGGCGTATTGCTGTGCGCCGACCTGGAAGCCTACGGAGGCTTGCGTGGCGGAATAGTAATCCACCGTGACACCATCGATCTGCAGCGCGCCCTGGCCGTAGGCCCCGCCGACCCAGAGGCCGGCTTCCGTCATCAGCGGCATCACGAGGATACCGGAGGCCTTGGCGGCGAGATCCTGCGTGTCGGGGTAGGTGGAGAAGAGGTAGTTCATCGTCGCGTTGACGCGCGCGTCGAGTTCCATGGCCCCGGTGCTGCCGACGCCATTGCCGCAGGCGGCTGTCATGGCCATAGCGGATCCGGCTCCGAGAACGAAGCCACGGCGGGAGAAAGTGTTCATGGGTCTGCCCCTTGGTCTTGTTGCCTGACGTTTGCCGGCTTTTTCGGGCGCCGGCTTGGCGCAAAATATAGGGGAGATTCTGACGGGTGTCACCCGCACAAACGCGTGCGGCGGGAATTGGCGAGCCCTTGCCGCTTAGTTAACCGCTGATCAGCCGTCGCGCAGGGCGCGTGCGGCGCGCGGTGCGTAATAGGTGAGCACCCCGTCGCAGCCGGCGCGTTTGAAGGCCAGCAGGCTTTCCAGCATAGCCGCCTCGCCGTTGATCCAGCCATTGGCCGCCGCCGCCTCGATCATCGCGTACTCACCGGAGACCTGATAGGCGAAGGTGGGCGCGCCGAAGGTGTTTTTCACGCGGCGGCAGATGTCGAGGTAGGGCAGGCCGGGCTTGACCATGACCATATCCGCGCCCTCGCTCAGATCGCGTTCGATCAGGCGGATGGCCTCGTCGGAATTGGCTGGGTTCATCTGGTAGGTTTTCTTGTCGCCTTTCAGCGCGCCGGTGGCACCCACGGCATCGCGGAAGGGGCCGTAGAAGCAGGAGGCGTATTTGGCGGCATAGGAGAGGATCGCCACGTCCTTGTGGCCTGCGGCCTCCAGCGCGCCGCGCATCGCGCCGATGCGGCCGTCCATCATGTCTGAGGGGCCAAGGATGTCGGCCCCGGCTTCGGCCTGCGCCAGCGCCATCTTCACCAAGGCCTCGACTGTTTCATCGTTCAGGATCACGCCCTCCTGAACGATGCCATCATGGCCGTTGATGTTATAGGGATCGAGCGCCACATCCGTCATCACCGCGATCTCGGGCACCGCCGCTTTGACCGCGCGGATCGCGCGGTTGGAGAGGTTTTTGGGGTTCCAGGCCTCTTCGCAGGCTTGGGTTTTCAGGGCCGGGTCGGTGTAGGGAAAAATGCAGATCGCCGGAATGCCAAGCGCCGCGGCCTCTGCCGCCGCATCCACCAGGAAATCGATCGACAGCCGCTCCACCCCCGGCAGCGAGGCGATGGGCTGGCGCGTGGCCTCGCCCTCGACCACGAAGACAGGCCAGATCAGATCGGCCGCCGTGAGCCGGTTCTCCTGCACCAGATTGCGCAGAGCTGCGCTGGCGCGGGTGCGGCGCAGGCGGGTGGCCGGGAAGGGGGCAAGGGTAGGGCGCATGGCGGGGGCAACCTTTTAGTGTTTCCTTTTTGCGTGCCACGGATTTATTCCTGCCTCAAGGGTAGGAAAAGCCGCAGCCAGAGGCTATGGCAAACCAAGCCGCTACAGGTTGAAGCAAAATCACAAAAAAAGGGACAGGCTTCGTGGACTGGTATTCTCTTGTCTTCGAGATGATCGACATGCGCTCGTTCTCGAACCTGTGGTACTGGATCGCGCTCGCGGTGATGTGGTCCAGTGTCAGCCATTTCGTGCTGGGGGTGCCTTACGATCTCGTGACGCGCGCCGAGAAGAGCGAAGAGGCCGACGCCGATCTGACGCTGATCGTGGGCGTGAACGTGCGGCGGATCCATTATATCGTGCACAGCGCCGGGCTCTGGGTTCTGGGGTTCACCTTCTTCCTGCTCACCACGCTGGCGATCACAGGCTTCTTTTACGGGGTGGAATTCAGCCAGGCGGTGTTTCTGCTGGCCTTCCCGATGAGCGGTGTCGCGCTTCTTTCGATTTTCACCGCCGACAAGATACTTGCCGGCGAACTTGTGGGCGAAGCTTTGCGCAAGCGGCTGCGGCGGCACCGGCTTTATACCCAGATCATCGGCATGATCTCGATCTTCATCACCTCGGTCTGGGGGATGTATCAGAACCTGATGATCGGCTTGCCCGGTTGACTTTCCGCCCCGCATGGTTACCTCGGCGGCCATGACAAACCACCAGCATCTGACATGGAGCGGCGCTCCGGAAGGCCATGACGCTCAGCTTCTCCTGCGCGAGCTTGGGAGCTCGGCCACGCCCGTGGTGCATGTGGCGCGCGACGACCGCCGCCTTAACGCCATGCGCGATGCACTGCGCTTCTTTGCGCCTGATATGCCGGTGCTGGTGTTCCCGGCCTGGGATTGCCTGCCGTTTGACCGTGTTTCGCCCAACGCCGATGTTTCAGCCGCGCGCATGGCGACGCTGGCCGCGCTGGTGCATGGCGCGCCGCAGCGCTTTGTGCTGCTGACCACGCTCAACGCCGCCAGCCAGCGCATTCCGGCGCGCGAGGTGTTGAAGGATGCCGCCTTCGTGGCCGAGGTGGACAAGCGGCTGGATGAGGCCGAACTGCGCCGGTTTCTCGTGCGGATGGGCTTCACCCAGACGCCCACGGTGATGGAGCCGGGCGATTACGCCGTGCGCGGTGGCATCATCGACATCTACCCGCCGGGGGAAAGCGGGCCCGTGCGGCTCGATCTCTTCGGCGATGTGCTCGATGGCGCGCGGCGCTTTGATCCGGCCACGCAGAAGACGACCGAAAAGCTTTCCCGCGTGGAACTCGCGCCCGTGTCCGAGGTGATTCTGGACGAGGCCGCGATCACGCGTTTCCGGCAGAACTACCGCATCACCTTCGGCGCGGCGGGAACGGATGATCCGCTCTATGAGGCGGTGAGCGCAGGCCGCAAGCATCAGGGCGCGGAGCACTGGCTGCCTTTCTTCCATGAGCGGCTTGAAACGCTCTTTGATTTCCTGCCCGAGGCCTCGATCCTGCTGGATGACCAGCTTTCCGCAGCGCGCCAGAGCCGCTGGGAGGGCATCGCGGATCAATATGAAAGCCGCAAGCTCGCGATGCAGCAGAAGAACCGGATGGACACGGTCTATAAACCCTGCCCGCCGGAGCTTCTGTATCTGGACGAGGACGGCTGGGCCAACGCCGTGGCCGCGCGGCGCGTGTTGCAACTGGTGCAACTGCCGCAAAGCACCGGGGCCAAGGTGTTGGACATGGGCGGGCGCATCGGGCGCAATTTCTCGCCGGAACGCCAGCTTGAAAACGTCAGCCTTTTCGGGGCCTTGTCGGCGCATATTCAAGCCAAGCGCAAAGGCGGTCAGGTGATCGTTGCCAGCTACTCGGAAGGCGCGCGGGAGCGGCTTCAGGGGCTGATGGAAGACGAGGATCTGGCCGACACGCGCCTGATCACCGATTTCAACGATGTGCCGGAGGGCAAGGGCGGTGTGTATCTGGCCGTCTGGGCGCTGGAACATGGGTTCGAGGCCAAGGGGCTCACCGTGATCAGCGAGCAGGACGTGCTGGGGGACCGCCTGATCCGCGCGCCCAAGCGCAAGCGGCGGGCAGAGAACTTCCTGACCGAGGCGCAAAGCCTCTCGCCCGGCGATCTGATCGTCCACGTCGATCACGGCATCGGGCGCTACATGGGGCTGGAGGTCGTCACAGCGGCCGGTGCCGCCCATGAGTGCCTGTCGCTGGAATACGCAGGCGGGGATCGCCTGTTCCTGCCTGTTGAAAACATTGAGCTTCTCAGCCGCTACGGCCATGAGGAAGGGCTGCTCGACAAGCTCGGCGGCGGCGCGTGGCAGGCCAAGAAGGCCAAGCTGAAAGAGCGCATCCGCGAGATGGCGGACCGTTTGATCCGCATCGCGGCGGAGCGTGAGCTGCGCCATGCCCAGATCATGGAGCCGCCCGAGGGCATGTGGGATGCCTTCTGCGCGCGCTTTCCCTATCAGGAAACCGACGATCAGCTCACTGCCATTGCCGATGTGCTGGACGATCTGGCGCGCGGGCGTCCGATGGACAGGCTCGTTTGCGGCGATGTGGGCTTCGGCAAGACCGAAGTCGCCATGCGCGCGGCATTTGTCGCGGCAATGTCGGGCGTGCAGGTGGCGGTGATCGCCCCCACAACGCTTCTGGCCCGCCAGCACTACAAGAGCTTCGCTGAACGTTTCCGGGGTTTTCCGTTAGAAGTCAGGCAGCTATCGCGCTTTGTGACTGCGAAGGATGCCGCCGCCACCCGCGACGGGCTGGCCCGCGGCACCGTCGACATCGTGATCGGCACCCACGCGCTTCTGGCGAAATCCATCCGCTTCAAGAACCTCGGGATGCTGGTGATCGACGAGGAGCAGCATTTCGGCGTCGCCCATAAGGAGCGGCTGAAATCCATGCGCTCCGATGTGCATGTGCTCACGCTCACCGCCACGCCGATCCCGCGTACGCTGCAGATGTCGCTCTCGGGGGTGCGGGATCTTTCGATCATCGGCACGCCGCCGGTGGATCGCCTCGCCATCCGCACCTATGTGAGCGAGTTTGATGCCGTCACCCTGCGCGAAGCGCTGCTGCGTGAGCATTACCGGGGCGGGCAGAGCTTTTTCGTGGTGCCGCGCATCAAGGATCTGGCTGAAATCGAAGCATTTTTGCGCGATCAAGTGCCGGAGGTCAGCTTCATCACCGCCCACGGCCAGATGGCGGCGGGCGAGCTTGATGAGCGCATGAACGCCTTCTACGACGGCAAATACGACGTGCTGCTGGCCACCACCATCGTGGAAAGCGGGCTTGATATTCCGACGGCCAATACGATGATCGTCCATCGCGCCGATATGTTCGGCCTCGCGCAGCTTTACCAGATCCGGGGCCGCGTGGGCCGCTCCAAGACGCGCGCCTATGCCTACCTCACAACAAAGCCGCGCAAGCCGTTGACTCCGAACGCAGAAAAGCGCCTGCGCGTGCTCGGAAGCCTTGACAGCCTCGGCGCAGGCTTCACGCTTGCGAGCCAGGATCTCGACATTCGCGGTGCGGGCAACCTGCTGGGCGAAGAGCAATCCGGCCAAATGCGGGATGTGGGCTATGAGCTGTATCAGTCCATGCTGGAAGAGGCCGTCGCCAAGATCCGCTCGGGCGAGGCGGAAGGCCTGCCGGACTCCGGGGATCAATGGGCGCCGACGATCAACCTCGGCGTGCCGGTGCTGATCCCCGAAAGCTATGTGCCCGATCTCGACGTGCGCCTTGGCCTCTACCGCCGCCTCTCGGGCCTCACCACCAAGGTGGAGCTTGAAGGCTTTGCCGCCGAGATGATTGACCGCTTCGGGAAATTGCCAAAGGAAGTCAACACGCTGCTGCTCGTTGTTCGTATCAAGGCCATGTGCAAACGGGCCGGGATCGCTAAGCTTGACGCCGGGCCGAAAGGCGCGACGATTCAGTTCCACAACGACAAATTCGCCTCGCCCGCCGGGCTGGTGGAGTTCATCACCGCCCAGAAGGGGCTTGCCAAGGTGAAGGACAACAAGATCGTCGTGCGGCGTGACTGGGCGGCCGAAGCCGACAAGATCAAGGGCGCTTTCGCCATCGCACGCGATCTGGCCGAGAAAGTGGTGGCGGAAAAGAAACGGGCCAGCGCCTCCTAGCGCCAGCCCGCTTCCTAGAGAGGCCCGTCCATGCATCCCCCCACATGAACGGGCGGTGGCGAGAGAGGCATCAACGTCCGTGAGCGCCTCAGGCCTCGCCGATAACCGGGGCCGGGTGGGGCAGCCTTTTCGCTGTCTTGCGCACCCGGAGCGTGGTGGGTTCAGAGTGAGTGTACCACGCCATCACTGAGCGCCACATCTTAAACGTGTGGCATGCATCCGCTTTCCCTGGTTTGAGGTCTTGGTTCTTTTCCCCCTTCGTCCCGGCATGAACGGCTGGTGTTTTGTCGGGCCAAACGGCCGCCGCCTTATCGATCCTGCGTCTCCCCGGCCAAGCGTTGCGCAGCCATCCCCGAGCCATTCCACCCGCCTGCGCTTGCTTTTCGTGCCGGGAATGCGCCCCGGTGTCCCCATCGAATTTGACAAGCAACGTATCGGATGGGCAATCTAAGGATGTCCAAAAAATCCGACTGAGGGTCCAGCATGGCGCTTGATCGACTTTCCTCCTTTTTGTCCGGCCTCACGGTTTCGGAAGTTTCGGCCCATACGACTGCAGGGCATAATTTCTTCGTGCATCCGGCAGCCAGAGGCAGCGGGTTTCTGCTGTGCAGCCCGGATCCTTTGGAGGGTGCAGGCCCGCCGGTGGCTTGTGCGAGGCTGTCCTGGGGGGTGAAATCCGATCTGTTTCGGGGCGCGCATGGCGGATTCCAGATGGCGATCCCGCCGGAAGACTCGCTTCATCCCATGATTGTGCTGCTGGAGCAGGAGCTGCGCGCCCCCCGTTGCGGCGCGCCTTTGCTGCTAGCGGGCTACGTGGAGGTGCTTCTGGTGCATTTCCTGCGCAGCGCCCTGCAGCGCGGGCTGGCGGAGTTCGGGCTGATGGCGGGCCTTGCCGATCCGCGCCTCGCGCGCACGCTGGTGGCGATGCACGACATGCCGGAAAAGCCCTGGACAGCAGAAGATCTGGCCGTGCTGGCGGGCATGTCGCGCTCGGGCTACATGGACCGCTTCCAGAAGGTGATGGGCGAGGGGCCGATGGGCTACCTGCGGCGCTGGCGGCTGGCCCGCGCGCGGGAAGCTCTGGAAGCGGGCGAGCGCGTGGCGCTGGTGGCGCGGCGCTTTGGCTACAGTTCGACCGACGCCTTCACCCGTGCCTTCCGCAAGGCCGAGGGTCAGCTGCCGTCGGATTTGCGGCGGGCGCGTTCCAGCGTTTCCTCGACCTCTTCGCCGAACTTGGAGAGCTTCTGAGCCAGCGCCTCTTCCGGGGTCTGGATGTTGAGCCGGTGGTTCACCCGTTTCGTCAGGTTCTGCACGCCAAGAGCGAAAGCCCCGATCCCGAAGATGATCAGGATGGTGACCCCGATCTTGCCCTGCGGCGTTTGGGGGACCATGTCGCCATAGCCGACGGTGGACATGGTGACGATGGTGAAGAAATAGGCGTCAAGCCAGCCCCAGCCCTCCACATAGTGGAAGAACACCGTGCTGGCGGCCACCATGGCCACTAGCGCGCTGAAGAAGGTCTTGGCAAAGAACGACATGTGCGTGGCGGCCCCTCAGGCGGTGCGTTTGATCCGTTTCTCACCCGCTATGCTGCGCATGAGCGCCGTTGAGATCAAGCAGCAGATCAGTACGGTGGCGGCCAGTGGCGTGGCGGTGCCCGCAAAGAGCAGCCCCACGGCCCCGGCCAGAACCGCGCCGCCCACGGTGGAGATCGCCCCCATGACGGAAGCCGCGATGCCCGCGATATGGCCCAGCGGCTCCATCGCAAGCGCGTTGAGGTTTCCGAGCGTGAAGCCGACCATGTAGAAGACGGTCACGATCCAGAACAGGAAGAGCCAAAAATTCAGAAGCCCCGCGAGTGAAAGCCCCAGCGCCAGCGCGGCAAAGCCGATCTGCACCGCGTAGCCCATCGTGGCCAGCGGGCGCATGCCGTAACGCTCCACCAGCCGTGCGTTGATCACGTTGCCTGTGCCCGCCAGCAGCGCGATACAGGCAAACCAGAAGGCAAATTCCGTTTCCCGCCCGTAGGTGATCGCGAAGAGCGGCTGGATCGAGGAGATCACGCCCAGCAACATCCCGAGCGTCAGCGTCTGCACCGCGATCGACACCACCACCATCCGCACCCCCATCATCTCGCGCGTGGCCTGCGCGATGCTGGTGAAAGTGAAGGGGCGGCGGTTTTCCTGTGGCAAGGTTTCCGGCTGGCGCAGGGCGTACCAGCCGCCCGCGAACAGCGCGAAGAGCACGAAGGCCACGAAGATCGCGCGCCAGTCGAACACCGCCATGATCGCCAGCCCCACGGCAGGGGCGGCGGCGGGTACGAGCACGAAGATCATCATCATGAAGGAGACGATCTTGGCCATCTTCTCGCCTGCATAGAGATCGCGGATCATGGCTTGCGTCGCGATGCGCGGCCCGGCGACGCCGATGCCCATCAGGAAGCGCGCGATCAGCAGCACGTCGAGCGATTGCGCCTGCGCGCACAAGAGCGCCATCGCGCAATAGACGGCCGTGCCGCCGATGATGACAGGACGGCGACCGATGCTGTCAGACAGCGGCCCGGCAAAAAGCGTGCCAACACCCATGCCCAGCATGAAGATGGCGATCACGAGGGAGATGTTGCCCGGATCGTCCGGCGTCAGCTCCTCTGCGATGCGCGTCATCGCGGGCAGCATGGCGTCGATGGCGAAGGCGATCATCGCCATCAGCATGGCGCAGAGCGCGATGAACTCACCTTGTTTCAGGGGCTTGGCGTTCATTGCTCACCTTCTTGGGCGGCCTGTTGCGCCTTGATGTCGGCGATCACCTTGAGCCAGAGCTCTGCCGGTTGGGCACCGGGGACCGCATGTTGCTGGGCAACGACGAAACAGGGCACACCCGTGACCCCCATCTTGCGCGAATGGGCATCGCGCTCGCGGATCATTTCGGCATCCGCATCGCCCTGCAGCAGGCGCAACGTCACTTCGCGGTCCATTTCGATGCTTTCGGCGATATCGGCCAGCACCTCCGCATCGCCGATGTCCTTGCCCTGTTCGAAGTAGGCTTTGAACAGCGCCGAGACAGCGGCCGTTTGGCGGGCCTCAAGCCCGGCCCAGTGGATCAGCCGGTGGGCGTCCACCGTGTTGGGCGTGCGCTGGATGGCGGCGAAATCGATGTTGAGGCCGGCTTCCTGCGCGGCCTCGGCGATCTGGCCGTAGACACGCACCGCGCCTTCCTTGCCGCCGAACTTGGCCTCCAGATAGGCGCGGCGATCCATGCCGCCTTTCGGCATCTCCGGGTTCAGCTGGAAGGGGTGCCATTCAATCACGAAAGGATGGTCGGGCACTTGGGCGAGCGCTTCATCAAGGCGCGTCTTGCCGATATAGCACCAAGGGCAGATCGGATCGGAGATAATATCAAGCTTTACCATGGGTTGCCTCAAACTCTTCGCGCAGTTTCCGGCGCAGGATCTTGTTGTTTGCGCCCCGAGGGAGCGCTGCAATGCGCCGGAACAGGCGCGGGGTTTTGTAGCGGGCCAGCCGCGTTTCGCAGAAGGCGGTGAGCGCTTCCGTCTCGATCTCCTGATCGGCCACGTAGAAGGCGGCGATCACGGTGGTGTCCGCCTTTACGTGCACCTCGGCGGCGGCGGAGTCCTGCACCTCCGGGTGGCTGTTGAGCACGCGCTCGACCTCCAGAGGCGAGACGCGGAAGCCACCGGCGTTCATCATGTCATCGGCGCGGCCCAAGTAGTGGATCGCGCCGTCGGGATCCATCGAGACGGTATCCCCGGTCAGGAACCATTCGCCGGCAAAGCGGCTTTCCGTCTCGGCCTCGGCCTCCCAGTAGCCCAGCATCAAGCCCTGATCGCGGCGGGAGACGCCCAGCACACCGGGGGCGCCAAAGGGCACCGCAGCGCCGTCTTCCCCCAGCACCGCCACGCGGCGGCCCTTCTGCGGATAGCCCGAGGCCCCAGCCGGGGCCGGATGGCCGGGCGCGCCGGAGATGAAGGTGGAGCATTCCGACATGCCGTAGGCTTCATAGATTGCGCAGCCCGTGGCCGCCGTGAACGCTTCGCGCACAGCATCTGGAAGCTTTTCACCGGCGGACAACCCGTGGCGCAGTTCGGGCAGGGTGAGCGGCCCGCCTTGCTTGAGCATCTGGCGGTAAACACCCGGCGCTGCGGCGAAAATCGTAACTCTCTCTTTGGCGAGAAGCGCGGGCAACTCCGAAGCCACGACCCCTTGCGCAGGGATTACGGCGGTTGCGCCCGCCGACCACGGATCCATAAGCCCGGTGCCCAAAGTGTAGGTCCAGTTGAAGGCCCCGGCGTGGAGCAGCACATCCTGCGCAGTCAGCCCATACCAGCCCTCCCACATCATCCGCCGCGCCCAGATCGCGCGGTGGGCGTGGCAGACGGCGTGGGGCTGGCCCGAGGTGCCTGAGGTGTAGATGATGTAGCCCAGCCGCTCCGGATCAACCATCACGTAATCCGCCGGGGGCAGCGCGTGAAAGCTTTGTAACGCGGCTTCGCCGATCACCGGGATGTCACAAGGCGCGGGCAGGGCCACGCCGTCGCCCGCAACGATTAGCTTGGGGCGAATCTCGGCGGCGATCTTGCTGCATTCGGGCGCGGTGAGCATCGCGGAGGTTGGCACCGGAATGAAGCCGCCCGCGATGGCGGCAAGGAAAGTGAGCGGGAATTCCAGCGTGTTCCCGAGCCGCATGAGCACCCGGTCGCCCGGTTTGAGCCCCTGTTGCGCCAGCCCGGTGGCGATGCCGCGAACCATGCGTTCCAGTTCGCCATAGGTGTGGGTCTGCCGCGCCTGTAGCCCGGCGATCACGAGCGCGGGTTTTGCAGGGTCCGCGCCGCTGCTTGTCAGCACGTGGCGGGCCATGTTGAACGGGCTGGGGCAGGAGCTGGGCGGCCCCTGATCGAAAATGGAAACCATGCCTGACAGTTACGCGCGCAAATGCCAAGTTGCAAGGCGTGCGGCGCATCCCCTATACGGGCCTAATGAGCGACGACGAGCAAACCAAGATCATCCGCATCGCCCGCGAAAGCGGCGAGGACACCCATGTGGAACCGCTGAACCTCGGCGCGCGCGTGCGCGAGCTGCGCAAGGCGCGCGACTGGACGCTGGAGCAGGCGGCCAAACAGGCAGGGCTTGCGCGCTCTACGCTGTCCAAGATCGAGAACGGCCAGATGTCGCCCACCTATGAGGCGCTCAAGAAGCTGGCCGAGGGGCTGCAGATCTCGGTGCCGCAGCTGTTCACGCCGCCCTCGCGCAACCAGGTGAACGGGCGGATGTCGGTAACGCAGGCCGGCACCGGCACGGCCCATGTCACGACGACCTATGAGCACGAGCTGCTGGCAGGTGCGCTGACCAAGAAGCAGATGTTGCCCTACCGCGCCCGGATCCGGGCCCGCGACGTGGCGGAGTTTGACGGATGGGTGCGCCATGACGGCGAGGAGTTTCTCTACGTGCTCACCGGGATCGTGCGGCTCTACACGGAGTTCTACGAGCCGGTGGACCTGCGCCGGGGCGACAGCGCTTACTATGATGCCACGATGGGACATAACGTCATCTCCGTTTCCGAAGATGACGCGACAATTCTGTGGGTTACGTCGCTGACTTAAACAAGCGAGGCAAGACCAACAGCGCAAGCCCGACGCCAACAATCTGCATCACGATGAACATCGGCACATGGGCCGGGGTGATCCCGGCGAAGGTGTTGGAGAAGCCGCGCGCGATGGTGACGGCGGGGTTGGCGAAGCTCGTGGACGAGGTGAACCAATAAGCGCCGGTGATGTAGAAGCCCACGAGCGCCGGGATGGCCTCGGGCCGGGCGGCGAGTCCGCCGAGGATCACGAAGAGCAGCCCGAAGGTGGCGATCACTTCCGAAGCCCAGAGGTTCACGCCGCTGCGCGCGGTGGTGGAGGCCTGAAGGATCGGCAGATCGAACATGAGGTGCGCGAGCCAAACCCCTGCAATCCCGCCCAGTATCTGGATCACGATATAGGGCAGTGCCTCGGATTTCGCATGGGCCCCGGTGAAGGTGAAATAGAGCGTCACCGCCGGGTTGAAATGCGCGCCGGAGATCGGGCCGAGCGTGGTGATGATCCCATAGAGGATGCAGCCCGTCGCGACGGCATTGGCCAGCAGCGCAAGCCCGGCGTTGCCGCCCGACAGCGCCTCCGCCATGATGCCCGAGCCCACCACGCCGATCAGCAGGAAGGCGGTGCCGATGAATTCGGCCAGCAGCTTGCGGCGCATCTCCGGGGTCATGGCAGGGTTCCGATCCGGTCCAGTTCCGCTTTCAGCGTGGCCGCATCCATCGAAGCGATGTCCTGCGCCAGAAGCGCCTGCGCGCGGCGGTTCAGGATCTCGTAGGCGGTGGTGAAGGCCGTTTCCCAATCGGCTTCCTCGGCTTTGGCGGGATCTTCCACGCCCCAATGAGCGCGCACCGGGGCGCCGGGCCAAATGGGGCAGGTTTCCCCGGCAGCCGAGCCGCAGACTGTGATCACGGCGTCCATCTGCGGGGCGTCGGCTGCGCCGAATTCATCCCAGCTCTTGGAGCGCGCGCCAGAGGTGTCATGGCCTTTTTCGCCCAGCAAAACAAGCGATTGCGGGTGGACCTTGCCAGCCGGCTGGGAGCCTGCGGAATAGGCCGTGACGCGGCCTTGGGAGGCGAGGTTGAGGATGGATTCCAGAAGGATCGAGCGGGCCGAGTTACCGGTACAGAGGACGAGTATGTTCATGAGAGTGGCGCGTAATCAGTTTGTGTAACAGCCCCATGACAGGGCAGCGCAAAGGCCGGCGCTTTGGCCAGCCTTTGGGGTATTTTTTATCGGATGCGTGTCAGAGCGCATCTTCCACGGCGCGGGAGGCAGTGGAGATATCCTGCCCGATCCCGTCCACGGTGGCGCAGGCGCTCAGGGCCAGCACCAGCAGCAGCGCAGCGGCGCGGCTCATTCTTCCACCCACCAGACATCCGGTTGATACATGATCCAATCTCCATACATCGGGATGTGCTCCGGGTACTTCAGCGACGCATCATGCGCAATCCGGCTGGAGGCGAAATACCAGATCGGGATCACGTAGCGCCCGGCGGTCAGCACGCGGTCCAGCCCCTTTACAGCGGCGCGGAAATCCTCCTGGCTTTCGGCGGTGAGCATGGTGTTGATCATGGCTTCAGCTGCCGGGGAGTTCATCCCCATGTAGTTGCGGCTGCCCGGCTCGGTGACGCCTGCGCTGCCCCAATAGCCGAACTGCTCGTTGCCGGGGCTCAAGGAGAGGCCGCGACGGTAGTAGGTCATCCCGAAATCGTAGTCGTTGGTGCGCTCCTTGTATTGCGCGCTTTCAACGGTGGTGACGGTGGGCACGATGCCAGCCTTGGACAGCGCCTCGACATAGATGTCGATGATGGCCTGATGCTGGCTTGAGCCCTGCGACAGCACGATTTCAAAGGTGAAGGGCTCGCCCGCTGCGTTCTTCATCACCCCGTCCTGCACCGTCCAGCCGGCCTCCTCAAAGAGCGCCAGCGCCTTGCGGGTGTTGGTCCGGTTGCGCTCGCTGCCGTCCGAAACAGGCAGGCTGTAGCCTTCGATCGTGCCCGGCGGCAGATCGGCAGCATAAGGGGCGAGCAGCTCCGCCACGCGGCCTTCGGCGGGGCCGTGATCCATGCCCAGCACCGAGTTGGCATAGTAGGAGGAGATCCGGGGCAGGGTGCCGCCGTTGATCGTTTCGTTGATGAACTCGAAGTTGAACAGCGTGATCATCGCCTCGCGCACGCGCCAGTCCTGGAACTGCGGCAGGCGGGTGTTCATCACGAAGCCCTCGATGCCCGTGGGCCGCTGGTGCGGGATCAGCGATTTGACGATCTTGCCCGACTGCACGGCCGGGAAATCATACTGCATGTCCCATTTGGCGGCGTCGGTTTCGCGGTTGGAGGTCAGCACACCGGCCTTGAAGGCTTCAAACATCGCCGTGCCGTCGGTGAAGAACTCCATGCGGATTTCATCGACGTTGGCGCGGCCCTTGTTCACCGGCAGATCCTTGCCCCAGTAATCGGGGTTGCGCTTAAGCGAGAGGTACCGCCCGGCCTGGAAATCGTCGACGACATAGGGCGAGGAGGCGATCGGGATCTCGGTGAGCCCGCTTTCCGTGAAATCCTTGCCGTCCCACTGCGCCTTTTTCAGGATCGGGCGCATGCCGAGGATCAGCGGCAGTTCGCGATCTTCGGTGTTGAAGGTGAATTTCACCGAACGCGGCCCGGTGATCTCGGCGGTTTCCACCTTCTCCCAGGCGCCTAGGTAGCGCGGGTGGCCGATGGTGCCGAGCGTCTCGAAGGACCAGAGCACATCTTCCGCCGTCACCGGCGAGCCGTCAGAAAACCGGGCCTCTTCGCGCAGGGTGAATTCCACCCAAGTGCGGGCGTCATTCGTCTCGACCGATTCGGCCAGCAGCCCGTAAAGCGTGAAAGGTTCGTCATAATTTCGATCCATCAGGCTTTCGTAGCCATAAAATCGCAGCATCCACGGCACGCGGCCTTTCAGGATGTGCGGGTTGAGGGAATCGAAGCTGCCGGTTTCGCCCAGAACGATGCGCCCGCCCTTGGGGGCCTCCGGGTTGGCATAGGGGAAGGACACAAAATCAGGTGGTAGGGCCGGCTCCCCATACATAGCTATGCCATGTTGCGGTTCTGCGGATGCGAATCCCCCACAGGCGAGAATGGCCGTGGCGAGGCTTCCCATACGGAATGCCCGGAAAAACGATGGTCTCATTTTGGCAACAATCCTTCTGCTCCCTTTGTTCTTTGCGCCCAAAGCTACCCGTGCTTCCTTGGCTTTTCAAACTTTTAGCTTGGCGCATGGCGGGAGATTGCGTATAACAACATCACTGCTCGATAGGTTTCTTGCCTGTATGAAACCTGCCTCAATAACTTAACGCCCGCTTCGTGCGGGCGTTTTTTTTGTGCTTGCGCCAGCCAGCGGCAGGGCGCCGAAGCGGGCTTCAAAGCGTATATTTCATGTGCATTTCGCAGTCGCAGCATTTAGCCTGCGGCCAAGATTGAGGCGTTGAGGAGTAACAGGATGTCCATCAAGGGAAAAACCGCTGTCATCACCGGGTCCAACTCGGGAATCGGGCTGGGTGTGGCCACGGAACTGGCCAAGCTCGGGGTGAATGTGGTGCTCAATTCCTTCACCGACCGCGACGAAGATCACGCGCTGGCCGCCGAGATCGCGAAAACGCATGGCGTTGAGGCGCGCTACATCAAGGCCGACATGTCCTCGCCGGAGGAGTGCCGTGCGCTGGTGGAGCAGGCTGGGGCCTGCGATATTCTCGTCAACAACGCCGGGATCCAGCATGTGGAAGGGATCGACAAATTCCCGACCGACAAGTGGAACGCGATCATCGCGATCAACCTGTCTTCGGCCTTCCACACCACGGCCGCCGCGCTGCCAAAGATGCGGGCGGCAGGCTGGGGTCGCGTGGTGAACATCGCCTCCGCCCACGGGCTCACTGCCTCGCCTTATAAATCGGCCTATGTGGCGGCGAAACACGGCGTGGTCGGGCTGACGAAGGTGACGGCGCTGGAAACGGCGGAAGAGCCGATCACGGCCAATGCCGTCTGCCCCGGCTACGTGCTGACGCCGCTGGTGGAAGCACAGATCCCCGATCAGATGGCGGCCCACAACATGGACCGCGAGACGGTGATCAAACAGGTGATGCTGGAGCGTCAGCCCAGCCGCCAATTCGCCACTACTGAACAACTCGGCGGCACTGTGGCCTTCCTCTGCTCCGATGCGGCGGCCCAGATCACCGGCACCACGATCAGCGTGGACGGCGGCTGGACGGCTCTTTGAGGAAGATTCCTGTGAGCAGCAAGACCCGCATCAACCTGGCCCTGCAAGGCGGAGGCGCCCACGGCGCCTTCACCTGGGGTGTGCTGGACCGGCTGCTGCAGGAAGAGGACATCGAGATTGCCGCGATCTCGGGCACCTCGGCGGGCGCCATGAACGGCGCGGCGCTGAAAGCCGGGCTGATTTCAGGCGGGCGTGGGGGCGCGCGCGAAAACCTCGCCTGGCTCTGGCAGCAGATGGGCGCGGTGGAGGACACGCGGTTCTCCAACTGGATGACGGCGCTTTCGCCGTTCCCGTCCATGTTTTCGGCCTTCTTCGAGCATTCGATCCCCTTCCAGGTGGCGGAAGCGGCGACGAATTTCCTGAGCCCCTATGATTACGGCCCGGCCTATTTCAATCCGCTGGAGCGGATCGCGGAGCGGTTTCATTACGATCTGGTCTGTATGGATTGCGAGCCGGAGCTGTTCATTTCGGCCACCAATGTGCGCTCGGGCAAGCTGAAGGTGTTTTCCGGGGAGCAGATCAGCGCGCAGGCCATTCTGGCCTCCACCTGCCTGCCGACGCTGTTTCAGGCGGTGGAGATCGAAGACCCAGACACCGGCACCACCGAGGCCTATTGGGACGGCGGCTACATCGGCAATCCGGCGCTGTTTCCGCTGGTGGAGAAAAACCTGCCGGGCGATGTGGTGATCGTGAACATCAACCCGCTGTTTCGCGAGGAGCTGCCGCGCACGGCGTCGGAAATCCAGAACCGGATCAACGAGATCAGCTTCAACTCCTCGCTTCTGCGCGAATTGCGCGCGCTGACCTTCACCCAGCAGCTGGTCTCCACGGGGCTCTTGCAGAAGAAGAAGATGAAGGATCTGCACATTCACATGATCGCCGACAACGATCTAATGAACGAGCTATCCGTGGCCACGAAGATGATCCCCAATCCGGCCACGCTCACGCGGCTGTTTGAGGCCGGGGTTGCGGCGGCGGAAGGGTTCCTTGCGCGCGACCGCGCCAATCTGGGCGTGCGGGATTCCGTGGATCTGGCTGCGATGTTCAAAGGGTAGGGGCGGGCGGCCGTCTCGACGGTCAGCCCGTGTCACAGGGTTCGCCTCAGGCGATGTTCTCGGGCTTCTCCCGGAGCGGCTGCGTCGGATCCTTCTGGTTCGGATAGACCAGCCCCGCCGAAATCACCAGCTTCGCCGCATCTTCCACGCTCATGTCCAGCTCGATCACATCATGCTTGGGCACGAACAGCAGGAAGCCCGAGGTCGGGTTCGGCGTGGTGGGCAGAAAGACCGACACGATCTCTTCGCCCGCCGGGATCTTCTCGCGGATCTCGCCCTTGGCATTGGTGGAGATGAAGGCAATCGCCCAAAGCCCCTTGCGCGGATATTCCACGAGGCAGGCCTTGTCGAAATTCGTGTCGCGGTCGGCAAAGACGGTTTCGGCAATCTGCTTCAGGCCGGAGTAAACCGAGCGCACGATGGGCATGCGCTCCACCAGCCGTTCGCCCGCGTGCAGCAGCGAGCGCCCGATCAGCCCCTTGGCCAGCATCCCCACGAGCACCGTGAAGACGAAGAAGATGATCACTCCCAGGCCGCGCAGGTTGATGCCGATGTATTCCTCCGGCTGCCAGCGGTCCGGCACAAGCGGCAAGACCCAGCTGTCGATCCAGCCGATCACGGCCCAGAACAGCCAGATCGTCACCGCGATGGGCGCGATCACGACGATGCCGGTCAGGAAGCTGTTGCGCAGCTTGGCAAAGGGATGCAGCTTCTGGCGATCCTTGCCGTGGTCTTCGGTGTCCATAGGGCCCATTTCCGTGTGAGGTCAGCGCTATTTAGGCGCTTGGGGGGCGTTCAACAACGCCCCTGATGGGGTTTCGCCCAAATCTATGGCCTTACGCGGCCAGAGCGCCTGCAATTTGGGCAGCCAGCCGGGCGTTGTTCAGCACAAGCGCGATATTGGCCTCAAGGCTCTCGCCCTCGGTGAGCTCGAAAATGCGCTGCAGCAGGTAGGGCGTGACCTTCTTGGCCGCGATGCCATGGGCGTCCGCATCCGCGATGGCGCGGGCGATCACAGGGGCCAGCACCTCGCGCGAGATCTCGGCATCAGCCGGGATCGGGTTGGCCACGAGCTGGCCGCCCGAAAGCCCCATGGCCGCACGCATCTCCATCGCCGCGGCGATCTGGGCGGGGGTGTCCATACGCAGCGGGGCCGGGAGGCCGGACTCACGCGACCAGAAGGCCGGGAATTGATCCTGCCCGTTCACGATCACCGGCACGCCGAGCGTTTCCAGCACTTCGAGCGTTTTCGGGATGTCGAGGATGGCCTTTGCACCGGCCGCCACGACGGTAACGGGGGTGCGCGCCAGCTCCTGCAGGTCGGCGGAGATGTCAAAGCTCAGCTCCGCACCCTTGTGCACGCCGCCGATGCCGCCGGTGGCGAACACCTTGATGCCCGCCAGATGGGCGCCGATCATCGTGGCGGCCACGGTGGTGGCGCCGGTGCCGCCCTGCGCGATGCAGGCTGCAAAATCGGCGCGCGAAAGCTTGGCGACGTTCTTCGCCTGCCCAAGCGCTTCCAGTTCCTCATCCGAGAGCCCGATGTGCAGGGAGCCGTTGATCACCGCGATCGTGGCCGGCACCGCGCCATGGGCGCGCACTTCGGCCTCCACGCGGCGGGCGGTTTCCACGTTCTGCGGGTAAGGCATGCCGTGGGTTATGATGGTGCTTTCCAGCGCCACCAGCGGCGCGCCGGTTTCGCGGGCCTTGGCAACTTCGGGGGAGAAGATCAGGGGCAGGTTCATAGAGGGGTCTCTCCGGACACATAGGTGGCGGCGGCGCGCAGGGCGGTGGTGAGCGCGGTTTCACGGGATTCACCGCGCGCTTCGGCCACGATATGGGCCGCCATGAAGGTATCGCCCGCGCCGGTGACACGCGTCACCAGCACTTCGGGCGGGGTTTGGGTGATGACAGAGGTGCCATCGCATTCCGAGGCCGACCGGCCGCCGTCCGTGACCAGCGCCCGCGCGGCACCGCGCGCGATGAGCGCTTCGGCGGCGGTGGCGGATTCGGTGAAGGTGGCCTGACAGAGGTAGCCGGCTTCTTCGAGGTTCACGTAGAGCGTGCCACGCGCGTGGTTCAGGAAGGGCGCAAGCCGCTCAGCCTTGCCGGGGCTTGCCGGAGCCACGCGCAGGTCAGCCGCAGCGAAGAGCGGGCTGGCGGCGATGGTTTCCAGAAGCTCGGTTTTCAGATTGCCATCCAGCGCCACGGGCCCTGCGAAAGGCGCAGCCGCGCTTCCCAGCCGGCCATCGGCGAGCGGGGTGAGGATCTTGTCGCCCGCCGCTTCCAGCGAATGGGCATCGGCAATGGCGGCGATCAGCCCGTTTGCACCTTCCACCGCCATGTAGCGATCGGTGGGCAGATCTTCGGAGAGGTAGACGTAGCCCGTCACCATCCCCATGCGCTCGCAGGCGCGCAGCAGCTCGCGCCCCTCATCATCCTTGCCGATGGTTGTCAGCAAGGCGGGCCGCATGCCAAAACGGCGCAGCGTCATGGCGATGTTCATCGCGACACCGCCGGGCAGGCGGCTGATGCGCCCGGGCAGATCGCTGCCCACGCGCATGTGGCTGGCGGAGCGGCCGATCACGTCCCAGAGGACGGAACCGATGCACAGGATATCGGGTGTGGGTTGGGTCATAGGCGCCTTGTGACCGAAAACCCGCGCCACTGGCAAGAGAGCCCGTGCGCTGCTTGGGCGCTGGCAGCGGTTTTCCACCTGAATTCAGGTGGATTTCACCCCAAGGGCCCAAGATGCGGGGCAGGGGGTTGCACTCCGGGCAAGAGCGCTGTAAAGCCCGCCTCACTTCACAGGCGAGGTTTGGGCCTTCGGGGGAGACATCCCCGCATGGTCCGCCGGTTGGGCATCTGCCCTCAATGCTTCGCCTAGGCGCAAACCGGAAAGGAATTTGGACATGGCGCTCCCTGAATTCACCATGCGTCAGCTGCTGGAAGCTGGCGTTCACTTTGGTCACCAAACGCAACGCTGGAACCCGCGCATGGCGCCGTTCATCTACGGCTCCCGCAATGGCATCCACATCTTCGACCTGACCCAGACCGTTCCGGCTCTGGACCAGGCGCTGATCGCCATCCGCGACACCGTTGCCAAAGGCGGCCGCATTCTCTTTGTTGGCACCAAGCGTCAGGCCGCTGGCCCGATCGCCCAAGCCGCTGAGAACTCCGCTCAATACTACATGAACCACCGCTGGCTGGGCGGCACGCTCACCAACTGGAAAACCGTGTCCAACTCCATCAACCGTCTGAAAGAGATCGACGAGAAGATGGCGAACGGCGCTGAAGGCCTCACCAAGAAAGAGCGCCTCGGCATGGAGCGTGACCAGGAGAAGCTGCAAGCCTCCCTCGGCGGTATCCGCGACATGGGCGGCGTGCCGGATCTGCTTTTCGTCATCGACGTGAAGAAAGAAGCCCTTGCCATCGCCGAAGCCAACAAGCTGGGCATCCCGGTCATCGGCGTCGTGGACACCAACTGCTCCCCCGACGGCGTGGACTACGTGATTCCGGGCAACGACGACGCCTCCCGCGCCATCGCGCTCTACTGCGATCTGGCCGCCCGCGCTGCCCTTGACGGCATGTCCGCCCAACTGGGCGCTGCCGGTGTGGACCTCGGCGAGCTGGTGGAAGGCCTGGAAGAAGAAGGCCTCGTTGAAGCGGCTGCCGAAGCTTCCGACGCGTAAGCGTAACAATTCTGACATCGGGCGGGGCTAAGGCTCTGCCCGATCAATCATCCCTGTTTTTGAGGAGAGCCAACATGGCAATCACCGCAGCAATGGTGAAAGACCTGCGCGAGAAAACCGGCGCGGGCATGATGGACGCGAAAAAAGCGCTCACCGAGACCGAAGGCAACATGGACGAAGCCATCGACTGGCTGCGCACCAAAGGCCTGGCGACCGCCGCCAAGAAATCCGGCCGCACCGCCGCTGAAGGCCTCGTGGCCGTGATCGTGGACGGTGGCGAAGGCGTCGCTGTCGAAGTGAACTCCGAGACCGATTTCGTGGGCAAGAACGCCGAGTTCCAGGAAATGGTCGGCAAGATCGCCACGGCCGCCCTGGGCGTGGCCGACGTCGAAGCCCTGAAGTCTGCCGACATCGGTGGCAAGACCGTTGAAAACCTGATCACCGACAAGATCGCCACCATCGGCGAGAACATGTCCCTGCGCCGCATGGCGAAGGTTTCCGGCGATCAGGTCGTGGCCTACGTGCACAACGCCGCCACCCCCTCCATGGGCAAAATCGGCGTTCTCGTGGCCCTGAAAGGCGACAACGAAGCCTTCGGCAAGCAGGTTGCGATGCACATCGCCGCCGCGAACCCGGCCTCCCTCAGCGAAGCGGATCTGGATCAGGCCATCGTCGAGAAAGAGCGTCAGGTGCAGATCGACATCGCACGGGAATCCGGCAAGCCGGAAGCCGTTATCGAGAAGATGATCGAAGGCCGGATGAAGAAATTCCTCGCCGACGTGACGCTGCTGAGCCAAGCGTTCGTGATCAACCCGGACCTGACCGTGGCCGCCGCCGCGAAAGAAGCCGGTGTGGAAGTCGTTGGTTTCGTGCGCCTCGAAGTGGGCGAAGGCATCGAGAAGAAAGAAGAAGATTTCGCTGCAGAAGTGGCCAAAGCCGCCAAGGGCTGATCGCTCTTTCAGCAGAAATTCGGATCAAGGCGCCTTCGGGCGCCTTTTTT
The DNA here is from genome assembly GCF_025376885.1 of Pseudoruegeria sp. SHC-113. NCBI lineage: Bacteria > Pseudomonadati > Pseudomonadota > Alphaproteobacteria > Rhodobacterales > Roseobacteraceae > Pseudoruegeria > Pseudoruegeria sp. SHC-113. The sequence goes on from NZ_JAHUBR010000001.1 coordinate 2,065,968, forward strand.
CGTGCGCGAGGCTTGGCGGCGGCGGGCAGGGCGCGCCTAAGTTTGGGGGTGAAACTGTCGAGCGGCAAAAAGTAAAGCGGCGTGACCTGTGCAGGGGTCACGCCGCTTGTTCAATGGAGCCCCCCTTGTTGGGGATGAGGAAGGCCCATCTGGCTGCCGATAAGGCGGTCGGACTAATTACCGCCGTCTCGGCTCCGGTAAACCGGATCGCGCGGGGAAGTTTTGCCGTGTGCGAAGCGGCTGTTTCCCGGCGCTTAAGTTCCTTGGTCTGAAGACCACCACTCACGGAACATGGTCAAATTGACATGAGGACGGGATTTCAGAAAGTCAGGAATTCCATACCTTTTGGATATTTTGTTTAAAATCAGATCTCTATGACGAAAATTTGGTTGCTGAAGGAGGCTTTGAGCACCGCTTGAGCCGTTGTTTCCACGTTCAGCGCCTCGCGGGCGAGTCGCAGATGCTTCTCCACGGTGGCCGGGGTGAGCCCCATGATCTGGGCAATATCCTGCATCGTCTTGCCTTCGCCGACCCATTCCAGCGCCTCGCGTTGCCGCTTGGTGAGCGCGGGCCGGTTGCCAGTGTGGGGCAGGGTGATCAGCTTCAGGTGAGCCACGTTGTTCAACACGCTGATTTCCTGCCCTTTTTCCTCCCACAGCTCGTCCACCTCGGCCTGTGTCACGCCGGGGCTTGCCGTAAGGGCAATTGCGCCTTTGGAACGGGAAGAATCAGAGCGGAAACTGATAGTGTATCCAGCGGTGACGCCCATCTTCTGGTTGAAACCGATCACCTGCATCTCGTGATCGGTCAGCCCGCCTTGCATGGCGACCTTTTCCATCCAGCTCCAGGAACAGGGGCCGTTGTTCTCCATCGCCCAACGCACCATCGGCGCGTGGAAATACATGCCGTTGTGCACGAATTCTTCAAGATATTCGGGCCTATGGTTGGAGAGCACCAACAGATCCTGCGGATCGCCAAAGGAATGGGCCGTGCGAAACCGGGTGTAGCCGTAGATCAGCCGGTCGAACCCGTAATTGGCCATATATTCTTGATGCAGAAGCCAGGCGTCCTCAATGGTCGCCGCGTCAAGTATGGCTTCCAGCTTCTCAAGCATCAGCCCTGACTCGCTAATTTCTGGCGCAGCGCCTCGATGGCGAGCACGTAGCCATGCGCGCCGAAGCCGCAGATCACGCCAACGCAGACCTTGGAGATATAGGAGACATGGCGAAAGCTCTCGCGCGCGTGCACGTTGGAGAGATGCATCTCGATCGTGGGCAGCTCGACGGAAGCGATCGCATCCATCAGCGCGATGGAGGTGTGGGTGTAGGCACCGGCGTTCAGGATGATGCCGTCTACGCCATCGTCCTGTGCGGCGTGAATCGCATCCACCAGCGCGCCTTCATGGTTGGACTGGAAAAACCGCAGGCCAAGCGTTTCGCTCTCATGAGCCTCGCGGCACATGGCCTCGATGTCGGCGAGCGTCGTGCGGCCGTAGACCTCGGGCTGGCGGCGGCCCAAACGATTCAGGTTGGGGCCATTCAGAATCAGAAATTCCAGTTTGTTATCCGGCATTTGCTTATCGTCGTTGTTGTGCTTTGGAGCGGAAATGCTCACCCAAGGGTTACAGAAACCTGAACCGAAAGTCACGCCATCGGGTGCCAGATTGGCACTTTAACAACAAGCAACATAATACAGATTATACGCAGGCGACTATGAGAAAGCCAACACGTGCAACGACGCCCTGCCGGATGCGAAAACGGCCCGGAACGCACCGGGCCGCTAGCAGTATCAGCCGAGCGCGTAGCCCGCGCCGCGCACCGTGCGGATCGGATCGGATCCACCATTGGCCGAGAGCGCCTTGCGCAGCCGGCCGATGTGCACATCTACCGTGCGCGTGTCGACATAGATGTCCCGGCCCCAGACACGATCCAGAAGCTGATCGCGGCTCCAGACCCGGCCCGGCTTTTCCATGAAGGTCGAGAGCAGCCGGAATTCGGTTGGCCCGAGCTTCAGGAGATGCTCATTGCGAAACACTTTATGCGTTTCGGAATCCAGTACGATGTCTTCGTATTCCAGCCGCGCGCCAACAGTTGCGGGCCGCGTACGGCGCAGCTGCGTGCGCACGCGCGCCATCAGCTCCACCACGGAATACGGTTTCACAACGTAGTCATCCGCGCCGGTTTCCAGCCCACGCACCCGGTCCACCTCCTCGGAGCGTGCCGAGAGCATGATGATCGGAATGGCGCGCGTTTCGGCGCGGGTTTTCAGACGACGGCAGATCTCGATGCCCGAGACATTGGGCAGCATCCAATCCAGCAGGATCAGATCCGGCACCTCCTCATCGACGAGCAGCAAGGCCTCTTCGCCGTTTTCGGCGCGGCTCACCTGATAGCCCTCGGCTTCCAAGTTATAGGCCAGCACCTCGCGCTGCGCGGGCTCGTCCTCCACCACCAGAACGGCGGGATGATCGACAGACATCGCCCCTTACCCCTCGGTGCGCTCGTAAGAGGTGGAATCGGCCTTCGGGCGGGCCTCTTCCGGCGTGTCGCCGGTGACGAGGTAGATCACCTGATCGGCGATCGACGTGGCGTGGTCGCCTGCCCGCTCGATGTTCTTGGCGATGAAATGCAGGTGCATGCAGGCGGTGATGTTGCGCGGATCTTCCATCATGAAGGTCAGGAATTCGCGGAACAGCGCGTTGTACATCTGGTCCACGTCGTGATCGCGGTTGCGCACGTCCAGCGCCAGATCGGCGTCGCGCTGGATATAGGCATCCAGCACGTCCTTCAGCATCAGCTCCACTTCGCGCGCCATGCGGCGGATCGCGCCGGAGGTGCCCTCGATCGGCGACAGATGCACCAGCACCGAGGTGCGTTTGGCGAGGTTCTTGGCGTAATCGCCGATGCGCTCAAGATTGCCGGCTATTTTCATCACCGTCAGCACCGTGCGCAGATCGCTTGCCGTGGGCTGGCGCAGGGCCAGAATGCTGGCGCATTCGTCCTGGATCTGCTCTTCCAGATCGTCGATCACCTTGTCGTTCCGGCGGACCTCGTCGGCCAGTTCCAGATCGCGGGTTTCCAGTGATTTCGCGGCGTTGGAGATCGCGACCTCCACCAGACCGCCCATCTTCATGATCATCGCCTGGATGGCTTCCAGATCGCGATCAAAGCCTTTTACGATATGTTCTTTCATCATCGTTTCTGCTCTCCGTCAGCCGATCCGGCCGGTGATGTAGCTTTCGGTGCGGGGATCTTTCGGATTGGTGAAAATCTGCCCCGTATCGCCGTATTCCACGAGGTTTCCGAGGTGGAAGAAGGCGGTTTTCTGCGACACGCGCGCGGCCTGCTGCATGGAGTGCGTCACGATCACCACCGAGAAGCGGCTGCGCAGTTCGTCGATCAGCTCTTCCACTTGGGCCGTGGCGATGGGATCGAGCGCCGAACAGGGCTCGTCCATCAGCAGCACTTCCGGCTCCGTGGCCACCGCGCGGGCGATGCAAAGCCGCTGCTGTTGACCGCCCGAAAGCCCGGTGCCCGGCGCATCGAGGCGATCCTTCACCTCGTCCCAGATCGCACCGCGACGCAAGGATTTCTCAACGATTTCATCGAGTTCAGCCTTGTTGCGGGCCAGCCCGTGAATGCGCGGCCCATAGGCGACGTTGTCGTAGATGCTTTTCGGGAAGGGGTTTGGCTTCTGAAACACCATGCCCACTTTCGCGCGCAGTTGCACCGGGTCCACCTTGGGGTGGTAGATGTCTTCGCCATCGAGCTGGATCTCGCCCGTCACGCGGCAGATGTCGATCGTGTCGTTCATCCGGTTCAGCGTGCGCAGGAAGGTGGATTTCCCGCAGCCGGAGGGGCCGATGAAGGCCGTCACCGTCTTGTCGAGGATGTCGATGTTCACATCCTTGATGGCATGGGTGTCACCGTAGTGAACCTGCACGTCCTTGGCGGTGATTTTCAGCTCTTTGTTGTCCACGGCGCGTTCCACCCGTCTCATATCATTCATGTCATTGCCCCCTTACCAGCGGCGTTCGAACCGGCGGCGCAGGATGATCGCCAGCGTGTTCATGGATACCAGGAAAATCAAGAGCACGATGATCGCGCCCGAGGCCCGTTCGACAAAGGCCGGGTCCGCCCGTTGTGTCCAGTTGAAGACCTGCACAGGCAGGGCCGAGGCCGGATCGAAGAAGCCTTCCGGCGGTGCCGCCGGATATTCGCGCACGAAGGCGACCATGCCGATCAGCATGAGCGGCGCGGTTTCGCCAAGCGCCTGTGCAAGGCCGATGATGGTGCCCGTCAAGATCCCCGGAGCGGCCAGCGGCAGCACGTGGTGGAAGACAGATTGCATCTTCGAGGCCCCTACCCCAAGTGCAGCATCACGGATGCTCGGCGGCACCGATTTCAGCGAGGCGCGCGTGGCGATGATGATCGTGGGAAGCGTCATCAGCGTCAGCACCAGCCCGCCCACGATGGGCGCGGATTGCGGCAAGCCCGCGAAGTTGATGAAGATCGCAAGGCCGAGGATGCCGAAGACGATGGAAGGAACAGCCGCGAGGTTGGAGATATTCACCTCGATCAGATCGGTGAACCAGTTCTTCGGCGCAAATTCCTCAAGGTAAATCGAGGCCGCCACGCCGATGGGCAGCGCCAGCACCAGTACGATGATCATCATGTAGAAAGAGCCGATGATCGCCACGCCGATCCCGGCGGCTTCGGGGCGGTTCTCCGAGGCGTCGGCCTTGGTGATGAAGCCCCAGTTGAAGGTGGTGGCCAGCGCCCCGCCTTCTTTCAGCGCATCGGCTAGCATCAGCTGCTGCGGGCTCACGTTGCTGTCGAGCTCCGCACTCTCCATCGTCACGCGGCCCTTGTAGTAGCCATCGATCCTGCCAGAGGCGAGGAACTTGAAATCCACCGTTTCGCCGATCTGGTCGGGGTTGGCGATCACGAAGCGGCGCAGATCGGCCGCCGCTTCCTTGGAGATCAGCGCGCCGGCGTCCTTGGCCGAAAGCCCTTCAATCACGATGCCAAGCCGCTCCATCTCGCCTTCCATCGCCGCCTTGATCAGCGGGTCATAGCCGAAGGTGGAAACCTTCTTGATCTCCTCGATGTCGCGGTTGCCGTTCTTGTCGAGCTTGGCCGGATCCAGATAGACCGGCAGGTCGATGAAGGTCTGCCGGAACGAGGGCAGGCCCTGCCCGAGGATCGACACCAGCAGCATGATCAGCGCCAGAAGGCCGATCAGGATCGCGGTGAGCCCATAGGCGCGGAAGCGCTTCTCGGCGGCGTTGCGTTTGCGGGTGGTGGCGTCGAGCTCGTAGAGCGACTTGCGCGGCGCGGCGGGCACCTGTGCGGTTGCGTCGGTCATTCGTACTGCTCCCGATATTTGCGCACGATATAAAGCGCCAGGACGTTCAGCCCCAGCGTGATCACGAAGAGGGTCAGGCCAAGGGCGAAGGCCACCAGCGTTTCCGGCGAGGCGAAATCGGTGTCCCCGGTGAGCTGGGAGACGATCTTCACCGTCACCGTTGTCATGGCTTCAAAGGGGTTCACCACGGCGCCAAGTCCTTGGTTGAACTGGGCGGCCGCCGCCCCTGCCCCGAGCACCACGATCATGGTTTCGCCAATGGCGCGCGAGGCGGCCAGCAGCACCGCGCCCACTACGCCCGGAAGCGCGGCGGGCAGCACCACCTGCTTGATCGTCTCGCTCTGCGTCGCGCCAAGCCCGTAAGAGCCATCGCGCATCGCCTGCGGCACGGCGTTGATGATGTCGTCCGACAGCGAAGAGACGAAGGGGATCAGCATGATCCCCATCACGAGGCCCGCCGTCATCACCGAGGAGGACGAATTGCCAAGCCCCAGCGGGCTGGCGATGGCGTCGCGCAGCAGCGGGCCGACGGTGATCAGGGCGAAAAGGCCGTAAACAATCGTCGGGATGCCAGCGAGGATCTCGATCATCGGCTTGGCCACGGCGCGCAGTTTCGGCCCGGCGTATTCCGACAGGTAGATGGCGGCGAAAAGCCCGACGGGCACCGCCACGAGCAGCGCCACCAGCGAGATATAGAGCGTGCCCCACAGGAGCGGCAGCATGCCAAGCTCGGAGTTGCCACGGAAATCCGGGGCCCAGTTCACGCCGAAGAAAAACTCGCGCCAGGAGTATTGTTCGAAGAAATTGGCCGTCTCAAAGAGCATCGACAGCACGATGCCCAGCGTCGTAAGGATCGCGATGGAGGAGGCGAGGATCAGCAGGATCTTGATGCCGTTTTCCACCACATTGCGGGCGCGGAAATCCTTGTCCGTCTTGCGCAGGGCGTAGAACAGGCCGGCCACAGCGATCAGCAGCACGATCCCGGTGAGGATCGTGCCGGAGGTTGCGGCCATGGCGCGGTAGGCCTGCGCGGCCTGAAGCACGTCAGGCGTAATGTCGCTCGTCACGATCATGCCGGCGGCTTTCAGGGTGGCGGTGACCTCGGCCGGATCGGCCTCCGGAGAAAGCGCTGTGGCGGCGTCCATCGCGCCGCTGTTCACGGCGGTGGTGATGCCGCTTGCGGTGCGGCGCACCTCGGCCATGACGAGGCTCATGTTGGAGCCCTCGGCAATCGCCGCTTCGTCAAAACTGGCAGCCACGCGGCTTTCGATCAGGTTCGGCGCCACAAGCAACCAGGCCGCCATCACCAGCAAAGCCGGGACAACCGTCATCATGACAGCGTTCCAGCCGTAGTAGTTGGGCAGCGAATGAAGCTTGCGGGTGTCGCCCTCCGCTGAGCCAAGCGCACGCGCGCGCCCGACGATATATCCGATCAGCCCCAGGCCCAGGACGATCAGGACGATCCACAGCAATGGCATCGATTTCCCCTTTGAAACAGTTTGGCACGGGCTTGGCCCTGCCGCGGGTCTGGCGCGGGATGCGCCTCGTCTTCTTTCGCGCGCCCTTTAGCAGACGCGAACGGGGAGGCAAACACTGCCCCCCCGCCTAAGTGATATTGGCAGAGGCTTACATGCCCTCGGCCATGGTTTTCTCTTCGGAGATGGCAGCCTGCGTGGCGGCCAGTTCCGGGTCAGCCACGAGGCCGTAAGCGGCCAGCGGGCCGTCCGGGCCAGCGATCTCGTCAGCCACGAAGAACTCGGCGAATTCTTTCAGGCCGGGGATCACGCCGATGTGGGCTTTCTTGATGTAGAAGAACAGCGGGCGCGACACCGGGTATTCGCCGGTGGAGATCGACTCGGTGGAAGGCACCACGCCGGACATGGTGGCGACCTTCAGCTTGTCGGTGTTGTTTTCGTAGAAAGCGAGGCCGAAGATGCCCACGCCGTTCGGGTTGGCGTCGATGCGGGCCAGCGTCTCGGTGTAGTCGCCGTCGATGTCCACGGATTTGCCGTCGGTGCGCAGGGACATGCAGGCGCTTTCGGCGTCGTCTTCGCTCATGCCACCATCGATCATGGCCTGCAGGGCGCCGGTTTCTTCACAGCCCACGAGGATCACTTTTTCCTCGAAGACTTCACGGGTGCCGTGCTTGGTGCCCGGAGGGAAAGCGATGATGTCAACGGCCGGCAGTTCGGCGTTGAAATCAGCCCACTGCTGGTAGGGGTTGTCCACGATCGCGCCGTCCACGAGCACTTTGTCGGAGAGGGCGTTGAAGATGTCGGCCGGCTCGAAAGCGGTGAACTCGGGGCCAGCGGATTGGGAGGCGAAGACGATGCCATCATAGCCGATGCGGACTTCGATGATGTCGGTCACGCCGGCTTCGGCACAGGCCTTGATCTCTTTTTCGCGGATCGCGCGGGAGGCGTTCGCGATGTCGATGGTGTTTTCGCCCACGCCTTCGCAGAAGCGCTTCAGGCCAGCGGAGGAGCCACCGGATTCAACAACCGGGGTCGGGAAATCGAAGTTCTCGCCAAAGGCTTCGGCCACGATGGAGGCGTAGGGCAGAACGGTGGAGGAACCGGCGACCTGCACGTTGTCACGGGCGGCGGCGGCAGTTGCGGAAACGGCAGCGATCGCCAGCGTGGAGGCGGTCAGTTTCACGAAGGACATATGGTTTGCTCCTGGTTGTCACACAGTGGACCACTGTTGGCGCGGTCTCGGGGCACGATCTATGGGCGTTCGTTAAGCCTTTTGTGACAGGCAGGTAACAGTTTCATGACACCACGCGGTGACGTCGGGGAAAATCGCGAAATCTTCGCAAAACATGAAGAAATTCAGCCCCGCGCGGCGGGAAGAATAACGCTGAATGTGGTGCCCTGCCCCTCTTGCGACGCAATTTTAAGCCGCCCGCGGTGGCGATTCACGATGTGTTTTACAATCGCCAGCCCCAGCCCGGTGCCGCCCATCTCGCGCGAGCGGTGGCTGTCCACCCGGTAAAAGCGCTCCGTCAGGCGCGGGATGTGGATCGGATCGATCCCCTCGCCCTCATCGATCACATCCACCCGCGCCGCCGGGCCACGCAACATCGGCTCCATCTCCTGACGACTGACGCGCACCGTCACGGTGCGATTGCGGCCGCCGTATTTGATCGCGTTTTCAAACAGGTTGGTGAACACCTGCTGCAGTTGATCCGCATCACCGGGCACGATCACCGGGCCGTCAATGCCTTCAATCACTACGGCCACACCCGCATCTTCGGCCTGTGGCCGCAGCGCCTGCCGCGCGCTGGCAAGGCAATTGCCAAGATCCACCGGATCGCCGGGCCGCATCCGCTCCTCGCTCTCCACGCGCGAGAGCGACAAGAGATCCTTCACCAGCCGCGTCATGCGGTGGGTTTCCTTCTCCATGATGCCCAGAAAGCGCTCCCGTGCGGCCTCGTCGTTCTTCGCAGGGCCCCGCAGCGTTTCGATGAATCCGATCAGCGCGGTGAGTGGCGTGCGCAACTCGTGGCTGACGTTGGCCACGAAATCCCGGCGGATCTGGCTGGATTCCTCCACATGGGTGATGTCCTCGAAGCTCAGCAGGATCCCTGGCCCCGCCTCAAGCGCGATTGGCGCACAGGCCACGCGGTAGGTCGTCTGCCGGCTGCCCGCTGCGCCAAGATATTGCGCGGTTTCCGTCTTGCCCGAGCGCCAGGTGCGCTCGATCGTCTCCAGCACTTCGGGCTGGCGCAGCATGGCGTGATAGGGCCTGCCTTCCAGCTTGGTGCCGAAAATCTCGGCCGCGGCGCTGTTGATCGTCAGGATACGTTCGTTTGCCCCGATCAGGACAAGCGGCATGGGCACGCCCGACAGGACGTTGGGAAGATCTTGCGGATGCATGGCTACTTTCGGCGCGCGCGGCGGCTGTTTCGGGTTGCCCCAAGTGTTAGCCGCTGCGCGCCCGTCTTGTAAATTGCCTGCTTTACTGCGCGGCTTCCAGCGCTTCGCGGAACTCCGCAATCAGCAGCTCAATCGGTTCCACACCCACGGAGACACGGAAGAAACCTTCGCTAATTCCGAGACTTGCGCGATCTTCTTCACTCAAGGCGCGGTGTGAAGAGGATGGCGGATGCGAGAGCGTCGTGCCGATGTCGCCCAGAGTGGGGGCAAAGGCGATGTGCTCTGCGGCGGCGACAAAGGCGTTGGTCTGTGCCCGTCCGCCCTTGATCTCGAAAGAGACCATATTGCCCCCGCGCCCGCCCAGAAGGCCGATGGCGCGGTTGTGATCGGGGTGATCGGGGCGCGTCGGATAGAGCACACGGGTGACGCCGGGCATCTCGGCCAAAGCATCCGCCAGCGCGGCGGCATTGGATTCGGCGCGGTCAAAGCGCAGATCAAAAGAATAGAGCCCACGCTCCCCCAGCCAGCAGTCAAAGGGGCTTGCCGTGAAACCAAACGTCACCGCCAGATCGTAGATCTTCTTGCGATCGGCCGGATCTTTCGCGGCCACATAGCCCAGCGTCACGTCCGAGTGGCCGGCGAGAAGCTTGGTTACGGAATGGATCACCACGTCAGCGCCGTGATCAAACGGGCGATAGGCGCGCGGGGTGGTGAAGGTGTTGTCCACGACGACCTTCACCCCGTGCTCCTTGGCCAGAGCAATCAGCCCCGCCATTTCGGCTACGCGCAGCGTGGGGTTGGAGACGACCTCGAGCAGGATCAGTTTGGTGTTCGGGCGCAGCGCGGCGCGGAAGCTTTCCACGTCGGTCGGATCAGCAAAAGTGGTTTGAATGCCGAACCTTGGCAGGTCTTCTTTCAGCATCCGCAGGGAGCGGCCATAGAGCTGGTTGCCCGCCACCACGTGATCGCCAGCGTTCAGCAGCGCCATCATACAGGCGCCCACGGCGCCCATGCCAGAGGAAAGCATGATGCCGCCCTCCGCCCCCTCCAGCGCGTCGATGGCTTGTGCCAACACTTCGGCGTTGGGGTGGCCTTCGCGCGCATAGGAAAACCCCTTGGTGCGGCCTTCGTATTGATCGTCCAGCGCGTCGGGCGTTTCGGCCACGTAGACAACGGATGGCTGCAGAGGCGTGCCAAGCGCGCGGCTGCGGCTTTCAGGCCAGCCCATGCGGCGCACGACGGTGCGAGGATCTTTCATTCGCCTACCTTTTCAAGGGCTTGCCGGAAGCGGCGCATGTTGTTTTGATAGTTCAGAGCGCTTGCGGTGAGCATCTGGATCGTGCGCTCGTCCAACTGGCGCACCACTTTGCCCGGCGCGCCCATCACAAGGCTGCGATCCGGGATCTCTTTTCCTTCGGTGATCAACGCCCCGGCTCCGATCAGGCAATTCGCGCCGATCTTCGCGCCGTTCAGCACCGTCGCCCCCATGCCGATGAGGGAGTTGTCGCCGATCACGCAGCCGTGCAGCATCGCTTTATGGCCGATGGTGCAATTGGTGCCGATGGTGAGCGGAAAGCCCATGTCGGTGTGCAGCACGCAGTTCTCCTGAATGTTGCTGCCCGCACCCACGGTGATGCGCTCATTGTCGCCGCGAAGGGTGCTGCCAAACCAGACAGACGCGCCGCTTTCCAGCGTGATCTTCCCGATCAGATTGGCATCGGGCGAAACCCAGAAATCCCCGTCTTCCGGGAGGGTTGGCGCAATGCCTTCAAGTGCATAGAGGGTCATTTCGTCTCCTCGAACTCGGCCTGAAGCGCGCGCACGCGGGCCTGCAGCGCGGGCTGCTGTTCGCGGCGCATCCGCTCGGCGGTGATGATGGTTTTCAGATCGGCTTCGGTGCGGTCCAGATCGTCGTTGATCAGCACGTAATCGTAGGCACCCCAGTGGCTGATCTCGTCCCAGCTCTTCTGCATACGCTTGGCGATCACCTCTTCGCTGTCCTGCCCCCGGCTCACGAGTCTGCGGTGCAGCTCCTTGATCGAGGGCGGCAGGATGAAGATCGAGAGCGCGTGTTTGCCCAAATCGGAGTTGCGGATCTGCTGCTCGCCCTGCCAGTCGACGTCAAACAGCACATCCTGCCCGCTTTCGATGGTGGCTTTCACCGGGCCGGCGGGCGAGCCGTAGAAATTGCCGAAGACATGGGCGTGCTCCAGCATTTCGCCCTCGGCCACCTGCGCCTTGAAGGCCTCTTCGGTGAGGAAGAAATACTCCCGTCCATGCTCCTCGCCGGGGCGCGGGGCGCGGGTGGTGGCGGAAATCGAGAAGCGCAGCCCTGCGTCCCATTCCATCAGCCGGCGGGCCAGCGTGGATTTACCCGCGCCCGAAGGCGAGGACAGGATGATCAAGAGGCCACGACGATCCGACATTTTCACTCCACGTTCTGTACTTGCTCGCGCATCTGATCAATGACCGCCTTGAGGTCAAGCCCGATGGCGGTGAGCGCGGCGGATTGCGCCTTGGAACAGAGCGTATTGGCCTCGCGGTTGAACTCTTGCATCAGGAAGTCTAGCTTGCGCCCGGAAGGCGCTTCCTGCGCCAGCAGCGCGCGAGCGGTGCCAACATGGGCGTGCAGGCGATCGATCTCCTCCGTCACGTCGCTTTTCACCGCGATCAGGGCCAGTTCCTGCGCGACACGGTCCGGATCCACCTCTTCGGTATTTTCCAGCACTTTCTGCAGGTTGGCGCGCAGAGTTTCAGCGGTTTTCTCGCGCCGGGCCTCAGCTTCGCTGGCAGCTGCGCGGGTCAGGCTTTCCACCTGAGCGATCTGTCCGTCCAGCACCTGCGCCAAGGCCCCACCTTCCTTGCCGCGGGAGTCGAGGAAGCTTTCCAGCACCGGCGTGAAATCTTTCAGCAGCAGCGCTGCGAGGGCCTCGGGGTCGGCCTCCGGCGCGCTGGCCTCGGAGATGCCTTTTACGCTCAAGATGTCGGTGGCCCGGCTCTGGGCCAGAACCAGCCCGAGCGCGGCGGCGCGGGCTTCGACATGGGCAATGGCCTCAAGCGTGCGGCTCAGGATTTCCTCGTTGATCGAAAGGCTTGCCTCACCTTCTTCACGTTGTATGCGCAGCGAAACCGAAATGTTACCGCGCGCGACCCTCTTGGAAATTGCGGCCTTCAACCCCTGTTCCAGCCCGCTGATCCAATCCGGCACCCGGCAGCGCACATCCAGCCCGCGCGCGTTGACGGAGCGGATGTCCCAGCTCCAGCCAAAGCCGAGCCCCTGCCCCGTGCCCGAGGCAAAGCCTGTCATCGAGTTGAGCGTCGAAGCGTTAACCATGTCCCTCTTTCTCATCTCAAATTTGAATGAAAACCGCTGTATTAACACTTCGGTAATCTTGGTGTGCCTATGGTTAACAGTGCGTCACCAAACAGACAATCCGGCCATGGCCTGCCTTTCGCGCTTTAGCGGGGCAGCGGCGTGGAGGGAGCAACCGTTCAAGGAGGCGCAGCACATGGGACCAACCGGCAATCTCATCCGTTTGCCGTTCAGCCAGGGCGGACAGTCGATGCATTTCGCGAGCTGCGCGCATGTGGAAGCGCTCTGGTGGGCGCTGCGGCGCAACGGGGCCCCGCCCACACGGCGCAGCATCACCGCCGCCCGACTGGCCGAGGCGCTGCCCCATGCCTTCATTCTGGAAGCCCAGGGCAACGAGGGGTTGCGGTTCCGGCTGGTGGGATCGAGCTTGCTGGATGCTGCGGGGATCGATCTGACGACGATGCCGTTCACGTCGCTCTTCTGTGACAGCTGGTTTGGCACCGCCAAGGCGCTCTGCCGCACCGCGCTGGCAGAAAGCGCGACGCTGCAGATGAAGGTCTGCACCCAGAGCGGGGCCTGGGGGCAGATCGTGCTTTTGCCGCTGAGCGATCCGCGCCGTCGCCTGCTGTTGGGCTGCCTTGAGATGGCGCATCCCTCGGCACTGCTGCTGAACGCGCTGACGATTGAAGCCAGCGGCTTTACCCGCGATCCGGACGCGCGCCTGCATCAGGCTGCGAAGCCTGCCGCGCCCATCGCGTCCAAACAGGGAGCAATCAGCGGGCTGGCCGAAGCCCCTGCCCCCTTTGCCCCTGCCCCTGCGCTTATGCCGCAGGAAGAAGGGCCAGAAAAAAGGCCGGACGCAGCGCGCCCGGCCCTTAAGCTTATTTCGTCGAACGACTAAGCGATCAGCCTGCAGCAACCTGCCGCTGGCCATCGCCCGCGCCTAGTTCTTCGGCCACGAGGAAGGCCAGTTCCAGCGATTGGCTGGCGTTCAGGCGCGGATCGCAGGCGGTGTGGTAGCGGTCGGAGAGATCCTCGTCCGTCACCGCGCGCACGCCGCCAGTGCATTCGGTCACGTCCTGGCCTGTCATCTCGAAATGCACGCCGCCCGGCACGGTGCCTTCGGCGCGGTGGATCGCGAAGAACTCCTGCACCTCGCGCAGCACGCTCTCGAAGGGGCGCGTCTTGTAGCCGGTGGAGGATTTGATCGTGTTGCCATGCATCGGGTCACAGGACCAGACCACGTTCGCGCCCTCTTCCCGCACCGTCTGGATCAGGCGCGGCAGGTGATCAGCCACGCTGCCAGCTCCGAAGCGCGCGATCAGCGTGAGGCGGCCGGCCTCGTTTTGCGGGTTCAGCTTGGCCATCAGCACCTTGAGATCCTCGCCGGTGGTGGTGGGGCCGCATTTCAGGCCGATGGGGTTCTGCACGCCGGACGCGAACTCCACATGCGCGCCATCGGGCTGACGGGTGCGGTCGCCGATCCAGATCATGTGGCCGGAGCCAGCCACCGGCTTGCCGGAGGTGGAATCGATGCGGCAGAGCGCCTCTTCGTATTCCAGCAGCAGGGCCTCGTGGCTGGTGTAGAAATCCACCGTCTGCAGCGTGTGGGCGCGCTCGCTGTCCACACCGGCGGCCTTCATGAAGTCCAGCGTGTCGGTGATGCGGCGGGCCATATCCGAGTAGCGTTCGGTTTCGGCGCGGTCGGTGAAGCCCAGCGTCCAGGCGTGAACCTGGTGCACATCGGCGTAGCCGCCCTGGCTGAAGGCGCGCAGCAGGTTCAGCGTGGCCGCAGACTGCGTGTAGGCCTGCAGCATCTTGCCCGGGTTCGGAATGCGCGATTCCGGGGTGAAATCCAACTCGTTGATGATGTCGCCACGGTAGCTGGGCAGCTCCACGCCGCCTTTCATTTCCGTCGGGGCAGAGCGCGGCTTGGCGAATTGGCCGGCCATGCGGCCCACTTTCACCACCGGCACTTTCGCGCCGTAGGTCAGCACCATGGCCATCTGCAGCATCACCTTGAAGGTGTCGCGGATGTTGTCGGCGGAAAATTCGGCAAAGCTTTCAGCACAATCGCCGCCCTGCAGCAGGAAGGCTTCCCCGCGCGAGACCTTGGCCAGTTGCGCCTTCAGCTTGCGCGTTTCCCCGGCAAAGACGAGCGGCGGATACTTGGCAAGCTGAGCCTCAACGGCGTTCAGCGCGGCCTCGTCCGTATACTCAGGCATCTGGATCCGCGGTTTGGTCCGCCAGCCAGATTTTACCCAATCAGTCATCGTCTTTGCTCCGATAATGTTAGCGTTAATGCAAGGCGGGGTTATAGGCAGGTTTTTCAGCGGTGCCAACCGCCCAGGGCGCGCAAAAATGCCTCGCGCCGCGTGCCTGAAAATCGGGCGGCACCCTTGATGCAGGTTCCGAATCCTGTTTCGGTGGATCAACACCAATCGAAGGCCTGCCGCATGGATGCTATCCGCCCGCTGATCGATCTGCCGAAAGTCCCCGAGAAGCCGCGGCGCTTCGTCTTTGTTCTGCTTGATAAATTCACGATGCTCTGCTTCGCCTGCGCGATCGAGCCTTTGCGCATTGCCAACCGCGTTTCGGGCCAGAAGCTCTATGACTGGGTGCTCGCCGGAGAGGGTGGCGAGATGATCTATTGCTCCAACGGCGCGGGCTTCAAACTGGACATGGGGCTCGATGAAACCCGGCGCGACGATGTGCTTCTCGTCTGTGGTGGGGTTGAAGTGGCCGAGTCTTCCACCAAGCCCGTGCTGAACTGGCTGCGCCGCGAAGCGCGCCGGGGCGTGGTGATGGGCGGGCTTTGCACCGCCGCCTATACGCTGGCCAAGGCCGGTTTGCTTGACGGCAAGAAAGCCACCATCCACTGGGAGAACGCCGACAGTTTTTCCGAGGAATTCGACGAGGTGGAGCTGACCAAGAGCGTGTTCGTGATGCAGGGCAACCGCTACACCACGGCCGGGGGCACCTCCTCCATCGATCTGCTTCTGAAGATCATCGCCGATGATCACGGCGAGGAACTGGCGAGCGTGGTGGCCGATCAGTTGATCTATTCCGCCATTCGCACCGATCAGGACACGCAGCGGCTGTCGATCCCTTCGCGCATCGGCGTGCGGCACCCAAAGCTTTCGCAGGTGATCCAGATGATGGAGCAAAACCTCGAAGAGCCGATCAGCCCCTCGATCCTTGCCAAGGATGTGGGTATGTCCACCCGGCAGCTGGAGCGGCTGTTCCGCCGTTACCTGAACCGCTCGCCCAAGCGCTATTACATGGAGCTGCGCCTGCAAAAGGCGCGTAACCTGCTGATGCAGACGGATATGAGCGTGATCAACGTGGCGCTGGCCTGCGGCTTCACCAGCCCCTCGCATTTCTCCAAATGCTACCGGACCCATTACAACACCACGCCCTACCGCGAGCGCGGCACCCACGCGACGCGGCTGTCGATCTAGCCGGGCAGCATCCGGTAGGCCGTATCGCGCCCTTCCGACAGGAACCAGATGCTGCCATCCGGCGCTTCACGCACATCGCGCACGCGGCGGGTTTCGCCGGATTTGATTTGCGCCGCTTCCGTGAGATTCGCGCCGGAGAGCCTTGAGATATAATCGAATTTCAGTGATCCGATAAACACCTGCCCGCGCCACTCCGGCCAGAGCTTGCCGGAGTAGATCATCATCCCCGAAGGCGCCATAGAGGGATCCCAGAAGTGCTCGGGCTGCGCCATGCCCTCGCGCGCGGTTCCTTCGCCGATCTTGCGGCCCGAGTAATGCACCCCGTAGGAAATCACCGGCCAGCCGTAGTTGACGCCTTTCTCAATCCGGTTCACCTCATCGCCGCCCTTAGCTCCGTGTTCTACGGCCCAGAGCTGGCCGTCAGGGGCCATCGCCATGCCCTGCGGGTTGCGGTGACCGTAGCTCCAGATCTCCGGCAGTGCTCCGGCACGGTTCAGGAAGGGGTTGCCGGGCGCGGGTTGGCCGTCGCGCGTGAGGCGCAGGATCTTGCCATGGTGGCTGCCCAGATCCTGTGCGCGGGCGTCCTCGCCGCGATCGCCGATGCAGAGAAACAGCGTGCCATCACCGGCCTCCACCACGCGGGAGCCGAAATGACGCGAACCGGACCCGCTTTCGGCCATCTCGAACAGCAGGCGGAACTCGGAGAACTCCGTGCCATCGGGCGAGAGCCTCCCTGCGCCGAGGGCCGTGCCCGTGCCGCCGCCCGCGAGCCGCTTGGAATAGGTCATCCAGACGGTGCGGCTCTGGGCGAAATCGCGCGCCACGACGAGATCCATATAGCCGCCCTGCCCGTTCGTGACGGCCTCGGGCACGCCGGAAAGCGCTGTCTTGCGGCCATCGGTGGCGACATGCAGTACACCGCTGTTGCGCTCGGAGATCAGCAGCGCGCCGTCGGGCAGGAAAGCCAGCGCGAAGGGCGTATCCAGCCCGCGTATCATGGGCGTGAGCGCGAGGGCGGCATGCGCAGGCCGGGCCTTGAAAACGAGAGGCGCGGCTAGGCCGGTGGTGAGGCCTGTGGTGAGAAAGCGGCGGCGGCTCAGGGGCATGGGATCTCCTTTCGTTGCCCTTCCAGATAGGCATTTCGCGCGGCCAAACCAGCCACAGCCCCCCAAGCTGGCGCAGATGTGAGCTTGCCAGGAAGTTTGCCTGCCGCCGCTTGCGCTAACAGCGCGCTTCGCTGTGCAAAACCAAGACGTTTCGCTCTTTTCATTCCCGAAACACCTGCCTAATCTGCGGGCACAACACGGATGGCAAACCATCTGTTCAACTTGGGAGACCCTTATGAAAAAGCTTCTTCTGGCCACCACGGCGGCCGGCCTCGTTGCCGCTGGTGCGGCTTCTGCCGAAGATGTGAAACTCGGCGTTATTCTCGGCTTCACCGGCCCGATTGAATCGCTGACCCCGGCAATGGCCGCAGGCGCCGAACTGGCGATGGCCGAAGTGACCGAGAGCGGCAAGTTCATGGACGGCGGCAAGGTCGAGCCCGTGCGCGCTGACTCCACCTGCGTGGACGCTGGCGCTGCTGCGGCCGCTGCCGAACGTCTGATCACCGCCGATGGCGTGAAGGGCATCATGGGCGCAGACTGCTCCGGCGTGACCGGCGCCGTTCTGGCCAACGTGGCCGTGCCCAACGGCATCGTGATGATTTCGCCCTCCGCCACCTCGCCCGCCCTGTCGGATGCCGAGGACAACGGCCTGTTCTTCCGCACCGCGCCCTCTGATGCGCGTCAGGGCCAGGTGCTGGCCGATGTGCTGAAAGAAAAAGGCATCATGAGCGTTGCGGTGACCTACACCAACAACGACTACGGCAAGGGCCTTGCCGACAGCTTCACCGCGGCCTTCGAGGCCGTGGGTGGCTCTGTGACCGGCACCACGGCGCATGAAGACGGCAAAGCCGACTACTCTGCCGAAGTGGGCGCACTGGCCTCTGCCGGTGGCGACGCGCTCGTCGTGGCGGGCTATGTGGACCAAGGCGGCCCCGGCGTGATCCGCGCCGCGCTCGACTCCGGCGCGTTTGATACCTTCGTGCTGCCCGACGGCATGATCGGCGCTGCGCTGGAAGAGACCTTCGGCGATGAGATCGACGGCTCCATCGGCACCGTGCCGGGCACCGAATCTGAGGGCGCCGGCATCATGATGAAGATGATCGAAGCCGCTGGTATCGAAAACGGCGATGGCCCCTACGTGGGCGAGAGCTACGACGCCGCCGCGCTGATCATGCTCGCCATGCAGGCCGCCGGCTCCACCGATGCCTCCGCCTACAAGGAGAAGATCATGGACGTCGCCAACGCACCGGGCGAGCAGATCTTCCCGGGCGAGCTGGCCAAGGCGCTTGAAATCCTTGCCGCTGGCGGGGAGATCGACTACGTGGGCGCGACGGCCGTTGAGCTGATCGGTGGCGGCGAAGCCGCTGGCGGTTACCGCGAGCTGGAGATGAAGGGTGGCGAGCTGACCACGGTCCAGTACCGCTGATCCGCATCACTTGAGGAAACCGAAAGCAGCCCGGACATGGTTCCGGGCTGTTTTCCATAGAGGGGCTTAGAGGTGAAAACACCCGGGCCGCTGACGGGGGAACGCAAATGATCGTCGTTGAGGACGTTCACAAGCACTTCGGGGGGTTTCACGCCGTGGACGGCGCGACGCTCACCATCGAAAAGGGCTCCATCACCGGGCTGATTGGCCCGAATGGCGCCGGAAAAACCACTCTTTTCAACGTGATCGCCGGGGTTCTTGAACCCACGTCCGGCCGCGTGACGATGGACGGCGAGGACATCACCGGCCTGCCGCCGCATGTGCTGTTTCATAAGGGGCTCCTGCGCACTTTCCAGATCGCCCATGAGTTTTCGTCGATGACGTGTCGGGAAAACCTGATGATGGTGCCCGGCGCGCAATCGGGTGAGACGCTATGGAACACATGGTTTGGCCGCAAACGGATCGCCGATGAAGAACGCGCGCTGCGGGCCAAGGCCGATGAGGTGCTGGAGTTCCTCACCATCAGCCATATCGCCGATCTGAAGGCGGGGCAGATTTCGGGCGGGCAGAAGAAACTTCTGGAACTGGGCCGCACGATGATGGTGGACGCCAAGATCGTGTTTCTGGACGAGGTGGGCGCGGGCGTGAACCGTACCCTGCTTTACACGATTGCCGACGCGATCAAGCGCCTGAACGAGGAGCGCGGCTACACTTTCGTGGTGATCGAACACGATATGGATTTCATCGAACGGCTCTGTGATCCGGTAATCTGCATGGCCGAAGGCAAGGTTCTGGCCGAGGGCACTTTGGCCGAGATCAAGGCCAACGAGCAGGTGATCGAGGCCTATCTGGGCACCGGCCTGAAGAACAAAGACAAGGTGGGCGCGTGATGGCTGTGATCCAGCGGCGCGCGCTGTCGCGCGCACAGGTTTGGTGTGCCGGGGCGCTGCCCCGGACCCCAAGATATTTCACGAACAAAGTTGGGGGGCATCATGGCTGAGCCTTTCCTGATCGGTGACAGCATGACGGGCGGCTATGGCAATGGCCCCGACATTCTGCACGATTGTACCATTGCCGTGGACAAGGGCGAGATCGCGGTGATCGTCGGCCCCAATGGCGCCGGCAAATCCACCGCGATGAAGGCGGTGTTTGGCATGCTGAACATGCGCTCGGGCGCGGTGCGGCTGGATGGGGTGGATATCACCGGCCTCACCCCGCAGGCACGCGTGGCGCAGGGCATGGGCTTTGTGCCCCAGACCCAGAACATCTTCACCTCGATGACGGTGGAAGAGAACCTCGAGATGGGGGCCTTCATCCGCTCGGATGATATTTCGGGGACGATGGCGCAGGTTTACGACCTGTTTCCGATCCTGAAGGAAAAGCGCCACCAGCCGGCGGGCGAGCTTTCGGGCGGGCAGCGCCAGCAGGTGGCCGTGGGTCGCGCGCTTATGACAAAGCCCAAGGTGTTGATGCTCGATGAGCCGACGGCCGGGGTTTCGCCCATCGTTATGGACGAGCTTTTCGACCGCATCATCGAAGTGGCGCGCGCGGGCATCACCATCCTGATGGTGGAGCAGAACGCGCGTCAGGCGCTGGAGATCGCCGACAAAGGCTATGTGCTCGTGCAGGGCGCCAACCGTTTCACCGACACCGGGAAGGCCCTGCTGGCCGATCCGGAAGTCCGCCGTTCGTTCCTGGGGGGCTGAGATGGATATCCTCAATGCAATCGTGGCCCTGGCCAACTTCGTGATCGTGCCGGCCGTGGCCTATGGCAGCCAGCTGGCGCTTGGCGCGCTTGGCGTCACGCTGATCTACGGCATCCTGCGGTTTTCGAACTTCGCCCATGGTGACACCATGGCCTTTGGCACGATGGTGACGATCCTTGTGACCTGGTGGATGCAGTCCATCGGCATCAGCTTTGGCGTATTGCCGACGGCGCTTCTGGCCCTGCCCTTCGGCATTGCCGCCACGGCGCTGCTGCTTCTGGGCACCGATCGGGTGGTGTACCGCTTCTACCGAAAGCAGAAGGCGGCACCGGTGATCCTTGTAATCGTGTCGATGGGTGTGATGTTCATCATGAACGGGCTGGTGCGTTTCATCATCGGGCCGAATGACCAGCGGTTCGCCGATGGCGAGCGGTTCATCATTTCCGCGCGTAATTTCAAGGAGATGACGGGGCTTCAGGAAGGGCTTGCGATCCGCACCACGCAAGGCATTACCGTGGTAACAGCCATCGTGGTGGTGATTGCGCTGTTCTGGTTCCTCAACAAGACGCGCACCGGCAAATCCATGCGCGCCTTTTCCGACAACGAGGACCTGGCCCTTCTGTCGGGCATCAACCCGGAGCGCGTGGTGGCGGTGACATGGATCCTTGTGGCCGCGCTGGCGACCATCGCGGGCGTGCTTTACGGGCTCGACAAGAGCTTCAAGCCCTTCACCTATTTCCAGCTGCTGCTGCCGATCTTTGCCTCCGCCATCGTGGGCGGGCTGGGCAATCCTCTCGGCGCGATTGCGGGCGGCTTCGTGATCGCCTTCTCCGAAGTCACGGTGACTTACGCCTTCAAGAAGGTGCTCGTCTACCTGCTGCCGGAAAGCCTTGAGCCAGAGGGGCTCGTGCAGCTGATGAGCACGGATTACAAATTCGCCGTGAGCTTCGCGATCCTGATCATCGTGCTGCTGTTCAAGCCGACGGGGCTGTTCAAGGGGAAATCGGTATGAGCGAGATGATGAGAAACACGCTGCTGTTTGCCGCCGTTGCCGGGCTGATCGTGCTGACGGGCTTTGTGCAGAGCTGGAACTCCGCCCTGCTGATCCTCAACATGGGGCTGATCAGCGCCATCATGGCGCTGGGGGTGAACCTGCAGTGGGGCTTTGCCGGGCTGTTCAACGTCGGTGTCATGGGCTTCGTGGCGCTTGGCGGGCTGGCGACCGTGCTGGTGGCAATGCCTCCCACGCAGGAGGCCTGGGCCGCCGGTGGCCTGCGCATGATCGTGGCGCTGATCCTTGGCGCCGCGACGGTGACGGGCGCGGTTCAGGTCTATAAGCGGATGCCCAAGGGGCGCAGCCGCACGGTGGCGCTGCTGGCGATCCTCGTGGGCGGCTTCTTCATCTACCGGATGGTGTTTGACCCGGCGGCCATGGCCATCGAAGGCGTGAACCCGGCCGCAACGGGCTATCTGGGCGGGCTGAGTCTGCCGGTGCTGGTGGCCTGGCCCGTGGGTGGCTTGCTGGCGGCGGGCGCGGCCTGGCTGATCGGCAAGACGGCTTTGGGGCTGCGGTCGGACTACCTTGCCATCGCCACGCTGGGCATTGCCGAGATCATCATCGCGGTGATGAAGAACGAGGACTGGCTGGCGCGCGGCGTGAAGAACGTGATCGGGATCCCGCGCCCCGTGCCTTACGAGATCGACCTGCAACAGGATCCGGGCTTCGTGGAAAGCGCTTCGGGGCTTGGGCTCGATCCCGTCATCGCCTCGACGCTTTACGTCAAGCTTCTTTATGCTGGCCTGTTTGCTGCCGTGCTCGTGGTGCTGCTCGTCATGGCGCAACTGGCGCTGAAAAGCCCCTGGGGCCGGATGATGCGCGCGATCCGCGATAATGAAGTGGCGGCGGAGGCCATGGGCAAGGATGTCACCCGCAGGCATCTGCAAATCTTCATCCTCGGCTCCGCGATCTGCGGTATTGCTGGTGCGATGATGACGACGCTCGACGGCCAGCTGACCCCGGGCACCTACCAGCCGCTGCGCTTCACCTTTCTGATCTGGGTGATGGTGATCGTGGGCGGCTCGGGCAATAACTTCGGCGCGGTTCTGGGCGGCTTCCTGATCTGGTTCCTTTGGGTGCAGGTGGAGCCGGTCGGCATCTGGTTCATGGGGGTTCTGACCTCGGGCATGGCCGAAGACAGCGCCTTGCGCGCCCATCTGCTGGACAGTGCCGCCCATATGCGGTTGCTGACGATGGGGGTGATCCTGCTGCTGGTGCTGCGGTTCAGCCCGCGCGGGCTGATCCCTGAGCGGTAAGAGGCTTGCCGGTGAGATAGAAAGGCCCGCGCTGGAAACGGCGCGGGCCTTTTTATTCGGAGCGCTGAGCGTCTGCCCGGGCGGGTGCGGAACGCGCCCGCCGTGGGGCGGGCGGACGCGTGCCCGTCACTGGCGTGACGGGCGATCAGCTCTAAACTTCACTCTCAAAACGACACCATATGTCGCCTTCCGGCTCCCCTGCCCCCACGCCCTGCGGCACTCTGGGCCAAACACCGCCAGCAACAGGGGCCGCGCATCATGAAATCCCACGCCAAGGTTGTCATCATCGGGGGCGGCGTTGTCGGCTGTTCCGTGCTCTATCACCTCACCAAATTCGGCTGGACAGATGTTGTCCTGCTGGAGCGCAGCGAGCTGACCTCGGGCTCCACCTGGCACGCGGCGGGCGGGATGCACACGATCAACGGTGATCCCAACGTGGCGAAGCTGCAGAAATACACCGTCGATCTCTATAAGGAGATCGAGGAGTATTCCGGCCAGAACATCGGCTTGCACATGACAGGCGGCGTGATGCTGGCGGCCACGCCGGAGCGGTTTGACTGGCTCAAGGGCATCATGGCCAAGGGACGCTATCTGGGGCTAGATGCCGAGCTGATCACGCCTTCCGAAGCGCAGGCGCTTTTCCCGCTGATGGACGCCAGCCAGTTCGTTGGCGCGCTCTATGACGAGGTCGAGGGCCATCTGGACCCTTCCGGCACCACCTATGCCTACGCGAAATCGGCGCGCAAGAACGGCGCAGAAATCTACACCCACACCAAGGTCGAGGACATTGTGCAGCGCCCGGACGGGCATTGGCGCGTGATCACCGACAAGGGCGAAGTGATCGCCGAACATGTGGTCAACGCAGGCGGGCTCTGGGCGCGCGAAGTGGGGCGTATGGTGGGGCTGGAGCTGCCGGTACTGGCCATGGAGCATATGTATCTGCTCACCGACGACATGCCCGAAGTCATCGACTTCAATGAGAAAACCGGCAAGGAGATGCTCCATGCCGTGGATTTCGACGGCGAGCTGTACCTGCGGCAGGAACGCAAAGGCATGCTCATGGGCACCTATGAGAAGGCCTGCCGCCCGTGGTCGCCCAAACAAACGCCATGGAGCTTTGGCCACGAACTGCTGGAGCCGGATCTGGACAGGATCGCGCCCTCGCTCGAAGTTGGGTTCGAGCATTTTCCGGCCTTCGCCAATGCCGGGATCAAGCAGATCATCAACGGCCCCTTCACCTTTGCGCCGGACGGCAACCCGCTCGTGGGGCCGATCCGGGGGATGCGCGGCTTCTGGTCGGCCTGCGGGGTGATGGCAGGCTTTTCGCAGGGCGGTGGCGTCGGGCTGGCGCTGGCGAACTGGATGATTCACGGCGATCCGGGCTTTGACGTCTTCGCGATGGACGTGGCGCGCTTCGGCGATTTCGCCACCCTCGCCTATACCAACGCCAAGGTGCAGGAGAACTACTCCCGCCGCTTCTCGATCCGCTTCCCCAACGAGGAACTGCCTGCCGCCCGCCCCCTGCGCACGACGCCGATCTACGATGTGCTGAAAGCGGAAGGCGCGCAGTTCGGGGCCTCTTATGGGCTGGAGCAGCCGCTCTGGTTCGCGCCGGAAGGCGTGCGCGATGCGTTTTCGTGGCGGCGCTCTACCGATTTCGACCACGTGGCGGCGGAAGCGCAGGCGGTGCGGGACAGCCTCGGGATGATGGAGATTTCAGGCTTTGCGAAATACACGGTGTCCGGCGAAGGCGCGGAAGGCTGGCTCGATCGTCTGCTGGCCTGTCGCATCCCCGCGCAGGGGCGCATGGTGCTTGCGCCAATGCTGAAGGAAGACGGCCACCTGATCGGCGATTTCACCCTCGCCAATCTGGGCGGTGGGGAGTTCTTCATCGCGGGCTCCGGCGTGGCCGAGGACTACCATATGCGCTGGTTCCAGCAGCACCTGCCCGAGGATGGCTCGGTGCAGATCACGGCGCATGGGCCGCGCCTCGTGGGGCTCTCCATCGCCGGGCCAAACGCGCGCGCCTGCCTGCAGAAGCTCACTGACCACAATCTCGACGCCGAGGCATTCCGCTTCATGGACATCGCCCGGATGGACATCGGCATGGCTCCGGCGCTTGTCGGGCGCGTCAGCTTCACCGGCGATCTGGGCTATGAAATCTGGATGGAGCCGCACCACCAACGCTACATCTACGAGGCGCTGCGGGAGGCGGGTGCGGAGTTTGGCCTGACACTCTTCGGCCTGCGCGCGCTCAACGCGCTGCGGCTTGAGAAGAATTTCGGCGGCTGGGCGCGGGAATATCGCCCGATCTATTCGCCGTGGGAAGCCGAACTGGGCCGCTTCGTGGCGCTTGGCAAGGAGGCCGATTTCATCGGCAAGGAGGCTGCCAAGGCCCTGAAGGAAGACGGCGGCAAGATGCGCCTGCGTGCTTTCGTGGTTAAGGCGACGGATGCCGATGTGATCGGCGATGAGCCGATTTACCACGACGGCAAGGTCGTAGGCTGGGTCACTTCAGGCGGCTATGCCCATGCCTCGAAAGCCTCCGTGGCGATGGGCTATGTGCCGAAAGATCTGGCGGAGGTGCCCGAGGGCTGGGGCGTGGAGATCCTTGGCGAGATCCACGCGGCCCGCTTGCAGCGCCATCCGCTCTTTGATGCCAATGGGGCGGCGATGCGGGGCTAGCCGAGCACCCGCGCGCCTGCTTATCTGGCCTGATGGAGATGATCACCTTTTTTCCGGCTGCCGGGGCCTCCTCGCGGATGCGCGGGGAGGACAAGCTCACTCGTGAGATCAACGGCGAAGCCCTCTTGCTCCGGCAGGTGCGGCGCGCCATGGCGGCGGGCGGGCCTGTCTGGGTCAGCCTGCCGGCGGCGGATCATCCGCGCGCAGAGGTTCTGGACGGCTTGGATGTGCGCCAGATCATCGTCGCGGACGCACAGGAGGGCATGGCCGCTTCGCTAAGGGCGCTGGCGCGCACGGTGCCGAAGGGAGCCCGTGTCATGGTGGCCCTGCCCGACATGCCCGAGATCGACACGGCGGACTTCACCGCCCTGCGTGTCGCCTCTGATGCGCAGCCAGACATGATCCTGCGGGCCGCGTCCGAGACCGGAACGCCCGGCCATCCGGTGATCTTCCCGGCGGATCTGGTGCCGGGTTTCGCCACGCTGACAGGCGACAGCGGCGCAAAGCCCATCCTCGCGCAGAACAAACCCCGCCTGCGCCTGCACCCCCTGCCCGGCCAGCGCGCGCTGACCGATCTGGACAGCCCCGAAGCCTGGGCAGCTTGGGACGCCACGCGGGACACTTAAGACTCGGAAAGGCCGGCGCTGGGGACGCCGGCCTTCAACGCGCCAGATTACCGTGAGTGGTTTTCGGCGCGTGCCTGAGTTCAGATCCGTGACCCGATCACTAGTTCAGCAGCATCTTCGCTTCCGTCTCCTGCAGCGTCTTGCGTGCGGATTGGTAGGCGACCATGCCTTCGTGGGTCTGAAGTTCAGGGAAAAGTTCAAAGATTTCATTACGCTGGGCGTTGCCCATGCCTTTGAGCGAATGATCGCCCGGCTGGAAGCTTTCCGTCCAGCTCCCGTTGGAGAGCACAACCTCGTGGTGATCGAACATGAAGTGGATATAGGCGGTGCCCGCGCTTTCCACCTGCGTGATCGTCTTGTTGTTCACAAGGTGCTTGGCGGCCACGAGCACTTCGCGCTCATCGAAGTAAAGCGCCGTTTTGTCGTTGGAGACCAGAACCCGGTGGTTGGGCGACAGATACATGTCCTTTTCGGGCAGACCGTTGCCAAGCGCGCCGGCCTTCACGAGGATCGGCTGCAGGTAAGGGCTGGCGGCCAGATCCTGCCAGGAGAGCGGACGCCCCCCGATCCAGCGGATCTCCTGAATGCCGTTGTCGCGGGTGATAATCCGGTCCCCGGCTTTCAGCGTTTCAACGGCGCGCTCCCCGCGCGGCGTGGCGATCATGGTGCCCGGCGTGAAACACACCGTCACGCTTTCCGATTTCTTGGTGTCCATCGTGGCTTTCACCTTTCCCCTGGGATCGCGGTACTGCACCACCGCTTCACCCGAACTGTCTTTACTCATCACTGCGCTAGGGCGCTCGGCCCGGCCCGCAAGCCCACGCGTCGCGTCGCGCTCGGACCCGGGAAACGCTTGGTCTTCGTCCATGCCGACCAGCAGCTCGCGCTTCGGCGTGGCATGAGCGGCCTTCGGCGCTTTCGGCTGGCTGTAACGCACATCCGTGACGGTGGCCCCGCCCGACAGCGTAATTTCCAACCTCTTCACCCCATCAGCGTTCAGCGCCACGCAGCTTTCGGTCCCTTCGGCCTCTCCCAAAACGCTTACCCTGCGCTGCAGTGCGCCGGATTCGGCGAACAGGCGGATCTCCGTACCTGGGCGGCTCACGTTGGCAAGGCAAACCTCTTCCACACGGGCCGCGCGCCCGAAGGACATGATCTGCATTTCTTGCTCTGCGAGCGGGTTCAGCGCGGTCGTTTCCTCAGCCATGGGGCCTCGTCTTTCCTTGCGCCTGCTGCAGGCAGGCACACCTTTCCAATTGCCGCTTGCCGGGGCAAACGGGGCTCACTCGAACTGCGCTCAAACGTTCTGGGGTTCTGGCCTCGAAATCCGGCACATAAGACCGGTACACGGGCTGATTTTTATGTCTTCCGCACCGCCGTGCGCCTGGCTTCGGGCCGGATACGCCGGGCGGTCCTGCACGACCTCATTGCCCGGATTGGCCTTCGAAACCCGCCGCACCCCGGTTCAGGGTCCCAGTAGGCATTTTCTTTGTACCTGCCAAGCCGACGCGGAAAAAGGAAAAAAGTGTTCGAAATGGGGCGCAATGGTGGCTGCAATTCACAAAAGCGTCCAAGCCGGATGCACTTTTAGGTTGCTGGTCGCGCACTTTGTTTCCGCTGCGAGAACAGTCAAATCTTAATCAAACGTTAGGAAAAGTTGAGGTTTCGCGGTCCTGATTGAGGACTTGCCTTGGAAAAGCGTGTTTCTCTTTGGGAACCAATGTCTAGGGCCTGAAAATTGTCCTGCTGCCACGCCTCGCCACATTCTCGCCCTATTTCAACCTGCTCAATTCGTAAACAAAATCGTTCCGTGAAAGGGATTTGTTCCAAAGCACCCATGAAATCTCGAATCATGGGCACTGATTGCAGGGCCAAGGCGTGGCCTGAACTGACATAGCGTCTGCGCGGGGTGCCCGACGCGGCAGCTTAGGCCCGGTTGCGCCTAGCCGAAGAGCCGCTCGCCCTGTTCGTCGATCACCTGCTTGGCCTTGGCGATGCTGACGCTTTCGGCTTGTTCGCGGTTGTCGAACACATCGGCGCGGATCACCGTGGCGCTCTTGCGCTGCCCGTCGATGGTTTTCTCGATGCGGGCTGAGAGGCGATATTTGCCGCCTTCCGCCTTGAGATCGGGGAAGATGTCAAAGCCCTTGTGCTCAACAGGCTTGGCTTCCGGCTTTGCACCTCCGCTGAAGAGTTTGGAGAACAGGGACATGGGCAGCTCCTTTCGCGCGATGTTCGGGCCATAAACTAGCCATGGCGGCAGCGGGGGGAAAGCAGGTTTTGCCGCCCCGCCCCGCCCTTGTCCTGCCCCTGCCCCGGCAACGATTTCGCGCCGCTTAGGCTTGCGGCAAATTCCAGACCGAAACGGTGCTGCCGCCTTGCCGCATCTCATCAAGCGCAGCGGCGCTCGGCATGACCGTAGGCATGTCTGGGGGCGGAGCTATGGCAGAGGTTGGGCGCGCCAGCACCCAGCAGGCGAGCCCCCATGTGCCCGGCGTGAGCGTCGCCGTCAGCTGTGGCACCCAGCTGCGCGGCCAGAGCAGATGCGTGTTGGGCGTCGCGGCGAGCACGCGCGGCTTGCGTGCCACCGGCGTGCCAATGGGGGCCACCGCATCCCTGAGGATGGTGGTATCGCTGGGCGTGACGAACCCCGCCGCGTCGCTTGCGCCGATCCCGCCAAGCGGCGTGTTCTGTGCGGCGATGCGCGGCTGCGTGTCTCGCCGGGCGACGCCAAACCCGCCCTCAACGGTCTGCACATCGCGCGCTGTCACCACCCGGTGCAAGCGCAAATGCCACGGTGGGCGCGCCAGAAGCCATGTTTCGACCTCGACCTCGGGCATCGGCGACCAGCGGGAATACAGCCAGTCCGCCCCGATCCGCGCCGCGCTTTCCCGGCTGCGGATATGGGCTACCTCGCCGTCTTCGGAGAAGGCGAGCATGTTGTCATGGGGGCCTGTCGCGAAGCTGCGGGCATCGGCCTCGACGCTGAACGCATAGCGCGTGGAATAGGCGAATTTGTTGTATTTCTCAGCCGCTCTTCCGAAGTTCATCGGCTGCTGGCCACCGGCCAGAACGGTCACATCCCCTGCGTCTTCCCATTTGATCATCCCCGGCTGCGCCATGGAGACAACCGCTTCGCGGGGGGCAAACGGGCTTTCCTCCGTGGCCCAGAACGGGTGATCCTCGGGCAAGGCCAGCGGCGCGAAGGCTTTCATCGCCCAATAGGGCGAGCCGGGGGAATTGTAGCGCTCCCCCATCGCGGGCTGTGTGTAGCCATAGCCAATGGAGAGCACCCCGCTGCAATCCGTGATGTCCTGCTCTGCCCAATAGCGCAGGTTGCGCGCCCAGAAGCCGCGGATCTCGCCCCAGGGCAAGGCTTCTACGTCAGCGAAGGCCAGCGCGCCCCAGATCCCGGCATGGGCAAAACGATAGGTCAGCGAGCGGCCATAGGGCAGCGCGGCGCCATCGGCGGCAAACCAATGGGCGATCTGCGGCAGGCTTTCGCGGGCGCGCGCAGTGAAACGCTCCCGCCGCGCCGCATCCTCGCTGGGGCCGAGCTTGGCGTAGATCAGCCCGTAGAAATGCATGGCGAAAGGGATATAGTGATCGGCACGGCGATCCATGCCGTCGCGATACCAGCCCTCTCACATGGCGTAGCTTTCCAGCGCGTCCAGATCGGCGGCGATGATCGAGGCGTCATGCGCGATGCCGACGCGGGTCAGCCCAAGCGACACCATCACATGAAAGAAATGCCAGTTGTTGTCTGGCGGGGCGCAGGCGAGCGAGGCCAGCAGCCAGTCTGAAAGGCTCTTGCGCCCTTTCTCCGTCATCCCGTCCCAGAAGACCTCGGGCGCCAGCGCCAGCGCGTAGCCGATGGAGGCGCTTTCCACCATGCGCTGATCGCGATCCGTCACCGGCCCCCAGTATTCGGGGTGGTCCGGATTGGTGCCATTTTCGATGCCTTCCACGAAATGCTCGATGCCCGCGAACTGGCCACCGCCCGCCAGCAGCGGCGCAAGGCCCCAGAGCGGGCGGACGAGCCCTTCCAGATGCGCGGCGGCGCTATCGAACCAGGCTTCCGAACTGCCAAGCTGCACGCGCGCCTTGCCCGGTGAGAAGGCCGACAGCAGGGGTTTTGTCAGATCCACAACCGCCTTCTGCGCATCGGCGCGGGTGCGGAACGGGTTGCCGTTCATCGGGTTAGGAATGGGGAAAAGGCTCATGCCGCGCCACCAGCCGCGATGAGCCGGCGCTTGCGCGGATCCGGCACCGGCACGGCGGAGATAAGCCGTTGCGTGTAAGGCTCCTGCGGGGCGTCGCAGATCTGCAGCGCGGTGCCCGTCTCTACGACGCGCCCCTTGTGCATCACCGCCACCCGATCACAGAAATAGCGCACGACGCCGATGTCATGGGCGATGAAGAGGATCGACAGGCCCAACTCGTCCCGGAGATCCAGTAGCAGATCAAGGATCTGGGCGCGGATCGAGCCATCGAGCGCCGAAGTCGCCTCGTCCGCGATGATGATCTGCGGTTCCAGCGCGATGGCGCGGGCGATGCCGATGCGCTGCCGCTGACCGCCGGAAAAGGCGTGCGGGTAGCGCTCCATGATGCTTGTCGGCAGGCCCACGCGCTCCAGCAGATCGCCAACGCGCTTGCGCAGGGCCTCGCCCTTGGCGATGCCGTTCACCAGAAGCGGCTCGCCGATGATCTGCTCAATCGTCATGCGCGGGTTGAGCGAGCTGTAGGGATCCTGAAAGATCATCCGCATTTCGCGATAGACGGTGCGATCGTTGAAACTGGCCGATTTGGTCAGATCGACTGTCCGGCCGTCGCGCGTTTGATAGGTCGCGCTGCCGGATTGCGGCTGGAACCGGCCCATCAGAACCCGCGCCAGCGTTGTTTTGCCGGAGCCCGATTCCCCAACGATGCCAAGGATTTCGCCGCGATGGAGATCGATCGACACCTCGTCCAGCGCCTTGATGCCGCCGCCCTTGCTGCGCCGCCCCGAGGCGAAGGTGAGGCTCAGATCGCGGGTCTGGATCAGGGCGTCTTGCCCGCCCTGCTGTTCGGGCCGCGCGTCGGCGTGGTTCAGGCCAAGCGCTGCGTTCAGCAGTTTGCGGGTGTAGGCATGCTGGGGCGCGTGGAAGATGCTGTCCACATCGCCGGTTTCCACCACCTGGCCATGCAGCATCACCACCACCTGATCGGCGATCTCGGCAACGACGCCCATGTCGTGGGTGATGAACATCATCGCCATCTGGCGGCTTTCCTGCAGGCTGTGCAGCAGCTTGAGGATCTCGGCCTGCGTCGTCACGTCGAGCGCGGTTGTCGGCTCATCGGCGATAAGGATGTCGGGCTCACAGCCCAGAGCCATGGCGATCATGGCCCGCTGACGCATACCGCCCGAATATTCGAACGGGTATTTGTCGACGGCCAGTTCCGGGTCTGTGATCTGCACCGCGCGCAAGGCGTCGATGGCGATCTCGCGGGCCTGTGCCGCATCCACATCCTGATGCAGCAGGATCGCCTCGATGATCTGCTCGCCGATGGTATGCACCGGGCTCAGGGACGACATCGGCTCCTGAAAAATCATCGCGATCCGCGCCCCGCGCACGGCGCGGATTTCCACGCCGTCCGGGTCGAGGCCGGAGAGCTCCAGCTTTTGCCCGGCCTCCAGATCGACAAGGTTGATCGCACCCGCACGGATCACCGCGGGCTCCACGATGTTCATCACCGCGCGCGCCGTGACGCTTTTACCGGAGCCGGATTCGCCGACGAAACAGGTCGTCTGGCCAAGGCGCAGATCGAAACTCACGTCCTGAATGGCGGGCACCGACCCGTGGCGGCTGGGGAAATCGACACTCAAGCCACGGACTTCCAGAACGGTTGCGCCGGCGCCCGGTTTTTCGGGGGTCACTGTCATTGTCTCTACCTCAGTGCGAATAGGGATCGGCCGCGTCGCGCAGGCCGTCGCCGACGAAATTCATCGCCAGAACCGCGATCACGATGGCAAGGCCGGGCAGCAAGAGCCAAGGCGCGGTGGCGAGGGTGCGGATGTTCTGGGCCTCCTGCAACAGCACGCCCCAGGAAAACACCGGGGCCTGAAGCCCAAGCCCAAGGAAGGAGAGCGCGTTTTCGGCCAGGATCATCGCCGGAACCGCCAGCGAGGCCGCCGTGATGATGTGGCTGGTGAAAGAAGGCACCATGTGGCGCAGGATCACGCGCGTGGGCGAGCAGCCGTCATAGCGCGCGGCCACCACGTAATCCTCCCCCTTGAGCGCAAGGAAGCGCCCCCGCACCACGCGGGCCAGTTCCGTCCAGCCCAGAAGCGACAGGATCACCGTGATCGCGAAATAGACCTGCAGGGGCGACCAGCTGCTCGGCATCGCCGCCGCCAGCCCCATCCAGAGCGGGATCGTCGGCAGGGAGCGCAGGAATTCGATAACCCGCTGCACGGCTGCATCGAAGAGCCCGCCGTAGTAGCCGGCAAAGCCGCCGATGATGACGCCCAGAAACAGGCTCATGATGACACCGACAAGCCCCACCGAAAGCGAGATCCGCGTGCCATGGGCAAGGCGGGAGAAAACATCGCGCCCCAAGCGGTCGGCCCCGAAGAAGAACAGCGGCTTGCGGGGCTTCGCCGTGCCGACAAGATGGATGTCGGTGGGGATCAGACCAAAGAGCTTGTACTCCCAGCTGCGTTTGAAGAACTCCAGATAGATCTTGTCTGTGGTGTCGATCACGAAGACCCGGCGCAGCGCCTCGGGTTCGACCTCCACATCAAAGCCGTAGACGTAGGGCTTGATGCGCCAGCTGCCGTCGTCGGAGCGGTCGATCAGGTGCACAGCCTGCGGCGGCGCATAGGTGTAACGCGCCTGAACATTGTTCGGATCATGGGGGGAGATGAAATCGGCAAATACCGCCACGATCACGAAGAAGGCAAGGATCCAGAGGCTGATCACGGCGAGGCGGTGCTTGGCAAACCGGCGGCGGATGAGCTGCCACTGGCTTTCGGTGCCCGCCGTATGCCCGATGCGGGGATCCGTGCCGATGGCGTCGATGTCGCTTTCGTCGGTGGCGTTGGGGTTTGCGGTCTGGGTGTCGGTCATCACTTCGCTCCCACCATGCCAAGCCGGATGCGCGGATCGATCCAGGCCAGTAAGAGGTCAAAAATCAGGGTGCCAATCAGGGTGAGCAGCCCAATGAACAGGATCACGGCGCCCGCGAGATACATGTCCTGGCTCAGGAGCGAGCGCAGCAGGATGGGCGACAGCGTCGGCAGGTTCAGCACGATGGCCGTCACGAAGGAGGAGGAAATCACCGTCGGCAGCACCCAGCCCACCGTGGACACGAGCGGGTTCATCGCCACGCGCACCGGGTAGCGCCAGATCACCCGGCGCTTGGGCAAGCCCTTGGCCCGCGCGGTGAGCACATAGGGTTTGTTCAGCTCGTCCAGCAGGTTGGCGCGCAGCACCCGGACAAGCTGGGCCGCGCCCGCTGTTGAGATCACGAGGATCGGCGCCCAGACATGGGCCGCGAAATCGAGGAAGCGCGCAACAGACCATCGCTCGTTCATGTATTCGGTGGAAAACAGCCCGGTGATGGTGATGCCGAACCAGTTGTAACAGATGTACATGAGCACCAGAGCGAAGAGGAAATTCGGGATCGCGAGGCCAA
Organism: Pseudoruegeria sp. SHC-113; assembly: GCF_025376885.1. Taxonomy (NCBI): domain Bacteria; kingdom Pseudomonadati; phylum Pseudomonadota; class Alphaproteobacteria; order Rhodobacterales; family Roseobacteraceae; genus Pseudoruegeria; species Pseudoruegeria sp. SHC-113. The sequence goes on from NZ_JAHUBR010000001.1 coordinate 2,099,526, forward strand.
GGAAGCCGAGGATCGTGAAGGCGTAATCGCCGAAGGAATATTGGTTCACGGCGGAATAGACTCCGATCGGCACCGCAATCGCCCACATGAAGACAACCGCCGTCAGCTCAACGGCAAGCGAGATGCCGATCCGCTGCGAGAAGATCTCGCTCACGGGTTTCTGCAGTTCGAAACTGTAGCCCAGATTGCCCTGCAGCAGTTGCATCAGCCACGAGGCGTATTGCACCAGCACCGGGCTATCGAGCGCATAGCGCTGGCGCAGGATCTCGATGGCTTCCTGATCCACGGTTTCGCCGGAGGCCGAAAGGCTGGCGACATAGGATGTCACGAAGTCGCCGGGGGGCAGTTGGATCACGATGAAGACGACCACAGACAATGCCAGCAACGTCAGGACCATCGTGACCAGTCGCCGCGCGATATACGTCCACATGTTCGCTCCTTTCCGCGATCAGGTTGGATGTGTTTGAAGGGGAAAACCGGGGCGCGGATCGGGAGGGACGCGCGCCCCGGTGGTGCATCACGGCTTGTAGAACAGCTGCGATGTTTGCATCGGGCCCGGTTGCGGATAGAGCCAGGTGTAGATCTGGCCGTCCGGCACGTTGCCCAGTTTCTTGTTGGCGACCATGTAGCCATCGGCCGGCAGCACGGTGCCCATCACGTAGAAATGGTCGGCCGCGATCTGCAGAACCTGGTCAAACAGCTCTTTCTGCTTGGCGGGATCGCCGGTTTTCGCGATGGAGTTGTACAGATCCATCTGCGCCTGGATGTCGGCCGGAGGGGCTTCTGCAAAGCTGCTGCCGGTGCCCATGTAGTGCTGCGCCCAGGCCTGTGCGAAAGCAGATTCGAGGTTGAAGGGCATGTAGAACCGCGGGTCCAGCATCGCGTCGTTCATGCCGCCATCGCCCCACCAGACATGCATGTCGTGCAGGTTATTCTGGATCTGCTCGTATACGAGGCTGCGCTCGGCGTTGCGGGCGTCCAGATCGATGCCGATCTCTTTCCAGTGCTCCGTGACCAACTGGGCGATGTCGCCGAACTCGGACTGATCTGAGGAGGCCAGAAGCTGGATGCGGATCGGCTCCCCGTCAAAGCCAAGGCGGATGCCGTCAGAGTTCTTTTCCGACAGCCCGATCTGATCCAGCAGCGCGTTGGCGGCCTCGGGATCGTATTCGGTGAACTGCTTGGCCAGCTGCTCGTTGTAGTAAGGCGAGGTCGGGCGCGGCCCGGCCTGATGCGGCTCGCCCTGCCCGGCGTAGACAACGTCGATGATCTCTTCGCGGTCCATGCCCATCGAGAGCGCTTGGCGGAACTCTTTCATGCCGAAGAGCTTGCGCTTGCTCTCATCCGGGTGGGTGAGGTTGAGCTGCAGGATGGCGTTGTTCATCCGGGCGTCGACAGTGGATTTCAGCGTGTAGCCGCCTGCCTCCTGCCCGTCGAAGATCACCGGCTTGTTGGCCACGGTGGCGAAGTGACGGTTGGAGAAATCGATCTCGCCGTTCACCACCTTCAGCACGATATCCTCGACGCTTTCGGTCTGCACCATCTTAACATCGTTGATATAGGGCAGCTGCTGGCCTTCAGGGTCAACCTTGAAGAAATAGGGGTTGCGTTCCCATTCGATCAGCTGGTTCAGCCCATCGTAATTGGTGACCTGGCGCCATGCGAAGAGAAGCGGGCGCTTGGCATCCTGGAAGTTGAAGAAGCAGGTTTGTTCAATTGCCTGGCTCCAGTTATCGAAGCCACGTTCCTGCGCAACGGTATTCGCATCGGGATTGATTTCCGGGAAGAGCGGGCCGCAGTAATGCTCTGCGGCATTAACGATGAAATTCCCTTCAACCGTAGCGATCCGTTGCAGAAACAGCCCGTTGGGCTCGGGGAAGCTGATCTTGAAAGTGGTCGCATCCACCACTTCACCAGTCGCCCCGCCAAGAGGAATGTTTGCTTTGCGGCCCGCGTAGTCGGGGCTGGTCATCACTTTCAGCGCGAAGTCGAGATCCTCGGCGGTGAAGGGTTCCCCGTCGGACCACTTGTGGCCTTCGCGCAGGAAGAAGGTGAACTCCGTGGCGTCTTCATTGACTTCAAAGCGCTCGGCCACGTTGGGCACCACTTCGGTCCAGTCGTAGTTGAAGGCGACAAGCGGCTGGTAGCCGATGGTGCGGCGGATCCAGCCGCCCCGATTTCTCGGTGAACCACATGGTCGAGTTCGATCCTTTCACCGGCGCAAAGATCCGGGTGCGCGGCGGACAGGGGCAATCGCCCACTTCGGCCTGGTCGCGCGGCACCTCATGGGCCCGTGCACGGCATGGCGCTCGCCTATACCCACACGCAGGATCCGCGCTATCTGGAGGTGGCCCGCAACGTCGCGGATTTCTTCCTGCGCGAGCTGCCCGAAGATCACGTGCCCCATTGGGATTTCCGGGTGCCCCGCAACGAAACCACCCCGCGCGACACCTCCGCCGGCATGTGCGCCGCCTGTGGCCTACTGGAGCTCGCCGCCCATCTCGAAGGCGATACGGCCCTTGCCTATCTGGAAGCGGCCAATGCCATCACCAGATCCACCTATGAAACCTACGGAAACTGGGGCAACGACAGCGACGGCCTGCTGCGCGGCGGCACCATCAACCACCCGGCGGGGCTCGGCATCGACGTCTCGCTGATCTACGGCGATTATTACTACGTCGAAGCCCTGACGCGGCTCAGGCAGTGGGGTGAATACACTTTCGTTGTTTTGCTCGTGGTGCTCCATCCTGCTCAGCAGTTGAAGCCTCCGACAAACCCGGCGCGTTTCATGAGATCGCGAGGCTTTTCACGTAGCGGAGCTATCGCCTAGATCAGGAAGTCCTCACCCCCCGAAAGGCCAGTGACCCCTTCGAAGGTCAATGTGCTCGTTCCATCGCTCAGGACGGTGTTGACGCCGTCGTCACTGACAATCCGCCACGCCGTGTGGCTGACCACATCGACTGTATCCGTACCCTGATCATAGTGCCGAACTGTCCCGGTCGTGACCGATCCGAGGAACATAAGCGTATCGGCGTCGGCGTCATTGCCAAGATCAATGATTACCGTTTCGGCATCTGCGCCAACGGTGGCCCGATCTGCGCCGGTGCCTAGGTTGATATTCACTTGCCCGCCGTTCAGGCCCGCGAAAGCGCCGACCGTCACGACGTCGTCGCCATAATGCGCAGTGATGGTCACTGCCCCTGCGTCTTCGCCCGCATGGCTCCCCAACGTGATCGTGTCCGCTCCGCTGTCGCTAAAGAGCCGAAGAGTGCCACCATGACCGGCGTGATCACCCAGGAGGAAGGTGTCGTTATCCCATGCTGAAAACAGATCCATGGTGCCGTCCTGACCGGCGTAATCCCCGAATGTCATCGACGTGGTGCCACCACCGTCGAGGACCGTCATAACCGCGTTCAAACCGGCATGATCCCCGAACCCGAAGGTGTCTGCGCCTTCTCCGCCGTCGATGTAGATCTGCTTGAGTGTGGTCGTGCTCTGCGCGCCTGTGTGATCACCGAAGGTCACCTGGTCGTCACCATCACCAAGATCCAATCTCAGATCGGCGTCCTTGAAGGCGTCATTCCCGAAGGTCAGCAGGTCGTTGCCCCCAAGGGTTGCGAAATGGGCGACGCGGCCTTCATGAGCTGAATTCCCGTAGGTGTAAGTATCGGCAAGGGAGGACCCGTCATAGGCGGTAGACTGGTACGCCTCACCGAAATCGTGATCCATTGCTGTCGCAAAGACGACCTGATGGCTGACGGACGCCCCTAAATCATCCGTTGCGGTAAGAGTCACCACATAATCGCCGGCAAAGCTTGGCAGGTTCAAGTTGGCCATTGGATCGTAGACGATGAGACTGCCGGAGGCGAGTTTCAGATGAGCAGGCAGCCCGGTAACGGCGTAGCTCATGTGCTCGCCTTCCGGGTCGGTGAAGAGGTTTTCGAGGTTGAGGCTGAAACTTGCGTCCACGACCCGGGAACCTGCGGCCCCAAGGGCGTAGACATGCTGATTGGAGGCATTCGTGATGGGGGAGTTGCCGGTGTAGGAGGGGCCTCGGTTCAAGGTAAGGCCAGACACGATTGTATCGTCTTGCCCTGCCGCCCCGATGATTGTGATCTTGCGCCCGAATGCGTCGGTGTAGACCTTGTTGGAATTGATGTCTTCGGCATTCCAGCGCAGGCTGCTGCCCGTGACGGTGATACTGTCACTTAGCGTCCATTCGTTCACAATGATGTTGAGGTCGACGCCTGAACTGGCGGGACGAGAGCCATCGATGACCAGTTGGTCCGCATCCAGGTCAAGTCCGAGATACACGCTGACATTTCCGGCATCATGACCGATGTTGATGACATCCGCGCCAGCGCCCACGCTAAAGTTGTGCAGGCCTGAAGGGGCTCCGCCGGCCCGCAATCCCAGTGTGATCTGGTCGTCCCCGTTACCCGCAAAAAAGTTGATAAGACTGCCGCTGCCAAATTCCGTCCCAAAGGTTGCCGTATCATTGCCGTCGCCCATAAGAATGCCGAGCGTCGCGCTGCTGGCGGCGTAGTCCAGGAAGGTCAGCGTGTCGTCGCCTTCATGGGTGGAAATCCACATATTGGCATCGAAGGCGGAATAATCGTCAAAAACCAAAGTGTCGTCCAATGACGAGGCGTCGATGGGCGTCGTCCGGGTGTTCGTCTCTGCCGTGCCAAAGACGTGATCCATCGCGATGGCGACGGTGACTGTCTGGCTGACCGACGCGCCGAGGGTGTCTGTCGCCGTCAGGGTCAGGGTGTGATCGCGGGCTTCCAGTTCCCTGGCGAACCCTGTGTGTGTCAACACACCGTTCACGAGTGTGAAGGTCAGGGTCGGAGCCGTGATCTGATACGTCAGGCTGTCGCCCTGCGCGATGTCCGCATCGGAAAACAACGTCTTGAGGTCGAGTGTGAAACCACTTGCAACGTTTGAGCCGCCCATCCCGGTGAAGATCGCCGGGATCGGATCGCCCGCGGCGGGGGTGGGGCCGATGTAGGTGGGATCTGCATTGAAATTCAGCCCCGCAATGATGGCCGCGGCATCAAGGCCTGCAGTGCCCAAAACGGTGATCTGATCACCCTCGGTGCTGGTAAACACCTTGTCCGCGTTGACATCGACGGCCCGCCACCGCGCCGTGGAGGACAGAGCAATCGTATCCAACCCTTGGGTCCAATTGGCGACGATCAGCGCCTTGGCCCCTCCCAAAAGCGTCAGGGTATCCGCATCGGTGTCGCTTCCGAAGTGAACAGTAACGCGGCCGACCCCGTCGCCAAGGGTGATCGCATCAGCCCCGTCGCCAGCAAAAATATCCAGCGTGGATTCAGCGCCTGATGCAACATTCTTGCCAATGGTGATGATGTCATCGCCACCATAAGTATGAACTTCAGCGTTTCCGGCGCGCGTGAATTGGTCGTCACGAAATTTCAGAGTATCCGCAAGAATTGACGCCGTAACGTAGTTAAACTCAAACGAAGAACTGAATATATGGTCCATCGCGAGGTTGACCTTCAGGTATTGGGTAACCTGCGCGCCTGAATGATCAGTGGCCGTTACTTTGATGAAATGCGTTCCGGCGTACCAAAAATCGTAAGCGTCCTGATATAAGCCGCCGTTTCGTGTGTCGAAATGGACAGGCAAAGTCCTCGACTCGACGGAAAAGGACAGCTTGTCCCCAAGGCCCAGTTCCGCGTCGCTGAAGAGGGAGTTGAGACCAACCGCGAAGTGATCATGGTGAAGGAGGCCCACTTCCCCGGAAAAATCCGCTGGGTCGGGGCCCACGTAGGTCGGCGCGGTGTTCAGGGTGATGCCGCTGACCATGTCCGCAGGTGTCTCAGCACCTGCGCCCAGCACAGTAAAGGACTGGCCATCCGTGCTGGTGAACACAAGGTCGCCGTCTGGATTGGCTTCTGCTGTCCATAGGGCGGTCGGGTCGACCCCTGCGAAAGTGATCGCGTCGTCACCCGCAACCCAGTTGCGGTTCGTGACGTCGGTCACGCGCCCCTTGAACGTCAGCGTGTCGGCGTCGGTATCCGCGCCAAGGTCAATGGTCAGGCCTTGCACATCCCCATCGAAGGTCACCGTGTCGGCCCCGGTGCCGCCCGCAACGGATTGGCTGGTGGATGCGCCGCTGGCAGCAAAACCGGCGATGGTGATTGCGTCGTTGCCTGTGCCGCCATCCACGCTGAAGACGGAGAAGTCACTCTCCATCGTGACCGCCCCAATCGTCAGCACATCGTGCCGCGCGCCACCATTGAGGTAGAACCCACCCCCCTCGTCCGTGGCGCCGTAGGCCACAGTTCCGACCGTCATCACGTCGCTGAAATCGGAACCGGTGATGATGTCATCAAGATAGAATACCGGCGCATAGTTGCCGTAGTCGTTGTGCAGGCCCAGCTCAAACGTGAAGGTTTCGGTGACGCCCGCGCCAAAGATGTCCTGTCCGGTGAAATTGACAGAATAGAGGCCGACATTGGCGACGTCCGTCAGGTTGGACAGCGCGAACGTGGTTCCGTCAAAGGCCATGAACGAAGGCAAGGGGCCTGAGTTGACGCGCATCGTATCAATGAAACCGTCGGTGATGTCCGGATCGGCAAAAAGCGATCGGATGTCCGTCGAGAAGCCGGACGTCGCGTTTCCGACGCCGATCACGCCAAGATCCTTGTCCGCTTGAACGCCGATAAACGCTGTCGCGCGGTTCAGGTTCACGCCCGCCAGCAGGTCCGACGCGGCCACGCCCGTGGTATCGGTGAACGTGATCAACGGCCCGCCGGTGGCCTGAAGTGTGGTCGTGCCTACGCCGTCGTCGACCATGTTCCAGACCCAATCACCCACCCGTGCGATGGACAGGGCGTCGCGCGTGTGGTCGAAATTCGTAAGCGTCAGCGAGGTAAAGAACCCCATGGTCAGGCGATCGGCATCCGTGTCGGCCCCGAAATCAACCGTGATATCGTTGGCTCCCTCCGCAAAGGTGATCATCTCCGCGCCGGTGCCACCCTGAATGGAGACAGTGCCCGCTCTCGCGCCAAAGGTGATGGTGTCGTCGCCCGCGTCCCCTTGGATCAGGATCTGCGCCAGTGCCGATCCCGCGTCAGCCCCGAAGATCGCGGTATCGCTGCCACTGCCGAGTGTCAGGTCGATGCCCGTTGTCTGACCGAGCGTGCGGGACGTGGCCTGACTGACAGAGGTGCCGAAGTACACGGTGTCGTCGTCCGCACCGGTGTCGATGGTGACGACTGCTGTCCCCACCAATCCCGGCTGGGTGCCCCACTTGGCCGAGTTGTCCCCGAAGGAGAGGCTGTCTTCGCCCGCGCCGGTTGAGATCGAGAACGCGGCCGCGTCATTGGCGGCAAAATCGGCGAAACCGATGACATCATCACCTGCACCAGTCGTGAGGTCGATTGAACCGCCCTCTGCCGCTGCGTTGAGGCCAAATTGAATGCTGGCGCTGTCCGTATTGAGGGCACCTTCATAGGTGATCTCGCCACCCGTGGTGGCCGCGCTGGCACCAAACGACGTGGTGTTATGCCCGAATTGATCCTGTATCCGAATGATGCCGCCGGTCGCCGCCAATCCGCCAAAGGTATAGGTGTCGTCCCCCAAACTGCCGGACAGTGAAACCGAACCGCTCGATCCGGCGTGGAGGCCGAATTGCATTGTGTCGTCGTCAGCGCCGCCGCCGACCGAGATTGACCCCGCATTGCGCGCGGCATGATCGCCGAAGCTGATGAGGTCCTCGCCCGTGCCGCCCGCAATACTGAACTGGCCCGAGTTTGTGCCTGCATAATCACCGAACGCGACGGAGTCGTTGCCCTGCCCCCCGTCTATGAAGATCTGCGCAAAGGTTGTGATCGGCTGGTCACCAAAGTGGACGGTGTCATCGCCCCCCCACAGGTTGAGGTAATGGTTTTCCGTGCCGAAGTCCTGATAGGCGCCAAAGAACAGAAGATCTGCTGCATCGGACAAGTCTAGAACCAGACCGCCTAAAGGTGGCAAACCCACAACGTCAAAATTTTGTTGCAGGCCGACATGAAGCTGAACGAGCTGAGACGTTGAATTCCCGTCGCTGTCAGTGGCCGTTACTGTGCGTGTGAAAATGCCCGCTTGATTGGTCCCTCCTGACGGGGAGGTGAGAACTCCGTCGTTGAACTGAAAACCGGCTGGGACGCCGCTGATGGTGATCGCGAGGTCCTCACCCTGATCGTCGGAAAACAGGCTACCAAGGTCAAAGGAAAGAGGGGCTGCCAGAAGGCCGACCGATCCTATGATTTCGACAGAATTTCCCAAGTAAACCGGGGCGGCGCTATCGTTTTCGCCCTGGAATTCGACCGTCAGAAGAACCGTAGCACCATCATGCGTGGTGACCTGCACACTGTCGGTGATCGTCTCGCCCGCGTTCAGGGTCTGGATGCCGAACTGGTTGTTGATCGCCGTATAGGTCCAGGTGCCGTCATTGTTGACGGTAAAGCTTCCCAAACCGGCAAGCCCGGTGACATTCTGGAACCCGTTGAAGAGTTGCGATCCGCGATAGCCGTCCACAAAGGTAACTGCACCCGCCGCTCTGAGCGTGATGGCGCTGTCCTCAACAACCGTATCGGACTTCGTCCCCTCAAACACGTCTCGGCCCCGGGCGTCGCGTGTGGTGAAACTGCCGTCATCCTCGATCCGGGTGGTGTGCAGAAACGCACCAGCGCTATCGAACTTCGTTTGGATCGTCGTCCAGCCGTGGTTGTCGCTCACGTCTTCTTGCGTGATCGACGTAAGGATGCCGTCGGTGTAGAACTTGATGGTCACCGTGCCATCATCAGCCAGGGTGCCAGAGCCGATGATCCGCTCGTTTGCATCGTAGGCGAAGTCTCGTTCGTTCCAATCATAGGCATCGTTCACATCGGCGTCCAACCGGCGGGTAAGGACGCCATTCGTGTAGATTCGCTGGCTGACATGGCCTTCGTCATAGGTGATCCGAAGCGAGGCCAACCGCCCCGCCGCATCATAGGTGGCACTGCGCGAGTCCCAGTTTTTCGTGTCGTTCACGTCGGTCCAACTGGCGGTTGCCCGTTGACCGGCGATGTAGTCGGTCGTTTGCCTCACACCATCGTCATTGACCCGAACAACTTGGGTCAGCGCGCCACTCACGTCGTAGGTTTCGGTGATGCTGTCCCATCCGTAGAGATCGAGCGTGTCGGTCCGGGCAACTGTGCCGTTCAGTGGCCCAAGGAAGCTTGTCTCGACCTCGACAACACCCGTGTCGTATTCGGTCCGGCGGCTCAGCAACAGGCCGCTTGAGGGATCATAGGTAAAATCCCGCTGGGCCCAGTCGAAAGCATCGTCCACGTCTACAATCGTGCGGGAAGTCAGGACACCAGAGTTGTGGTTGGATGTCGTAATGCGCCCGTCGTCATGGTTGGTCACCATTTGGGTCAGCGCACCGAAAGCGTCATAGGACGACACCTTGGACGTCCAGGTGTAGGCGTCATTCGCATCGGTCACGTTCCGTGTGGCCCGAAACCCGCCAACAAACGTCTCTGTTTGCGATCGACCATCGTCATAGGTGATTGCAATGTGCGACTTCTGTCCTGTCGCCAGATCATAGGTTGTCGTGCGACTGCTCCAGGACATGGTATCGAACGGGTCGGTCTGCGAGACCTCGGTAACGACGCCATCTGTGTATGCCGTCGTCTTGATGCGCCCGTCATCGTAAATGAGCACTTCTTGAACAAGGAACCCATTCTCATCGAAGACACGCTGCCGTTCAGACCATCTGAACCTACCCCCAACATCGACGACGGTCTGAGAACTCATAAATGCAACACCTTTACCCAATGGTTAACGTGATAGCAGATAGTGGCTCTTCAAGGTACTTTTTATCCTCCAGCTCGGCCTCCAAGTGGCCACGGCCAGATTCACCCTCATGGTTGGCATGATCGCGCTGGCAGCGCCCGCCGCCTCCATGTCGATCCCGCCTGTCAACTACGCGCCGCCCGCGCTCGAATATGACTGCCTCACCCTCGATGAAGGCGAGCAGCACAAAGACGAGTGCCAAGACGCGCCCACGAAAGAGAAGGAGCAAGCCCGGTGGCGGATGAAAGGCCGATCTACACGCGAGCATCCCCGGCCACCCTGTATCGCTGGCGCAAGAAGGGGCTGATCCTGATCGATCACAGGCACGGCTCTTCCTTCATCAAGACGAGGGAGGTCATGGGTTTCAACGCAGAAGATGAGGTGGCGGCTTAGGCCGCCACTTTTTTGCTTGGTAGGTAGGCTGGTAGGTCGGTGGGTTGGGCTGAAACAATACCCTTGTAAATCAACTATTTAACACCGGAAATTGGTACCCGAGGTCGGACTCGAACCGACAAGCCCTTGCGGGCGGGGGATTTTGAATCCCCTGTGTCTACCATTCCACCACTCGGGCACGCCTGCTGATTATCTTTCGCCCCCTGCCCCGTCCAGTGCAAAATCACCTGTCCGTGTTTGCCCGCCCCTATCCGTTTGCCCAATCTTGACCTTGGCGTCCTTTGATGGTGGATGAACCCCATCAGAACCGAACGGGCCGCCCGATGATCAGACGCCTTTACGATTGGACGATTTCTCTCGCCGAGAGCCGCAACGCGCTTTGGGCGCTGGCCATCGTCGCCTTTCTGGAAAGCTCGGTGTTTCCGATCCCGCCCGACGTGTTGATGATCCCGATGATCCTTGCGCGCCCCAGCAAAGCCTGGCTGATTGCTGGGATCGCCATGGTCTCTTCCGTGCTGGGCGGGCTGTTCGGCTATTTTATCGGCGCCTACCTGTTTGACAGCGTCGGCCAGCCCGTGCTCGCTTTCTACGGCAAGGATGTGCTGTTTGACGGCTTCGCGCAGCGCTACAACGAGTACGGCCCCTGGGCGGTGCTGGTGGCCGGGGTCACGCCGTTTCCGTTCAAAGTCATCACCATCCTCTCCGGCGCGACCGGGCTTTCGCTGCCTGTCTTCATCATTGCGAGCGTGATCGCGCGGGGCCTGCGCTTCTTCATCGTGGCTGCGCTCCTGTGGAAATTCGGCCCGCCGATCCGCGATTTCATCGAGCGCCGCCTCGGGCTCGTCTTCACGCTCTTCGTCATCGCATTGATCGGCGGCTTCTATCTGGTGAAATACATATGACCCGCAAAACCCTTGGCCTGATCGCCGCCGCCGGTTCCGCTGCGCTCCTTATCGGAGCTTTTGGCTTCCAGTTCCTCGGTTATGCGCCTTGCAAGATGTGCCTTTGGCAGCGCTGGCCCCATGCCGCCGCGATCCTGTTTGGCGCAGCGCTTCTGGCCTTTGGCGGCCGGGTCTGGACGCTGCTGGGTGCGCTGGCCGCCTTCGCCACCGGGGCGATCGGTGTCTATCACACCGGCGTGGAGCGCGGCTTCTGGGAAGGCCCTTCTTCCTGCACGGGTGGCGGCACCGGGCTCTCCGGGCTTTCGGGCGCGGATCTGCTTTCAACAGCGGGCAGCGCCAATATCGTGATGTGTGACGAGGTCGCCTGGGCGATGTTCGGCCTCAGCATGGCGAGCTGGAACGCGCTGGCCTCCTTCGCGCTCTGCGCGCTCTGGATCGCCGCCTTCCGCGCGCCTGAAAGCCGCTAGCGGATCTTCGCGGATTTGCGGGTGGCGAGCAGAAGGTTCGTCTCGCTCGTCACCACGCCGTCAAAACGGCGGATCGCCGAGAGCACCGCATCCAGCGCCTCAAGCGTGCCGGTGCCCAGCTCCAGGATCAGATCCCATTTGCCGTTCGTCGTGTGGATCGCCTGTACCGCGGGCATCCCGTTGAGCTGGCGCACGATGCGGTCCGCCCCGCGCCCCTCGATCCCCAGCATCATCAGCCCGCGCACCGGGTGATCGGCCACGTCATCCTTCAGGACCACGGTGAAGCCGAGGATCTCCCCGCTGGCGCTTAGCCGCTCCATCCGCGCCCGCACCGTGGTGCGCGACAGGCCAAGCTTCTGCGCCAGTTCCGAAAGCGAGGCGCGCGCGTCGCGGCGCAGGGCCGAGATCAACTGCAGATCCTGATTGTCCAAAATGATCACCCCATCTGGCGGTTTGGCTGGATTGGTTCCGATCTAGCCACTTTGCCCGCTGGAATCCACCCCGTTTCGGGCGCAGTTCTGGGGAAACAAGCGGAATCACACTCATATGACCACGACAAACTGCATCCTCATCGGCGCACCGGTGGACAGCGGCAAGCGCCGCAAGGGCTGCCTCATGGGCCCCGACGCCTACCGCACCGCCGGCTTGGCCGAAGCACTTTCCGATCTGGAACACGGCGTGCGCGATCTGGGCAACCTTGCCCCGTCGCCCGCCAGCCCGGCGCCTGCCGCCAACCCGGCCGTGCACGAGTTGGCCACAACCGTGGGCTGGACGCAAAGCCTGATGGACACAGCACAAACGGCGATGGGCGAAGGTTTCCCGATCTTTCTGGGCGGCGATCACAGCCTGTCGCTCGGCAGCGTCGCCGGCGTGGCCGCCCATGCCAAGGCGCAAGGACGCCCGCTCTTCGTGCTCTGGCTCGATGCCCACACCGATTATCACACGCCCGACACTACGGATTCCGGCAATTTGCACGGCACGCCACTGGGCTATGTGACGGGCCGCGAAGGCTTTGCCGCCTTCCCGCCCCTGCCCGCCACCGTGCCGGGCGAGAACATCTGCCTCATGGGCATCCGCTCGGTGGATCGTGCCGAAAACGCCGCTCTTCAGGGCTCCGGCATGACGGTGCACGATATGCGCGACATCGACGAGAACGGCATCGCCCGCCCGCTCGCCGCTTTCCTTGACCGCGTGCGCGCCGCGAACGGGATGCTGCATGTTTCGCTGGATGTGGATTTCCTGGACCCTGCCGTCGCACCCGCCGTCGGCACCACCGTGCCGGGCGGCGCCACCGTGCGCGAGGCGCATCTGGTGATGGAACACCTGCACGACAGCGGCCTTGTCTGCTCGCTCGATCTGGTGGAACTCAACCCCTTCCTCGATGAACGCGGGCGCACCGCGAAACTCATGGTCGATCTCGCCGCCTCCCTGATGGGGCGCACCGTGTTTGACCGCCCGACCCGGAGCTTCTGATGTCTGTCCAAGCCCCCAGATCCGTCGTGATGATCCGCCCCTCCGCCTTCCGTTCCAACCCGGAAACGGCGGGCGACAACGCCTTCCAGACGCTCGCAAGCGAAGCCCCCGCCGACGTGGCCGCCCGCGCCGCGCGTGAGTTCGACACCGCCGTGGCGCAGCTACAGGCGGCTGGGATCACCGTGCATGTCTTTGCCGACAACAGCGATCAGACGCCGGACTCCGTCTTTCCCAACAACTGGTTCTCAACCCACGCGGGCGGGCATATCGCGATCTACCCGATGTTTGCCCCCAACCGCCGCCGCGAACGCCGCTGGGACGTGATCGAGATGCTCAAAGCCCGCTACCGGGTGCAGGACGTGGTTGATTTCTCGGGCCTTGAGCAGGACGGGCTGGCGCTGGAAGGCACCGGGGCGATGGTGCTCGATCACATCGGCCGCGTGGCCTATACGGCGCAATCCAACCGCGCCGACCCTGTGATCCTTGAGCGCTTCTGCACCCAGTTCAACTTCGAGCCCATGGCCTTCCGCGCCGCCGACAGTGCGGGCCGTGCCGTGTACCACACCAATGTGATGATGACGGTCGGCACCCATGTGGCGCTTGTGGCGCTGGAGATGATTTTGGACCCTGCCCGCCGCAGGGCCGTGGCGGAGCGGCTGGAGGAAACCGGCCGTCGGGTGATTGCGCTCTCAGATGCCCAGATCACCGCCTTTGCCGGCAATGCGCTGGAGCTTGAAGGGCGCGACGGCGCGGTGATGGCGATGAGCGCCACGGCGCTGGCCGCGCTTGATCCGCAGCAACGCGCTGCCATCGAGGCCCATACCGCGATCCTGCCGCTTGCCATCCCCACCATCGAAACCGCCGGCGGCTCCGTGCGCTGCATGCTCGCCGGCATCCATCTTTCCCCCCGTTCTATCCCTTCAGAGAAGACAGCCGCATGACCCAGCCTTCCAAACTCGCCCCCTCCGCGCTGGCCTATGTGCCGTTTGTCAGCGTCGACAACATGATGAAGCTCGTCCACCACATCGGCATCGAGCGTTTCCTGCGTGAGCTGGCCGACTACGTGGAGGCCGATTTCCGCCGCTGGGAGTTGTTCGACAAGACGCCCCGCGTCGCCTCCCATTCCGCCGAAGGGGTGATCGAGTTGATGCCCACCTCGGATGGCGAGGTTTACGGCTTCAAATATGTCAACGGCCACCCGAAGAACACCAAAGAGGGCCTGCAGACCGTCACCGCCTTTGGCCTGCTGGCCGATGTGGCCACGGGCTACCCGGTGCTGCTGTCGGAAATGACGATCCTCACCGCCCTGCGCACCGCCGCCACCTCGGCCATGGCTGCGCGCCACCTTGCGCCGAAGGGCGCGGACACGATGGCGATGATCGGCAACGGCGCGCAGTCGGAGTTCCAGACGCTGGCGATGAAGGCCATTATCGGGCTCAAGCACGTGCGGCTCTATGACACCGACCTGGCGGCCACCGCGAAATGCGCGGCCAACCTTCAGGGGCTCGGGATCACCGTCACCGCCTGCAAGACGCCGGAAGAGGCCATGGAGGGCGCGCAGATCATCACCACCTGCACCGCCGACAAGCAATATGCGACGATCCTGACCGACAACATGATCGGCGCGGGCGTGCATATCAACGCCATCGGCGGCGACTGCCCCGGCAAGACGGAGCTGCACAGGGACATCCTCACTCGCTCCGATGTGTTTGTGGAATACCCGCCGCAAACCCGCATCGAAGGCGAGATCCAGCAGATGCCTGCGGATTTCGCGGTGACGGAGCTGTGGGAGGTGATCACCGGCGCGAAACCGGGCCGCCGTTCCGAGAGCCAGATCACGCTTTTTGACAGCGTGGGCTTCGCGATCGAGGATTTCTCCGCCCTGCGCTACGTGCGCGACCGGCTGGAAGGCACGGCCCTGTTTGACCAGCTCGACATGCTCGCCGACCCGGATGATCCGCGGGATCTTTTTGGGATGCTGCAACGCGCGCGGCCCGAGGCAGCGGCCTGAGGCGGCAGCGAAAAACGCGGAAGGATGTCTCTGGCGCTTCGCGCCAGACCGAAGCGGGGGCTCTGCCCCCGTAACCCCGAGGTATTTCGGGCGAGAGGAAGGGTTAGTGAATCGTGAATTCCCCGACGACATTGCGCCATTGGCCGGGGGAGATGAGTTTGCGGTGGGTGAAGCGCACCGAATGGAGCGGGCCGTCGATCTCTTCTTGCCAGAATTCGATGAAGCGGAAGAGTTCAGGGTAGTCCGGCGCGAGATCGTATTTCTGCCAGATGAAGCTGTTCAGCACATGCGGATGATCGGGCATGTGATAGAACATTTCCGCCGTTGTCAGCCCGTAGCCTTCGAGCATCAGGCGGGTTTCGGATTTGTCCATGACGCACCTTTTTCGTGTCTGCTCTGAAGAAATCATGCCAGAGACGCGCTAATTTTCAATGAAAACATATTGTTATCAGGCGGGAGGGCTGAGTGCCACGGGTTTGGCACATCCGCCATTGCACCCCATATCCCGCCCCGTATATACTGCGCACAACTAAATCTGGTAGAACAAGAACAGAGCGGTGCCTTAAGTGAACGACACCCCGCAACCTCCCGAAAACGAGGAAGAAAACACGCCGCAGCGGCCCAGCTACGACGGGCCTATCGTCTCCATCACGGACGAGATGCGCTCTTCTTATCTTGATTACGCGATGAGCGTGATCGTGAGCCGCGCGATCCCGGATCTGCGCGACGGGCTCAAGCCGGTGCACCGGCGCATCCTTTACGCGATGCATGAGACCGGCAACAGCCACGATAAGCCGTACCGCAAATCCGCCCGCCCCGTGGGCGACGTGATGGGGAAATACCACCCCCATGGCGACAGCGCGATCTATGATGCGCTGGTGCGGATGGCGCAGGATTTCTCCATGTCGCTGCCTCTGCTCGATGGGCAGGGCAACTTCGGCTCGATGGACGGCGATAACCCGGCGGCCATGCGCTACACGGAAGTGCGGATGGACAAGCCCGCCGCTGCCCTGCTGGCCGATATCGAGAAAGAGACGGTCGATTTCCAGGACAACTACGACGGCAAGGACCAGGAGCCCAGCGTGCTGCCCGCGCGCTATCCGAACATGCTCGTCAATGGTGCCGGCGGTATCGCCGTGGGCATGGCCACCAACATCCCGCCCCACAATCTGGGCGAAGTGGTGGATGCCACGCTGGCGCTGATCGAAGAGCCGGACCTGACCAGCGAACAGCTGATGGACTATGTGCCCGGGCCCGATTTCCCCACCGGTGGCATCATGCTGGGCCGGTCGGGCGCACGCAAAGCTTACCTCGAAGGGCGCGGTTCGGTGATCATGCGCGCCAAGACGCGGGTGGAGGAGATCCGCAAGGATCGCTACGCCATCGTGCTGGACGAGATCCCCTATCAGGTGAACAAGGCCTCGATGATCGAGAAGATCGCCGAGATGGTGCGCGACAAGAAGCTTGAAGGCATCGCCCACATCCAGGACGAGTCCGACCGCGTCGGCGTACGCGTGGTGATCGAGCTGAAGCGCGATGCGACGCCAGAAGTGGTGCTGAACCAGCTGTTCCGCTTCACCCCGATGCAAACCTCCTTCGGCTGCAACATGCTGGCGCTGAACGGCGGCCGTCCCGAGCAGCTGACCCTGCGCGGCTTCCTCACCGCTTTCGTGGCCTTCCGCGAAGAGGTCGTTGCCCGGCGCACGGCCTTTGATCTGCGCAAGGCGCGCGAGCGCAGCCATATCCTTTGCGGCCTTGCGGTGGCGGTGTCCAACGTGGATGAGATCGTCGCCACGATCCGCTCCTCTGCCGATCCGGCGGAAGCGCGCGAAAAACTGATGACGCGGCGCTGGCCGGCCCATGACATCGCCGAATACATCCGCCTGATCGACGATCCGACTCATACCGTGAACGAGGATGGCACCTATTTCCTGTCGGAAACGCAGGCGCGCGCCATCCTTGAGCTGCGGCTGCAGCGCCTCACCGCCATGGGCGTGAAAGAGGTGACGGATGAGCTGCAGGAACTGGCGGCGAAGATCCGCGAGTATCTTGAGATCCTACGTTCGCGCGAGCGGATCATGGCCATCATCGCCGATGAGCTGCGCGAGGTGCGCGAACAATTCGCCGTGCCGCGCCGCACCGAGATCGTGGAATGGTCCGGCGATATGGACGATGAGGATCTCATCGAGCAGGAGGACATGGTCGTCACCGTGACCTCCGGCGGCTATATCAAACGCACACCTCTAGCCGATTTCCGTGCCCAGCGGCGCGGCGGCAAAGGGCTTTCGGGCATGGCCACCAAGGAAGAGGATGTGGTGACCACGCTCTTCGTGGCCAACACCCACACGCAGCTGCTGTTCTTCACCACCGACGGGATGGTCTACAAGCTCAAGACATGGCGGCTGCCGCAATCCGGGCGCACCGGCAAGGGCAAGGCCATAGTCAACATCCTGCCGATCCCGCCGGGGGTTTCCGTGGCGGCGATCATGCCGGTGGACGTGGACGAGAAGGACTGGGGCGATCTGCAGATCGTCTTTGCCACCTCGGCGGGTACCGTGCGGCGCAACCGGCTTTCGGATTTCACCAACGTCATGCGCAACGGCAAGATCGCGATGAAATTCGAGGAAGACAACGCCGACACGCGCCTGATCAACGCCCGTATCTGCTCCGAAGACGATGACGTTATGCTCGTGACCCGCAAGGGCCGTGCGATCCGCTTCCCCACAACCGATGTGCGCGTGTTCAACTCGCGCAATTCGGTGGGCGTGCGCGGCATCAAGCTTTCGGGCGATGATGAGGTCGTCTCGATGTCGGTGATCCGCCATTTCGAGGCCACCTCGGAAGAGCGCGCCGCCTATCTGAAGATGCGCCGCGCCGTGGCAGGGCTGCCCGAGGATGCGGAAGGCGACGACGAGGAGGCCGTGGCCAGCAATGGTGAGCTGAGCCAGGAGCGCTATGCCGAGATGTCGGCGGCGGAGGATCTGATCCTGACAATCGCGGAGCGCGGCACCGGCAAGATCTCCTCTTCGCACGATTATCCGGTGCGCGGACGTGGCGGCCAGGGTGTCACCGCGATGGAGAAAACCATGCGCGGTGGGCCGCTCGTGGCCTGTTTCCCGGTGGAGCAGAGCGATCAGATCATGCTGGTGACATCGACCGGCCAGTCGATCCGCTGCCCGGTGGACGGGATCTCCTTCCGCTCCCGCAGCGCGGGTGGTGTGAAAGTGTTTGACACCGCCAAGGGCGAACGCGTCGTCTCCGTGGCCTGGATCGCCGACCAGGGCGAGGACGAGCCTGAAGGCAGCGCGCCCGAGTAAGGCTTTTTACATCTGTTAACAGCGCCCTCGCCGCTCTCGCGGCGGGGGCGTTTTTTCGTTGCCCATCCGCCCCTTCACAGGCCGTTTGCCGGCAAGACGCCTAGAATTTAACTAGAATCGGCACTTCAATCTCCGAATTTTGCCCTTCTTTGCGCCACATTCGCTTCTCATAACAAGATCAGGTCAAAGGCTCCTGTGAGCCCTGTTCTTGAGTGGGAAACGTGATGACGGCCCCTGTGGAAAAACGATTTCAGATGGACGAAGCAGGCCACCAGGCGGTGCGCCTGATCATCGCGTCCTACTTCATTGCCATCGCCGTGGGGGTGCTGCCGTCGGAAAACGGTCAGGCCCTTTTTGCAACGGTGCTGCCCGAGAAATACGCGGCCGCCGCGGTCTCCGGCTTTGTCTTCTCAACGGCGCTGCTAGTGTTTCTGGGCCGCCAGATGCGCCTCGCCGCCCTGTTGCTGGCCAACTACGTGTTCTGGTCCAGCCTTGTCGCCAATTTCGTGCTCGAAGGGCCGATCAACATCGTGGAATTCTGGCGCGATCTCGTGATGGTGGGCGCGCTGATGCTCACCTATACGGGGCCGGCCATGTCCCGTCGGCGGGCCTTGCGCTTTGGCCGCCGCGTGACCCCGCGCCGGATCGTGCCCAGCCGCTATGAACAGCGCCGCATCTCTGCCGACGCGCTGCGTGCCCAGATCCGCGCCGAGGCGGCGAATGATCTGCCGCCGCCCATCGCCATCGTCGGCACGCATCAGCCCGGCCGCAATGACACCGCCACCAACGGCGCGAAGAAGAAAGAAGATCGCAACCTCTTCTCCGACATCTTCGAGGGCCGCTAACCAAGGCGCGCAGGAATGCAGAGGGCCCCCACGTGGGGCCTTTTCTTTGCCCGGCACATCCCCTACATCCCCGCCCATGACAGAGACGCTCCATATCATCGGCGGCGGCATGGCCGGATCCGAAGCCGCGTGGCAGGCCGCCGAAGCCGGTGTGCCCGTGGTGCTGCACGAGATGCGCCCCGCCGTGGCCACCTTCGCCCACCAGACCGGCAACCTCGCCGAGATGGTCTGCTCCAACTCCTTCCGGTCTGACGACGACGAGCAGAATGCCGTTGGCCTGCTGCATTGGGAAATGCGCGCGGCCAAGGGGCTGATCATGGAGATGGCCGATCGCCATGCCCTGCCCGCAGGCTCCGCCCTCGCGGTGGACCGCGAGCCCTTCGCCGAGGACGTGACAGCCAAGCTGAAGGCGCACCCCAACGTGCGCGTGGAATACGGCGAAATCAGCGAATTGCCCCGCGACGGCCATTGGATCATCGCCACCGGCCCGCTGACCTCGGGCGCGCTG